>NZ_JBGCCS010000020.1:0-147703 GCF_041262645.1 Streptacidiphilus sp. EB129
GGGGTGGAGGTGGACTGGAAGGCGGTGATCGGTTCGGGTCGTCGGATGGTGGACCTGCCGACCTACGCCTTCCAACGCACCCGCTACTGGCTCGAATCCGAGCCCGTCGCAGCGGCCGAGCCCGTCGCAGACTCCGATGACGCGCGGTTCTGGCACGTCGTCGAGGCGGTGCGCGGTGAGGACATCGGTGCCCTGGCCGACAGCCTCGCCGTCGAACCGGCCTCGCTGGCCGAGGTGTTGCCGGCGCTGAGCGAATGGCGTCGCCGCGAGGCCGCCCGCGCGGATCTCGACTCCTGGCGCCACTCCGTGAGTTGGCAGCCCCTGGCGACGCGTACCACATCCACCACTCCTGGCCTGTCCGGTTGCTGGCTGCTGGTCGCGGACGAGTACGACCAGGCCATGGCACCCGCCGTCGCGGACGCCATAAGGCGCGCGGGGGCCGAGGCGGTCACCGTCCGTGTCGATCCCGCTCGCGCCGACCGGGAGGCCGTGGCTGCCGCGCTCCGTGCCGCCTCGGCGGGCGGCGATCTCGCCGGGATCGTCTCCCTGGTCGGCACCGACGACCGCCCGGACGCCCACCGTCCCGGGCTGACCGCCGGCTTCGCCGCCACCGTCGTGCTGATGCAGGCGCTCGCCGACCTCGGTACGGCAGCCCCGTTGTGGTGTGTCAGCACCTCCGCCGTCTCGGTGGGCACCTTCGAACCGCTCGACCATCCGCTGCAGGCCCAGCTCTGGGGCCTCGGCATCGTGGCCGGACTGGACACCCCGGCCAACTGGGGTGGTCTGGTCGACCTGCCGTCCGATGCGGACGACGCGGTTCTCGACCGGTTCTGCGCGGTGCTGGCTCGCGGTGACGGTGAGGACCAGGTCGCGGTGCGCCGCTCGGGTGTCTTCGGCCGTCGACTGGTGCGGGCGCGTGCCGGTGATGGTGTGTCGGATCGCAGCTGGCGTCCGCGTGGGACGGTGCTGATCACCGGCGGTACCGGGGCACTCGGTGGTCATGTCGCGCGCTGGCTGGCGGCCAACGGCGCCACCCGTCTGGTGCTCACCAGCCGTCGCGGCGACCAGGCCCCCGGCACGGCCGAACTCCTGGCCGAACTCGCCGACCTGGGCGCCCACGCCACCGCCGTCGCCTGCGACCTCGCCGACCGCGACGCCGTCGCCGCACTGCTGGTGCAGGCCCGCGCCGACGGGCCGCTGACCGCCGTGGTGCACACAGCAGGTGTGTCCGGCGAGCCTGCGCCGCTGGTCGACACCGGCCTCGACGACCTCGCCGCGACGCTGGCGGCGAAGGTGTCCGGCGCCCGCCACCTGGACGAACTGCTGGCGGACGAACACCTGGACGCCTTCGTGCTCTTCTCCTCGGCCGCCGGAGTCTGGGGCAATGCGGGCCAGAGCGCCTACGCCGCCGGCAATGCGTACCTCATGGCCCTGGCCCAGTACCGGCGCGACCACGGACAGCCCGCGACCTGCGTCGCCTGGGGTGCCTGGGACGGTGGCGGCATGGTCGACGCCGCCGAGGGCGCCCGGCTGGCCCGGAACGGCGTGCTCCCGATGGCACCCGAGCAGGCCATCGCCTGCCTGCAGCAGGCGATGGACGCTGACGACACGTCACTCGTGGTGGCCCGGGTCGACTGGCCGCGCTTCGCCGAGCTCTACACGCTCTCCCGGCCCCGTCCGCTGCTCGACGCCCTGCCGCAGGCTCGGCCGGCCCGGGCCGGAGAACTGGACGCGGCCGACGCGGTGACCGATGACGTCACGGTCGGTCTCGCGGCGCGGTTGCTGGCGATGGGCGAGGACGAGCGGCAGCGGGAACTGCTGCGTCTGGTCCGTGAGCGGGCGGCGGGGACGCTGGGCCACCCGACACCCGACGCGGTGCGCGCCTCACGTCCGTTCCGCGAACTCGGCTTCGACTCGCTCACCGCCGTCGACCTGCGCAATCAGCTGAACGCGGTGACCGGGCTGCGGATCCCGGTGACGGCGGTGTTCGACCACCCGACGCCGGCCGCGCTGGCCAGGCACCTCAACTCGGCGATGGCGCCCGCCGCCTCGGGGTCGGCCATGCCCGGTTCTGCCCGGTTGGACATGCTCCCGCTGGCCGCCGTCGAACAGCTGGAGTCCTCCCTGGCAATCGTGGACGGCGACGAAGGGGTGCGCCGGCAGGTCGCGGACCGGCTCCGGGAACTGCTGGGTCGTTGGGAGCGGACGGACGAGGGCCTGGAGGGCATCTCCGACGACGACATGTTCGACCTGATCGACCGTGAACTGGGGGAGTCCTGACTCCCCGGTACCCGCGTGCATATGCGGTCCGTTAAGCCGTCGATCATGTGGCATTCGGGACCGGAACAATGCCACCGGTTCCGTTGAGGTAAATGTAACCTCAGATCATCCTCAAATGTGTATCCCTGGAAACAGCGGGCTGAGAACATTTGTATCAGGAAGATACTTCCGGCGGGGCCCGGTCGGCCCCGTGGGAGAGTTCACCAACCGTGCACCCGGCTGATCGGTGACGTCTACGGACGATGCGATACCAAGCTGTCACAGTCTGTGCCGTCAGGATCGGAAAATCCTCACGGTCGGGGGTGTCCTTAGGGTTGCGAGGGCCGCCGCCTTCGGGGCGGGGCCTTGGTCGGGTATGTGTGCATGAAAGACTGGGGAGTGCATCATGGCTTGGCTCAACAGCGCCGTCGTCGATGACATGGAGTCTGCTCGTACTGGTCGGGGCCTGCCCTGCGGCGAGGTCAGCCTGCTGGACCGGCGTCGGAGCGAACCGCGGAATGCCGCCGCGGATCCACTCGTAAGAGCGGACGAATACGGCCACATATTCCTGGAGAATGTCGAGCAGGGCGGCGTCGGACTTGCCGTTATGGATCCCCGGATGCGCATCAAGGAAACCAATGCCGCATTCCTGGAGCATACCGGATTCCATGCTCGCCAAATTCGGGACCGGGCTTTATTCGAATTGCTCCACCCGGCGATCCGGCAGCACGTGATGCGACAGTTCGAGCGGTTGCAGCAGCGTCGTTGCAATCGATTCATGGAGCGGCTCCCGGCGCTCTGGGCGACGCAGACGGAATTCTCCTGGGATCTCACCGGAATGGCCGTCGTCGGCGATGTGGGTGATGTCAAGACCTTCGTCATGCTGGCCGATCCCGCGAGGCTGGACGAGGACAGCCGCGTGCTGATCAGCCCCAAGAAGGTGCTGAAGCAGATAGACGCCCGCATCCTGGAGGGCGTGGCCACCGGCGTCACGACGGTGCAGCTCGCGGCCAGCCTGTACCTCAGCCGCCAGGGCATCGAGTACCACGTGAGCAATATGTTGCGGCAGTTCAAGGTCACCAATCGGGCGGCCCTGGTCTCGAAGGCCTACTCGATGGGCCTGTTCGGTGTCGGTAGTTGGCCGCCGCGCGTTTTGCCTGAGTACATTCAAGAATAGGCGCAGCCCCCGCTCGCCTCTGTCCGTGTCTCGCCGACCCGTGCGCCCGAGCACTTGTCGCGAATGGGACAACCGGAGCCATGACTGCCCACTACACCGCCGGTCATCGACACCTCGTGTGCGCGAACTTGCCATCACCGGCCGGGCCCCGCCCCAGCGAAGGCCCGGCCGGCCCCTCCTCCGCCGTGGGGGATCGGAGGTACGGGCAGGCCGGGCCACATCGTCGCAATCAGCCGAGCGTCGGAATCAGCCGAGCGTCGGAGCTACCCGAGCGTCCACTGCTGGTTGCTGCCGCCGTTGCAGGTCCACAGCTCGACCGGCGATCCGCTCGCGGTCCTGGCGCCGGTCACGTCGAGGCAGAGACCCGACTGGACGCCGGTGACGGTGCCGTTGGCGTTGAACTGCCACTGCTGGTTGGCGCCGCCGTTGCAGGTCCAGGTCTCGACCTTGGTGCCGGCCGTGGTCTGGTTGTTGAAGGCGTCCAGGCACAGGGTGGTGCTGCCGCTGTAGACGGTCAGCTGGTTGGCCGAGGTGCGGGTCCAGGTCTGGTTGGAGCCGCCGCCGCAGGTGTTGATCTGCAGCTGCACCCCCGGAGTGGTGCTGGAGTTCGGCACGTCCAGGCACTTGCCCGCGCCGATCGCGTGCACCTCGCCGCTGCCGGCGCCGGTGGTGTAGCCGGCCGCCACGACGTTGGCCTGGACCGCGTTGTCGGCCGCGTCCGTGGGGTAGCCGGAGGTCATGACGCCCTCGAAGAAGGAGCCGATGGAGCTGTTGCTGTTGTCGCCGCCGGTGCCCAGGATGATCGCGCCCTCCTGGTGCATCGGGGCGTAGCCGCCCAGGTTGGGCAGCGCTCCGTCGTACCAGGTGGTCAGACCGCCGGACTGGGCGTTGCCGCCCTTGATCGCGTACGTGGTGGTGCCGTTGTTCTTGAGCAGCGCGGTGACGAAGGCGCTGGAGTTGCCCTTGTTGCCGGTGTCGGAGCCGTTCCCGCCGGCGAAGAGCCCGTTCTCCAGGTCCGCCTGGACCCAGGGGCCGGAGCCGGAGCAGGGGGAGAACCAGCACTCCGTGCCGAAGTTGATCGCGTCCATGTGGCCGTTGCCGGTGTCGTCGTTGGACGTCTCGGCGTTGCCGTAGTCGAAGCAGCAGCCGCTGTTCACATGGGTGCCGCCGGCCACCATGTACTCGCCCTGCGCCTGGCTGCCGGTCGCGATGCCGGTGGTGGCGTCGTCGCGGTAGCCGACCCCGGCCGACACGTACACCCCGTAGACCTTGTGGCCGCCGACCGTCACCGGCAGCGCGTTGGCGACCGCGCCCACGTCCTGGCCGCCGTTGCCGCCGGGGCCTGCGATGGTCAGGTTGTTGTGCTCCGCGCTCTGGTCGTAGATCTCGGTGATGACGCACGACGTGCCGGCGCAGAAGCTGTCCTGGGCCGCCGCGTCGGCGTAGCCGCCGGCGCTGAGCGTGGAGATGTCCGCACCGGTGCCGTCGGACCCGCGCTGGACCCGGTACAGCGGGCCGTTGTAGGCGCCGTAGAGCGCGCGAACGGTGCTGTGTGCGGCGACGCAGGGGGTGCCGGCGGCTCCGTAGATGTCGCACGGCAGGGACGTCGCGGCCTGGGCCGTGCCGATCGTCCCGACCAGGATGCCGCCGAGGAACGCGATGACCGCGCCCATCGACAGCAGTGCCCGGATCACCTGCCGTGTTCTTGCCACATGTCGACCAGTCACTGTGAACCTTCCCGCTGTGTTAGCGCTAACAATTGACGCCGGACGATGCGCGCACAGGGCTGCGCTCCGTGCTGCGTCTGGGTGGGTGGTGGGGCCGTCGCGTGCGGGCCGGGCGCGAGAGCGCAGGCCGGTGGTCCGAAGCCGGCGATGTGCCCGTCCGTGCCGTCCGACGGGAGTGAACCGGTCGGCCGGTCGGCCCCTCCCATGTTGTACGCGTCCCGCCAGGCCCGGTCAACGGGTCGGCACGAACCTCGGAATGACGCTTCCTCACGATCCGTCGCCGGTCCGGCTCCGTTTCGGCTCCATCCCCGGTCGCCAGAGGGGGACCGAATCGGCGACCTTCGCTGTCCAAGCCCTTGACCGAGCGGAATGTTGGCGCTAACAATTCTCCACAGCGCTCCCCGGGTCGGAGCGGACCGCAGAGAAGAGGGGAGGAGTGGACCATGGACGGCGACCGCGCACCTGTCATGGCGGACGTGGCCCGGATCGCCGGTGTCTCGCACCAGACCGTCTCGCGAGTGCTCAACGATCACCCGAACGTACGGGCGGCCACCCGGGACCGGGTCCACGCGGCCATCCGCGAACTCGGCTACCGCCCCAACGCCGCCGCCCGCACCCTGGTCACCCGCCGCACCCGCACGCTGGGTGTGGTCAGCTTCAACACCACTCTCTACGGCCCGGCCTCGATGCTCCACGGCATCGAGCAGGCGGCCAAGCAGCAGGGCTACTTCGTCACCGTGGCCGCGCTCGCCGCCCTCGACCGTCGTTCGGTGCTCGACGCGGTCGAGCGGCTCCGGGACCAGGCCGTCGAGGGGATCATCGTGATAGCGCCGCAGACCACCGTGGTCGGCGCGCTCGCGAACGTGCCCCCCGAGGTGGCGCTGGTCGCGGTCGGCTGCGGCACCCATGCCTCGCTGGCGTCGGTGGCCGTGGACAACGAGGCCGGCGCCGAGCGTGCCACCTCCTACCTGCTCGACCTCGGCCACCGTACGGTGCATCACCTGGCCGGACCGCGTTCCTGGCTTGACGCCCAGGAGCGCGAGGCCGGCTGGCGACGTGCGCTGGAGAGCCGGGGGGCGCCCGTGTTCGGGCCGCTGACCAGCGGCGACTGGTCGGCGCGGACCGGGTACGAGCACGGGCGGCGGATCGCCGGCGACCCCGGGGTCACCGCCGTGTTCTGCGCCAACGACCACACGGCCCTCGGCCTGCTGCGTGCCGTGCAGTTGGCGGGCCGGCGGGTGCCGGAGGACATCAGCGTCATCGGGTTCGACGACATCCCGGAGGCGGAGTACTTCGGCCCGCCACTCACCACGGTGCGCCAGGACTTCGACGAACTCGGCCGTCGCGCGCTGCGTGCGCTGATCGAGATGATCGGCGAGGCCGCCCCGTCCCCGCACCACGCGCAGCACGCGCACGGGCCGTCCATGTCCAGGCCGCCTTCGGGCAGCCCCTCGTTGGCCAGACCCGTGATTCCGCGTGTCACCATCGAGCCCAGCCTGGTGGTGCGCGCCTCGGCGGCACGTCCTCGCCGCTGACCGGCCGGCCCCGGCCCCACTCGCCACCAGGACATGAGGGATCAGCGGTGACAGCTCCTCCTGCCGATGTTAGCGCTAACAAATATCGTGCCCCCAGCGCCGACTGAGGCAGCCTCAGACTCCCTGTCCGGCCCGCCATCCCGCACGGGCAGGGCTTCGGGGATCGGCCCGCGCCGAACCCGACACACCGTCAGACATCCACCCCCACCCCCCCGACAAGCCTCCACACGGCTCGACTCGACCCACCAACACATCCGCCAGGAAAGGCCCCGATCAACGATGATTGGCATCAGTAGATCCCGCACCGCCGCTGCCGTCGCGACGGCAGCACTGCTCGCGCTCACCGCAGCGGCCTGCTCCAAGAGCCCCACCGGCGGAACCACCGCCGCCGCCCCGTCCGGCTCCGGCGCAGCCGCCGGGCCCGTGCTGTCCGGCTCGGTCACCTTCAACCAGGACAACCTCGGCAAGCTCGACGCCGCCCTCAAGTCCGCGCTGGCCGGCAAGGACCTCTCCGGCGTCAACATCGCCATGGTCGTCAACGTGGCCGCCGACTACTGGAAGGCAGGCCAGGTCGGCTTCCTCAAGGGCTGCTCCGACCTCGGCATCTCCAGTGGCAAATGCACCTACTTCGCCCCGCCGAACGGCAAGCTGACCGAGCAGAACTCGGAGCTGGAGACCCTGCGCTCGCAGGGCGTCACCGGCTACTCCCTGTCCGCCATCGACCCCACCTCGGCCGCCGGCACCATCCACACCGACGTCACCGGCGGCGTCGCGGTCCTGGCCATCGACTCCCCACTGCCCGGCACCGACGCCTCCTCGCTCTACCTGGGCACCCCGAACTACACCGCCGGATTCCAGGCCGGAACCGCGATGAAGACGGAGCTCGGCGGCTCCGGCAAGGTGGCCATCCTGGTCGGTTCGCTCACCGCCTCGAACGCCACCCAGCGGATCCAGGGCTTCGAGGACGCGCTCAAGGGCACCGGCATCACCATCGCCCAGAAGGTCGACGACAACCTGTCGGCGAGCACCGCGACCTCCGACGCCGAGACCATCCTGGCCAACAACCCGGACGTCAACGGCCTGTACGGGGTCTACTCCTACGACGGCCCGGCGCTGGCCCAGGCAGTGACCTCGGCGGGCAAGACCGCCTCGGTGCACATCGTCTCGGACGACTCCGACGCCCAGACCCTCCAGTTCATCCAGTCCGGCGTCATCTCCGGCACCGTCGTCCAGATGCCCTACCAGCAGGGCTACACGGGGGCGTACATCCTGGCCGCGGAGAAGGTCCTCGGCAAGGACGCCACCATGGCCATCGTCAAGCCCTACCTGGAGTCCGACGGTTCCACGCTGAGCTCCGGCGTGGGCCTGGTCACCAAGTCGGACCTGAGCGCCTACCAGTCCCTTGAGTCGCAGCTCGGAATCGGCTGACCATGACGACCTCGAACGACGCCCCGGGCCGCGCGGTCACCGCGCGGCTGCGGGGGGTGCACAAGTCCTACGGCCCGGTCCGCGTCCTGGACCTGCCCGAGCTCGACCTCTACGCCGGCCAGGTGGTCGGCGTGGTCGGCGAGAACGGCGCCGGCAAGTCCACACTGATGGGCACGCTGGCCGGCTCGGTGCACCGTGACGGCGGCGACATCGAGATCAACGGCAGCCCGCTGGCCGCCGGTTCCACCGAGGCGGCCGGACAGCTCGGCGTCGCGCTGGTCTCCCAGGAGTTCCCGCTGGTCGGCGAGTTGTCGGTGGCGGAGAACCTGCTGCTGGGCCGGCGCCCGCGCAACTCCCGGCGGCGGATCCTGGTGGACCGCCGGGCGCAGCGCGCCGAGGCTGCGGCGATGCTGGAGGAGATCGGACTGTCCGCCACCGCGATCCCGGTCACCCGCGAGGTGCGCACCCTGCCGGTGCCGACCCGCCAGATGATCGAGATCGCCAAGGCCTGGGGCCGCGAGCCCTCGCTGCTGATCCTGGACGAACCGACCTCCTCGCTCGGCCCGGTCGAGGCCGGGATGGTGCTCGGCCTGGCCCGGCAACTGGCCGCGCGCGGCGGCACGGTGCTGTTCATCGGGCACCGGCTGGACGAGGTGCGCGCGATCAGCGACCGGATCCTGGTGCTGCGCAACGGCAGGCTGGTCGCGGACCTCGAACCGGAGCAGGCCACCGAGGAGCGGCTGATCCGCGAGATGGTCGGCGGCGAGGTCACCCAGGGCGACCCGAAGGCCCCGCCCGCCGACACCCCGGTGCTGCTCAGGGTCGAGGGCCTGACCGCGGACGGCCTCGGCCCGGTCGACCTGGAACTGCGCGAGGGCGAGATCCTCGGCGTGGCCGGGCTGATGGGATCGGGCCGCAGCCGGCTCGTGCACACCGTCGCCGGCGCGCAGCCGTCCACCGGCGGCCGGATGTGGCTGGGCGGCGCGTCCTACGCTCCGCGCGGACCCGGCGACGGGGTGGCGGCCGGGATCGCGCTGATCCCCGAGGACCGCAAGGAGCAGTCGCTGGTGCTGTTCGCCTCGATCCGGGCGAACGTCGTCGTCTCGGTGCTCCGGCGGATCAGCACCCGGGGCCTGCTCGGTCCGCGCCGCGAGCGCGCCGAGGCGCAGCGCATCGCCGAGGACGTCAACGTCCGGATGCAGTCGGTGGAGCAGCCGATCGGGTCGCTGTCCGGCGGCAACCAGCAGCGCGCCATCTTCGGCCGTGCCTTCGCGGCCGAGCCACGACTGCTACTGCTGGACGAGCCCACCCGGGGGGTGGACGTCGGCGCCAAGGCGGAGATCTACGCGCTGATCGACCGGGCGGCCCAGGACGGCACGGCGCTGCTGGTCGCCTCCTCGGAACTGGAGGAACTGCTGTGGATCTGCCACCGGATCGCGGTGATGAACCACGGCCGGGTGGTCGAGGTCATCGACCGCGCCGACGCCACCAAGGAACGCATCATGACAGCCGCCGCCGGAACCCTCCACCCGACCGCCCCCTGACTCCTGAAGACCTGACCGCAGAAGACCTGACCGCAGAAGCAACTGACCGCAGAAGCTTCTGACGGCTGAACATCGGAGCCGCACCATGAGCGCCCAGAGCACGCTCACCCCCGAACAGGCGCCGCCGCGCGCCCGCCCGGCCGCCACCGCCCTGCTCCGCACGCTGGCCCAGTCGCCGGAAGCCGGCGTCATTATCGCCTGCGTGCTGGTCTTCGTCGGGATCGCCTCCAGCGCGCCTACCTACACCGCCGTCGGCAACCTCCAGGTGATGGGGCGTGACCTCTCCCAGGTCGGCATCCTGGCGATCGGCGAGTCGCTGGTGATCCTCACCGGCGGCATCGACCTGTCGGTGGGCGCGCTGGCCGGACTGGCCGGGATCCTCGCCGCCTGGTTCAACGTCAACCAGGGCCTGCCCGCGCCGCTGGCGATCCTGGTCACCCTGGTGATCTGCGGTGTGGTCGGGCTGTGGCACGGCACCATGGTCACCCGCCTCAGCGTGCCGCCCTTCGTGATCACCCTGGTCACCTACACCGTGTCCCAGGGACTGGCGCTCGCGATCACCAGCGGCTCGCCGATCAACAACATCTCACCGATGTTCAGCAACCTCAGTCAGTACTACATCGGCGAGGTTCCGGTCCCCGCACTGTTCTTCGTGGGGGCGGCCGTCGTCGCCTGGTTCGTGCTGGAGCGCACCTATGTCGGCAGGCAGGTCTACGCCGTCGGCGGCAACAAGGAGGCCGCGCGGCTGGCCGGCATCCCCACCGGCCGCCGGATCACCGCCACCTATGTCGCCAGCGCGGTGCTGGTGGGCGTCGTCGGCGTCCTGGTGATCGGCCGGATGAACGTGGCCGACCCCTCGGTCGGCGCGGGCTGGGAACTGACCGCGATCGCGGCCGCGGTGGTGGGCGGGGTGTCGCTGTTCGGCGGCGCCGGCCGGATCGCCGGCATCGCCGCCGGCGCGATCCTGCTGGAGTTCATCACCAACGGCCTGCTGGCCCTCAAGGTCAGCCCCTACGACCAGCAGGTGGTCCAGGGCGCGGTCCTCGGCGTCGCGATCCTGCTCGACCGCGTCCGCGCCCGCTACTTCGCCCGCAGCCGCACGTAGCCCGCCGGGCTCATCAGGGTGGGTCCGCAGCATCGTTGCGGACCCACCCTGCGCTGTCACCAGGAGGGGCCCTGGACAGTCCGTCAGTAAGTTAGGTTAGCCTAACCTTATGAGCCTTCCTCATTCACTGCTGTCCGCCGCCGGCTACACCACACCTGCGCTGTGGCGCGTGCTGACCAAGTCCGGCTACTTCATCGGCATGTGCGGGGCCATCGGCGCCACCGTCACCTACGCGGCGACGGTCCGCCCGGCCCTGTGCTCGGGGGCCGGCGGTGCCGCTGGGAACGAGGTGCTGCGGCGCCGCGCCGCGGTGTTCATGGCCTGGTCGGGGGTGGTGCTGCTGGTCGCCGGGTACTTCCAGCTCGCGGCCCGGGTGGCCCGCTCGGGCCACGGCATGCCGTTCGCCTCCGCGCTGACGCCGACGCAGATAGCGGCGTTCCTCCGCGCACCGGCCCAGCCGGACGCCTGGATCGCGCAGGGCACGCTCATCCTGGTCCAGAACCTCGTCCTGGTGCTCGCCTCCGCCGTGCTGATGGCCCTGTTCAGCCCGCGGGCGCGGCGCCACGCGGACGCCCTCGCACTGGTCGCGCTGCCGCTGACACTGGCGACAACGCTGGTCGGCGCGATTCCGGCCAAAGCCCTCACCGGTACGGACGCCCTGCTCGACACCCTGCTCGTCCAGGTCCACATCGTCAGCGGCACCGTATGGGTCGGCGGCCTGACCCTGCTGGTCACCCTGGCCGCCGCCAGGCGTGCGCCGGGGGAGCACGCCGGCGTGCTGTGGGCGGATCTGTGGCGACGCTTCGGCCTGGTCGCGCTGGTCTGCGTCGGCGCGGTAATGGTCTCCGGTCTGTGGATGACCTGGAAGCACGTGGGCACGGTCCCGCAGCTGTGGACCACGACCTACGGGCTGTTCCTGCTCGTCAAGATCGGCCTGGTCCTGGGCATGATCACCGCTGGTGGCTTCAACCAGCTCTGGCTGATGCCGCGTATCGCCCGGGCCCGCCGCGCCGACGCGACGTCCTCGCTGCTGAGGCTGACGCTGCGACACTTCCCCAGGGTCGTCTGGGCCGAGGTCGCGCTCGGTGGCGGGGTGCTGGCCGTCATCCCCTTCCTCAGCGGCTCCGCGCGTACCGAGGCGGCACCCGGCAGTACGGCACCCGTGGCGACCGGAGGCATCCTCGCGGTCGGCGTCCTCCTCGTCCTGACCCTGGCCGCCTCCTTCTACGCCACCGCCAGGGCGTCCGACGCCCTCGCCCGACGTGACGCCCCGGCACCCTCCTGACGGGTCGACAGCCACCCGCCGAACAGCGCCCGAACCAGGCGGTCATCCCTTGTTCGGCGGGTGAGGTGGCTACTCTGGCGGCCATGGACGATGCTTCGGTGGCACGGTTCTACGATCAGCTCGCGGCGGACTACCACCTCATCTACGGTGACTGGGACGGAGCGGTGGTGCGCCAGGGCAAGGCCCTGGACGCGGTGATCCGCTCGGCCCTCGGCGCGGAGCCCGTCACGGTACTGGACTGCGCGTGCGGGATCGGTACCCAGGCCGTCGGCCTCGCGCTGCAGGGACACCGGGTGACGGGTACGGACATCAGCCCGGTGGCCGCTGAGCGGGCCGGGCGCGAGGCGGCCCGGCACGGCCTGGAGATGACCACGCGGGATGCCGACATGCGGTCGCTGCCCTTCGAGGACGCCGCCTTCGACGTGGTCGTGTGCGCTGACAACGCCCTGCCGCACCTGCTGACCGCGGAAGACCAGGCCACGGCACTGGGGGAGATGCGCCGCGTGCTGCGCAGGGACGGCCTGCTGCTGGTCAGCACCCGGCCCTACGACGGGATCCGGCAGTCCCACCCCGCCTCGACCACCCCGCAGTCCCACGGGCGGGGACGCGACCGGACCGTCAGCTTCCAGCTGTGGGACTGGCACGAGGACGGCGAACGCTACGACCTGGAGCTCTTCCAGTTGATCCCCGACGGTGACGACTGGCGTGTCGAAGTACGGCGCACCGCGTACTGGGCCCTCACCTCGCAGCAACTGGAGGGCTTCGTGACCGGGGCGGGATTCGACCGTACGGCGTGGTTGCCGCCCGAGGACAGCGGGTTCTTCCAGCCCCTCCTCACCGCCCGGGTCCGCTGACCCGGGCCACGCGGTCGCGTTGCGCAGCGGTGCGGCCGGGATGCGCCCTTCGGGGACGGGGGTTCTGATAGGGGGAGCGAGCAGCGTCCGGCTGTCGCGTACAGCAACCGACCGATTGCCCTCCGAGGAGAGGCGATGTCGATCAACGGCTACGAACTGATCTTCCCTGCGGAAGCCGAGCTGCCCGACCGGGTGGAGGTGCGCCGGACGGGCGCCACCGGCCCGGGCGGGCATCCGGTCTACAGCGACGCCACCGGGATCATCCGGGCCGAGATCAGCGAGAGCGGGGACATCCGGATGCTGCCGACCGGAACCCACCAGAGCCCGCGCCGTCCCAGCTCACTGCGTCGTCTGGAAAGCCCACAGTGAGGGGCCGACGATGCTTCTGGACCTCTTCGTCATCGGCATGGCTATCACGCTCGGCCCGCTCCACAACACCGCGTTCATCCTGATCCTCACCGCGCGTCGGGGCGTGCGGAAGGGAGCGGCCTTCGTCCTGGCCTGGCTTGCCTGCCTGGCGCTGGTGGTCGCGCTGGTCCTGCTCGGCACGGGCGGGGACCCTCCGAGGCCGGGGACCGCACCCTCCACCGCGGCCGAGGCCGTCAAACTGGCAGTCGGCGTCGGCCTGATCGCCTACGGCGAGCACAGACGCCGCACGGCGGCCGGCCACACCCGCAAACCGGCGACCTGGTCGACCCGGCTGCACGACGTCTCCGCCTGGACAGCGGCCGGCTTCGGGGTGTTCCTGCAGCCCTGGGGGATGGTGGCGGCCGGTGCCGCGGTCGTGGTGCAGGCCAAGGTGTCCAGCGTCGGCTCGTACCTGGCCCTGATGGCCTTCTGCCTGCTCGCCACGGCGAGCATTCTCGCCATGGAGCTCTACACCGCGTTCGCCCCGGAGCCGGCGGGCCGGGACCTCGAACGGCTGCGCGTATGGATGGACAACCACACCGATCAGGCGGTGGTGGTGATCTCGCTCCTGGTGGGCCTCTGGCTGGTGAGCAAGAGCATCTACGGACTCGTCGCCTGAGGTCGGCGGACGGTCACCCGCTGTCGCGGTCGTTCCCGGCGGGGCGGACGGCCCGGACGAGCAGTTCCCTGCCGCCCAGGTTCGACGGCCGCCACTCGCCCTCGACGCCGGCGAACCCCGCCGCCTCCACGTCCGGCAGCAGGACCTCGTCGAACTGCGGCCCAGCGCTTCCGCCGTCGGGCAGCACCGCCCGCTCCAGCACACCGAGGACCAGCCGCCCTCCCGGCCGGAGCACCCGCAGCACCTCGGCCAGCGAGCCGACTCTCGGCTGCCACAGCTGCGCACTGTTGGCCGCGAACACGGCGTCGAAACTGTCGTCCTCCCAGGGCAGCGCGGCGGCGGTCCCCTCCCGGAGCCGCACCCGCCCGCCGAAGCGGCGGACCCGGCGCCGGGCCTGCGCCACCATGGCGGAGGACGGGTCGACGCCCTCGATCCGCACCTCCGGCGCCGTCCGCGCCAGCGTCACCAGCCCGACGCCCGGGCCGAACCCGATCTCCAGCACACGCTCACCGGGCACCGCGGCCAACTCGGCAACAACGGCCTCCACCTGGGATTTGTTGATCACCGCCATCAGCCTGCCGACCAGACGGCCGAGCGGTCCCCGGGGCATCGCGAACTGCCGTGTGAGATCCATGGCGGCAAGCCTCGCACAGCGCCCCCGACGCCCGCAGCCCGCGGCCCGTGCCCGCAGCACGCGGCCCGTGCCCGCAGCACGTCTGCCCGTGCGAACGGGCCCGCGGCCGGCCGTCTGCCGCCGATGTCCCGCACACGACGTCCGGGCCCCCGCCGCTCCGTCCGGGCCCGGGGGCGGGGCACCCCGGACCCGGGCGGTGGTCGGCCGTGCGCGGGACCCGGGCAGGGGCGCGCGCCGGTCAGGTCAGCTGATCGTCCACTGCTGCAGCGCGGAGCCGGTGTTCACCTGCTGCGTCACCGTCGACCCGTCGGCCGTCGACGCCGTGGTGAGCAGCAGGCCGCTGTGGGCGGAGGCGACGGTGTAGCCGCCGTCGGGCAGCCGGGTGAGGTTCCAGTGCTGGTTGCTGTTGCCGGTGCAGGTCCACTGGATCACACGGGCGCCCGCCGTGGTGGAGCCGCCGCTGACGTCGGCGCAGAGCCCGGACTCGGCGTTGACCAACTGGTAGGAGCCGTCGGACTGCTGGGTGAACTGCCAGCTCTGGTTGGCGCCGCCGTTGACGCCCCAGGTGATGAGCTGGGTGCCGGCGGACCTGCTGTGGCCGGGGTCGTCCAGCGCCTTGCCGCCGGTGACCAGGGTGTGGGCGCCGTTGAGGTTGCCCGCGGTCGAGCCGACGGCGGTCATCGTCAGCGTCTGCTCGGCGGCGGTGCGTGACCCGCCGACCGCGTTGCCGGTGCTGTTGGTCCAGGTGCGGGTGGGGGTGGTCTCGGCGGAGCGACCGGAGTCCGCGGACAGCCCGACCACCAGCCCGCTGTAGCGGTTGACCAGCCGGTACGCGCCGGTGGCGGTGCCGTCGGCGGCGGACAGCTGCGGGACGACGAACCACTGCTGGCCGACCGTGGGTCCGCCGGACCCGGCCGCGCCGACGGACGGGGCCGCACCCCAGGCCCGGCCGGAGGTGGAGCCGGAGTCCACGCCCAGGAGCAGGCCGCTGCCGGCGTTGGTGATCCGGTACGAGCCGTCGCCGTTCGCGGCGAAGGCCCACGCCTCCAGGTTCGAGCCGGTGGCGGCCGCCTCGGAGGTGGTCGCCGAACCGCCGGAGACCTGGGCGAGCACCCGGCCGTCCGCGTTGCTGATCCGGTACGTCGTGGCCGGGTCCAGCAGGGGTGCGGCGGGCGAGGTGGAGTCGACGGTCTCGTTGGCGTACTCGCCGTCGGAACTCGCGCAGGCGATGGCGCAGTAGGAGCGGAAGGTCTTGCCGATGATCGTGGAGTTCGTCCGGTTCGCGCCGTCGACGAACCAGCGGTACCAGGAGCCGGAGGTGTAGCTGCCGGAGTCGCCGGCCAGGTACCACTGCTGCGTGGACAGGTCGTCGGTCACGTAGTACCGCTGCGGGGCGGTTCCGGAGACCACCTCGGGCTCGCCGATGTAGAGGCCCAGGTAGGCGTCGTAGGCGATGTTCATGATGAACAGGTCCGATTTTGCCGGGAGTTGGCCGGCCGCCACCTGCTGGTCCACGGTGCCGGTGCTGGCCGGGCTGTAGTCGCCGCCGACCGGGGTGTAGCCGGAGGGCGCGGACGCGGTGGCCGGCACCATGTTGCTCTCCATGCCGCCGATGCCCGGCTGCGACCAGGAGCCGTCGTACCACTTCGACCAGGAACCGGCCGCCATCTTCGAGGACAGCGGGGCACGGGCGACGTGCGCGAGACCGCCGTTGCTGCCGCCGACACCGGCCTTGGGGATGATGCGCGAGCCGTAGTAGACGTAGAAGTAGCCCGAGGCGGTGTCGACGAACAGCCGCGGGTCGCCGTCACCGTAGTCGTAGGTCTGGTTGGGGAACGCGGTGGTGTCGTTGCGGGCGGTGCTGTACGGGGAGGTGATCGCGTGGCCCTCGATGGTCCACACCTTGCCCTGGTCCGTCGAGACGGCGTAGTCGATCGAGTCGTAGTGCAGTCCGTCGCCGAAGGGCTGCGGGGTGAACTCGTTGTGCACCAGCCCGTGCCAGTCCCCGGTGTCCGGGTCGACCCAGACCCCGACCAGGTCGCAGTAGTTGCGCTGGGAGTAACCGGAGCCCGACCCCGCCGACGTCGCCTCCAGCCCGGTGGGGCTGTTGTTGCAGCGCCAGGTCGTGTCGTTGTTCCTGTCGTTCGGGTTGGCGGGGTTCACCGCGTCGCTGATCGCGCTGGACCGGGTGGCGCTGTCGAAGTCGGTACCGGTGTAGAAGTCCCAGGCCCGGGGATCGGTGGCGCCGTACAGCGAGTGGGACTGCTGGAAGTAGAAGCTGCCGTCCTTGTCGACGAAGGCGCTGGCCGGGGTGTCGTCCGGGTAGGCGTAGCTGCCGGTCGAGCCGATGGTGACCGTGTACGTGGCGGGCGGCGGGGCCGCCGAGGCGCCGGTCGCGGCCGCGGCGCTGCCGGCCAGCGCCAGCGCCGCGGCGCCGAGCGCGCCGACGAGCCTGTTTCGGGCAGTGGACACAGTTGCTCCTTCGTGTGACCGGGCGCGCCTGCGCGGCGGACCCGTCGCGAACCGGGCACGGGCATGCGGCCGGTCCCCGGCTCCGGCGCTGTGCCCGCTGGTGGATCGGAACGGTACGGCTCACTTGACCGGTAAAACAAGATGCGAGTGCGAGATTGCTACACGCCGTTCCGGTGCCAAGCGCTATGATCAGGCATAAGCTGATGTACGCGAGTTGACTGACCGGGCTGTTCATGACCAATCGTCAGTTCACGACTGCCCTGCTGGCGTATCGGCGAGACGGTCATTGGATCGGTCAAGGGCGAGGGGGACCCATGGCGACGACGATGCAGGATGTGGCCGAGCGGGCCGGGGTCACCAAGCAGACCGTGTCCAACGTCATCACCGGCCGGGTGCCGGTGCGCCCGGCGACCGCCGCCCGGGTGCGCGCGGCGATCGACGAGCTCGCCTACACCCCGAACCTGGTGGCCAGGTCGCTGGCCACCGGGACCACCAAGACGGTGGGCCTGTTCGTCCCCACCGTCGCGAGCTCCTTCTACTCCGAGGTCGTCGAGGAGGTCGAGGACGTCCTGGAGCGCAACGGCTACCACCTGCTGCTGTGCACCACCCGTCTCGACGGCGAGCGCGCCCGGCGGCAGCTGGCCGGCCTGTCCAGCCGCTCGGTGGACGCGCTGCTCATCGCCGGTGACCGGGATCTGATCGACCATCTGCCGCTGCTGGCCGGTGCCCGCTTCCCGGTGGTGCTCTGCGCGTGGGAGACCGAGGCCCCGGACCGCTACCCGGTGGTCACCATCGACTACGAGCGGGCCGGGTTCCTGGCCGGGCGGCATCTGCGCGAACTCGGACACCGGCGGGTGGCGGTCCTGGCCAGTCCGGCCCACACCGTCCGGGTGCAGGGCTTCCGGCGTGCCTTCGCCGCCGACGGGCTGACGGTCGCCGACGACGCGGTCCACATCGCGCCCGAGCCGACCCCGGAGGGCGGCTTCGCCGCCGCGAGTGCCGCACTCGCCGCCGACCCCGGCCTGACGGCGGTCTTCGCCACCCACGACGTACTCGCCCTCGGCGCGCTGGAGGCGGCCAGGGTCCTCGGCCGCTCGGTGCCGGACGACCTGTCGGTGGTCGGGCACGACGACAACGCGGAAGTGCGGCTGTCACGCCCGGCACTGACCACCGTGTCGATCCCCAAGCGCGCCATGGCCCGGCAGGCGGTGGAGCAGCTGCTGCGCGCCGTCACCGCGTCGACGGCACCGGCCAACTCGCTGCAACTGCTGCGGCCCGAGCTGATCGTCCGCGACAGCACCGCCGCCGCGCCCCACCGCCCCGTCACCGCCGAGGCCTGAGCCCGCCAAGGGCCGGGGCTGCGGTCAGGGCATCGGCCGGGCGGCGGCGCGGCAGGGCACGGTTCGGCAGTGCGTCAGACCCGGCGGAGACGCCCAGGTCAGAAGGGTGACCCGTACCGCGACCTCGATGACGCCGGCCGCCAGCAGCACCAGCACCAGCCATGGGCCCAGCAGCGCGGCCCCGGCCCCACCCGCCAGCAGGTAGCCGATCCACCGGCCCCGCGCGGAACGCGCCGCCCCGGCCCGCTTCCAGCTCGCCGGCACCAGGCCGGCCGCCGCCTGCACCGCCACCGCCGCCACCGCCGAACCGGCGCCGGCCGCGGCCCCGCGTACCCACAGCGGCGGCTGCCCCGACAGGAACAGCGCGGACAGTGCCAGGATCAGCAGCAGCCCCGGCACGATGAACGACAGACCGCCGACCAGTGCCCCCCGCAGGCCCCGCAGCCGCCACGCCGTGAGGATCGCCAGTTGGGTCGAGGCCGGCCCCGGCAGCAGGCTGGTCGCCGCGATCCCGTCCTCGAACTCCTCCGCGGCGATCCATCCGCGACGCTCGACGCAGAGCTGCCGCAGCAGAGCGATATGCGTGGGCGGGCCACCGAACCCGATGCAGCCGATCCGGCCCCACTGCCGGGCGATCGTCGCCAGCCGCACCCGGCCGACCGCGAGGTCACCCTCCCGGCCGTCTGCCCGGTCGTCATCGCCCCGGCCCTCGCCAGCCACCACGTACTCTCCTTGGCCACCTGTTCAGCGCCGAGAGCCTACCCGCCGGCCATGGCGTGGCGCGGCGGCACAGCCCACCGCAGACCCGACTGCGGACCCGCGCCTGCGAGCCCGGCTCCCCTCGCGCGCTCCGTCCCGGCAGCGGGCAGCATGGAAGGAGCACCGGGGGCTGCGCCGGTGCCCGCGGGCGGCGCAGTCCGGCCGCGGCGGTGCTCGCGGTCACGCCGGTGCCACGGCTACAGCGGTCAGGAGGCAGTGCGATGACTCAGGATGTGTCGATCGCCACGCACGGTGAGCTGCGGCTCTCCCCGCAGGAGCGCGCCGCTCTGGGCAGGGAGGCGAGAGCCAGGGCACCCCGGTCGAGCCACGCCGGGTTCGAGGCGCCGCCGTCCCGGCCGGACCCGGTGGACGTCATCGAGAAGCAGTCCGCGACGCGGGTCCAGGAGCTGGTGCCGATCCGCTACGGGCGGATGACGGAGTCGCCGTTCCGCTTCTACCGGGGTGCCGCCGCCATCATGGCCGGCGATCTGGCGGCCACCCCGGCCTCCGGCCTGCGCGCCCAACTGTGCGGGGACGCACACCTGCTGAACTTCCGGCTGCTGGCTTCCCCCGAGCGGAACCTGGTCTTCGACATCAACGACTTCGACGAGACGCTGCCCGGGCCGTGGGAGTGGGACGTCAAGCGGCTGGCCACCAGCCTGGTCATCGCGGGCCGGGAGAACGGCTACACGGACCGGGAGCGCGCCGACGTGGTCCGCTCCTGCGTGCGCTCCTACCGCGAGCAGATGCACCGCTTCGCCGCCATGCGCGACCTGGACGTGTGGTACGCCAGAGCCGACGCCGGGGTGCTGCAGCAGCTGGCCTCCGGCGGGCTGCAGAAGCGGGGTCGCAAGCTGCTGTCCGAGGCCCTGGAGAAGGCGCGCACCCGGGACAACCTCCAGGCCTTCGAGAAGCTCACCGAGGTGGTCGACGGTGAGCGTCGGATCGCCTCCACCCCGCCACTGGTGACGCCCATCGCCGAGCTGCTGCCGGACGAGCAGCGCGGATTGTTTGAGGGGCAGATCAACGACCTGATCCAACGCTACCGGCGCACCCTGCAGTCGGACCGGCAGCATCTGCTCGGCCGGTTCTCCGTGGCCGACATGGCGCGCAAGGTGGTGGGCGTCGGCAGCGTCGGCACCCGCTGCTGGATCATCCTGCTGCTCGGCCGGGACGGCGAGGATCCGTTGTTCCTCCAGGCCAAGGAGGCCGACGAGTCGGTGCTCGCAGCCTTCGCGGGCGGGAGCGAGTACGCCACGCAGGGGGAGCGGGTGGTCTCCGGCCAGCGGCTGATGCAGGCCGCCAGCGACATCTTCCTCGGCTGGGAGCGGGTACACGGGATCGACGGTCGCGAGCGGGACTTCTACGTGCGCCAGCTGCGGGACTGGAAGGGCATCGCGGAGCCAGCGCTGATGGTGCCTCAGGGCATGGGCCTGTTCGGCGAGCTCTGCGGGGCCACGCTCGCCCGCGCGCACGCCAGGTCCGGCGACCGGATCGCGATCGCGGCCTACCTGGGCCGCGGCGAGGTGTTCGACCAGGCCCTGGTGAGGTTCGCGGAAAGCTACGCCGACCAGAACGAGCGCGACCACCAGGCCCTGGTCGACGCGGTCCACTCCGGCCGGGTCACCGCCGAAGCCGCCTGAACGCGCCCCGCCCTGGGCCCGCAGCGACCTCGACGCGCAGTGGCTCCGTCCCGCGGCGGCCTGGACCTGCGGTGGCCTCGGCGCGCAGTGGCCTCGTCCCGCCGTGGCACTGCCCAGCCGCGGCGCCGCGCCGCCGTGGCTCCGTCCCGCGGCGGCCCGGACCTGCGACGGCCTCGGCGCGTAGTGCCCCGGACCCCGGTGGCCGAGGCCGGTGACACGTGGGCGTCCGGCGATGGTCGGGTGCCCCTCATCCGGCATTCACCCGATCGACCCACACTGTGGGCAGCATCCTTCGTGCACGTCCCTGCGCATCCGCTCCCACCTGCGAGGACACTCATGTGCACTGACGGATACTGTGAACACACCGTCGACCCGCTGCCGAGCCGGCAGCCCCCGGAGGCCGGAATGGCGCGCCGCCGACTGCTGCTGGCGAGTGCGGGAGGTGTGGCCGCGCTGACCCTCACCCCCATGTCCTTCGCCCAGGCCGCCGAACCGGCGTCCGCTCCCGCCGCTGCAACGACGCCGGTGTCCGGCAGCACCGCGACCCAGGCCATCACCGGCCACCTGGAGACCGGGGCGGCGGACTTCGTGTACCTGCCCGTGGAGATCCCCGCCGGAGTGCGGCAGATCTCCGTGCAGTACTCCTACGACAGGCCGACGGTGCCCTCCGGCGTGCCGGGCAACTCCTGCGACATCGGCGTCTTCGACCAGCGCGGCACCGCGCTCGGCGGCAAGGGCTTCCGTGGGTGGTCGGGCGGCTTCCGCACCTCGTTCGCGATCAGCAACAGCCAGGCCACCCCCGGCTACCTGCCCGGACCGGTCGACCCCGGCACCTGGCACATCGTGCTCGGCCCCTACCAGGTCGCCCCGCAGGGCCTGAACTACCAGGTCCAGGTCACCCTGACGTTCGGCGAGCCCGGCCCGGCGTTCGTGCCCGACTACCCGCCCACGCGTGCCAACGGCCGCGGCCGCGCCTGGTACCGGGGCGACTGCCATCTGCACACCGTCTACTCCGACGGCAAGCGGCTGCCGGTCGAGGTCGCCACCGGCGCCCGCGAGGCCGGCCTGGACTTCATGGTCTCCACCGACCACAACACCTCTGCCTCGCACGCCGTCTGGGGCCAGTACGCCGGCGAGGACCTGCTGATCATCACCGGCGAGGAGATCACCACCCGCAACGGGCACTGGCTGGCGCTCGGCCTGCCCGCGGGGGAGTGGATCGACTGGCGATACCGCTCCCGCGACGACGCGTACCCGCGCTTCGTCCGGCAGGTCCACGGCAGTGGCGGCCTGGTGGTGCCCGCGCACCTGTACTGCGCCTATGTCGCCTGCCAGTGGAAGTTCGGCTTCACCGACGCGGACGCCACCGAGGTGTGGACCGGCCCCTGGACCTACGACGACGAGTACGCGGTCGGCACCTGGGACCAGAAGCTCGGCGAGGCGGTGCGCACCGGCACCCGCTGGCTCCCGGCGATGGGCAACAGCGACGCCCACAGCGTCCCCAACGTCATCGGCCTGCCGCACAACGTGGTCCTCGCCGACGACCTGGCCACCCATGCCGTGATGGAGGGGATCCGGTCGGGCCGGAACTGGATCGCCGAGTCCTCCTCGGTCGAACTGACGTTCACCGCCACCGGCGACGGAGTACAGGCCGGCATCGGCCAGACGCTGACCGTGCCCGCCTACGCCCCCGTCGACGTCCGGCTGGACGCGGCCGGCGTGCCCAACGGCACCGTGCGGTTCATCACCGACGAGGGCCAGATGCACCAGGAGTCCCTGGACGCCTCCGGCGCCGGCACGGTGGTCTGGCGGACGACCGCCTCCCTCGCCGCGTACGTGCGTGCGGAGATCCGCCACCCGATGGCGGACGGCACCCCGGGCCAGGGCAACACCATGGGCGCGGCGCTGATGTTCGGCCCGATGGCCGCCCTGACCAACCCGGTCTTCCTCAGGCGCAGGGACGCCTGACCGGCGCCGTGCCCCGGCGGGTGAGGGCCGCCCGCCGACGGCTGCTCCCGGGGGCACCCGAGCGCCCGGTCATCGCTGAGTCGATCTTGGCGAGGGCGGCGCGTCCGTGCCACTCTGCGGAGGGGCTTCGCTGCAGCACTCTGCCCGTGGGCCTGGCTCGCCTTGACACCCCTGGTGGGGCGGCGTACAGAGAAGAGATGCGCCAGGGTGTGCCGGCGGACCCGGGAGGGCCGCGTGTGACCGGCGGTACGACGGCGACGCGCACCGGGTCGGTCCCCGATGGTGTCCGCCGTCCTCAGCGTGTTCCCGACACCCCGCAGGCCCCCGCGGAGCCCGTCGGCGGCGGATATCGGGCGGCGTCGACCCAGCAGCGGGACGAGCTGCTCGCCACCGCCGTGCGCAAGGCGCTGAAGGGCACCGGCGCCTACAGCGGCATGGTGTACCTGCGCTCTCGCGACCGGCGCTCGCTCGTGCTCAGCACGGTCGCCGGGGTACCGGTGTCGGCGCTGGGCGCGTTCCGCCGCGTCTCGCTGGGCAGCCCGCTGCCCGCCCCGGTCGCCTATCGCACCGGGCGCAGCGTCTGCCTCTCGGGCGCGGACGAGACCATGCGGCGCTTCCCGCAGCTGCTGGTCGGCCTGCCGTACTCGTTCGCGTCCGCCTATGCGCCGGTCATGGCGGGGGGTGAGACCTTCGGGGTGCTCTGCGCGCTCTGGCCCACCTCGGCCGCCGGGGTGCCGGCGGGAGCCCGTCGCCATCTGCGGACGGCGGCCAACCGGCTGGGGGTCCTGCTCGCGGCGCTCGCGGCCGGGGGAGAGCCGGTGGAGAGCGGCAGCGACGCGGCGGTGATCGAACTGCCCACCGCGTCGGGTCCGGCGATCCGGCTGGGGCTGTTCGACTGGAACCTCGCCACCGGGTCGGTCTCGGCCGACGACGAGCTGTGTGCGATCTTCGGACTGGACGCCGAGCGGTTCGACGGCCGGGTGGAGACCCTGGCCGCCGCGGTCCACCCGGAGGACCGGCCCGGCCTCCGCACCGCCGCCCGCCGCGCGCTGACGGACGGTCATGTGCTCAACCTGCGGTTCCGGGTGGCGAGCGGAGCGAACCGGTCACGGTCGGTCGAGCTGTGGGGGCGGGCGGCCGGGGCCGTGGCCGGCACGGCGCCGTCCCGTCTGGTCGGCGCCGTCCTCGACACGGGGACGGGCGCGGCCGCCGCCGAGGCCGTCGAGCGGCTCCGGCAGGGCATCCTCTCGCTCGATCCGGACGGTCGGGTCACCTACGCGAACCTGGGCACGGAGCTGCTGCTGGGGGCGCACCGGGAGGAACTCCTGGGCCGGCAGCTGTGGGACGCCGTGCCCTGGCTCTCCGATCCCGCGTACGAGGACCGCCACCGGGCGGCGATGCTCTCCCGGCAGCCGACCGCGTTCCTCGCCTGCCGCCCGCCCGACCGCTGGCTGGCGTTCGCGCTGTACCCGGACGCGCACGGGGTGACCGGCACCGTGGTCCCGGCCTCCCGGCCCCCCGCGAGCGATCACCCGCCTCCGGCCGCGGCTGCGAGCCCGTCCCCGGCGGCGATGCCGTCCCCGACCCCGCCGGCGACGGAGGACCCGCCCGCGCCGGGGCTGCGGGACCCGACCGGCCCGGCCGCGGCCTTCGGGCCGGCCCCGACACCCGTGCGGCGCGCCAGCGTCGGGGCGATCTACCACCTGATGCAGCTGGCCAGCGCGCTGACCCAGGCCGTGACCGTCCGGGAGGTCTGTGTGGCCGTCGCGGAGCAGATCCTGCCGGCCTTCGGCGGCCAGGAGCTGGCGATCTACGTCGTCGCGGAGAACCGGCTGAACCTGGCCCATCAGGTGGGCTATCCCGACGAGTTCCTGGACCGGTTCGAGGGCACCCCGATGCGGGCCCGGCTGCCCGGGGTGGAGACGCTGATCACCGGCGCGCCGATCTTCTTCGCGTCCGTGGACGAGCTCGCCTCCGCCTACCCGGGGATCCCGCTGGACGAGATGGGCGCCTGGGCCTTCCTCCCACTGATCGCCTCCGGGCACCCGGTCGGCAGCTGCATCCTGGGTTTCGACGAGCCGCACCCGTTCACGTCCGAGGAGCGGGGCGTGCTGACCGCGCTGGGCGGCCTGATCGCCCAGGCGCTGGAGCGCGCCCGGCTCTACGACGCCGAGTTCGCCCTCGCCCGCGGGCTCCAGCGGGCGTTGCTGCCGCACCGTCTGCCGCAGGTGCCCGGGATCACCCTCGCGACCCGCTACCTGCCCGGAACCCAGGGCATGGAGATCGGCGGTGACTGGTACGACGCGATCGTCACCCCCGAGGGCCTCTGCCTGGTCATCGGCGACGTCGAGGGCCACAGCGTGGCCGCCGCCGGGATCATGGGCCAGCTCCGCAGCGCGGTGCGGGCGTTCATCACCAGCGGGAACGAGCCGGACCAGGTGCTGGCCCGCACCAACCGGCTGCTGGTGGACCTGGACCCCGGGCTGCTTGCCAGCTGCTGCCTGATCCGGCTGGACCCGTCCGCCGGGCGGGCGCGGATCGTGCGCGCCGGGCACCTGCCGCCGCTGCTGCGGTACGCCGACGGCCGTACCGATGTGCTGGAGGCTCCCGGCGGCCCGCTGCTCGGCGTCGATCCGCTGGCCGAGTACCCGATCAGCGAGCGGCCGCTGCCGCCGGGATCGGTGCTCGCCCTCTACACCGACGGGCTGGTCGAGGCGCCGGGGACGACCATCGACGAGGGCATCGACCGGTTGCGGGTCGGCCTGGCCCATGCCGAGGTGACCTCGCTGGAGGAGCTCGCCGACCGGCTGCTGGGCGACGCCAGCACGTCGGCACACCGCGCGGACGACGTGGCCCTGCTGCTCACCGAGATCGCGGCCGCGCCCTGATCCGCCCACTCGGGGCGGCGTACCGCGTGCCGCCTCATTCCGTACCGCGGGCCGTACCAGCGGGGGTGCCGCCGTCGCTACCGCGTACCGGCTCGTCGGAGGTCCTGCGGTCGGTCCGGCGGTGCTCGTCGAGGAGCTTCTGCTCGAACCAGACCACCTTGCCGGTGCTCAGCATGGTCGACCCCCAGTTCGTGGCGAGCCGGCTGACCAGGAAGAGGCCCCGGCCGCCCTCGTCGCCCGGCTGGGCCTGCCCCATCCGGGGCACCTTGGGCGAGTCGTCGCCCACCTCGCAGCGGAGCACGTCCGTGCGCAGCAGCCGCAGCGTGATCGGCCGGGAGGCGAAGTGGACGGCGTTGGTCACCAGTTCACTGACCATCAGCTCGGTGGATTCGAGCAGATGGTCCAGGCCCCAGCGGCGCAGCGTCCTGCGGACCAGCCGGCGGGCCTTGCCGGGGGTCTGCGGACGCGGGTCCAGGAACCAGTACGCGACGTTCTGCGGGGGGATGCCGTCGAACCGGGCGGCGAGCAGCGCGATGTCGTCGTCCCGGGTGCCCGGGCCCAGGACGTCGAGGACGTGGTCGCACAGCTCCTCCAACGGCGGGGAGCCGGGCACGTCGGCGGCGGTGTGCAGGCGGGCGCGCAGCAGCTCCACTCCGGTCCAGACGTCCCGGACGCGGGATTCGACCAGCCCGTCGGTGTACAGCAGCAGGGTCGCCCCGGTGGGAGCGGGCAGTTCCACCGCCTCGAACGGGACGCCGCCGACGCCTATCGGCGCGCCCGGCGGGATCCACAGCACCTCCGCGCGCCCGTCCGGGTGCAGCAGCACGGGCGGCGGATGGCCGGCGTTGGCGACCAGGAGCCGGTGCGACACCGGGTCGTAGATCGCGTAGAGGCAGGTCGCCAGGTGTTCGCTGCTGAGGCGCTGGGCCTGCTCGTCCAGGTGGTGCAGGACCTCGTCCGGCGGCAGGTCGAGCCCGGCGAGGGTCTGCACGGTGGTGCGCAGCTGGCCCATCATCGCGGCCGAGGTGATCGAGTGCCCCATCACGTCCCCGACGACCAGCGCGATCCGGTTGCCGGGCAGCGGGATCGTGTCGTACCAGTCGCCGCCGACCCGGGCGGTCTCGGAGGCGGGCAGATAGCGGCTGGCGAGCCGCACGCCGGTCGGTTCGGGCAGCGAGGAGGGGAGCATGGCGCGTTGCAGCGCGTCCGCGACGGAGGCCTGGTGGCCGTAGAGCACCGCCTTGTCGATGCCCAGCGCGGTGTGGGTGGCGAGCTGGGAGGCGACGAGCAGGTCGTCACCGGCGAAGCCGGCCCGTTCGGGCCGGCGCAGCAGCACGACCGCGCCCATGACGCGGTGGCGGCCGTACAGCGGAGCGATGATCAGCCTGCGCCCGTCCGGCATGCTCCCGGGGGTGCCCGCCAGCGGGGCCAGCAGTTCGGTTGCCACGGACCACGACCACGGGTCGCTGCCGAACACCGGCTGCCCGGCGAGCAGGACCGACGCGAGCCGCATCGATGCGGTCAGGTGTTCGGTCGCGGGTCCGGGCCGGTGCTCGGGCCGGTGCTCCGGCTGGTGCTCGGGCCGGTGCAGGCGGAGCACGACGGGGGCGGTCGGCTTCTCGTCCCCGTACGGGAGCGGGTCGCAGAGGTACACCAGAATCGCGTCGGCGAAGGCCGGCACCGCCGCCAGGCGCAGTTCCCCGAGGGTCTCCTCCAGGTCCAGGCCGCCGGCGATCCGGCGGGTGGCCTCGTCGAGGTACCGCAGCCGGTCGGTCTGCGGCCCGGCGGCGAACGCCGGCGCGTCCCAGTCGTGGTCCGGCCGGGACGCGTCGGGAGTGCACGGGGGCTCCGCGAAGGCCGCGAGCCGCGTGCCGGGCTGCTCCAGTGAGATCCAATGCTCGGTCACGCGCGCCGTTCCATCAGGTGAGCGCCGCGGGTCGCGGCGAGCGGATGGGAGACTCTCAGCCGTTGTTGCGACGGCAGCGCAGGAAGATCTGCTCCTCCGGCGGTACGTCCGCGATGGCCGGGGCGTAGCTGTGCGAGGACTCCGCGACGATCTCGAAGCCCGCCTCCTCGACGACCTTGCGCAGGTCGTCCCGCAGGAACCCGGACACCCGCACGGTGTTTCCGAGGAACGGGATCGCGAAGTAGTCCACGTCGGCCTCGACCATGGACAGTACGAACAGGCCGCCGGGGGACAGCAGCTGGTGGACCGTCCGCAGGGCGACCGGGATCTCCGCGCGCGGCAGCATCAGCAGCGAGAAGAAGGCGACCACTGCGTCGAAGCGGCCCAGCTCCGGGCTGCCGCCCGGGCGCACGTCGGCGATGTCCAGCTGGTGGAACAGCGCGTCCGGGACGTTCTTGCGGGCGAGCGCGACCATCCCGCCGGACAGGTCGACGCCGACGACGTCGAGCCCCGCGTCCGCGAGCTGGCGGGCGGTCGGCACCCCGGTCCCGCAGCCGAGATCCAGCACCCGGGCCCCGCCAGGCAGCGACCCGATCAGCCACTCACCGGTGGCGAGCTGACCGTCCTTGTGCGGGAAGGCCTCGTCGTAGCGGTCCCCGATGGCGTCGAAGGCCTCGGCCTGGCCGGTACGGTCCGGCCGGCCGCTCTGCTGCCCGACACCGCTGCTCCCGCTGCCCATGGACACATCCCTTGACTGAGTCATGCCAGAATTCTCCCACACCCTATCCGTCCGGGATGAAGTCGGCAGGATGAACTCGCGGTCGGATGACATCAGTTGGCCGATCCGGAGTGGACTTTGTCAGGTCGTCGGGCCGAGCACCAGCGACGGTGTCCGGCGCAGTCCCGCCGGTGATCCGGCACGCGTCCCGGCACGGTCGGGAGCCGGAGCGGCGGCGCCCGCGCGGCCGATGGCGGCGATGATGTCGGCGGCCCAGTCCGCGGGGTGGTGCCGTCCGAGCAGGGCGGACAGGCGCGTCAGCCGGCTGCGCCGTTCCCCGGGAGGGAGCAGCAGGGCCCGGTGCAGGACGTTGCGGAGGTCGTCGGGGGCGTGCGGGTCGGTGAGCAGCGCCGCCTCGCCGAGTTCCTCCGCCGCGCCGGCATGGCGGGAGAGGACCAGGACCCCGGCGCCGCGGACGGCCGCCTGGGCGGCGACGAACTCCTTCGCGGTGAGGTTCATCCCGTCCTGAAGGGAGGTCACCCAGAACACGTCGGCGGCGAGGTACTGGTCGATCACCTCGGCGAAGGACAGGCTGACCGGCAGGTACTCGACGGGCTGCCAGGCGGCGGTGCCCCAGAGCCGGTTGACCTCGGTGATCCGGCGCTCCAGCCTGCGCCGGGTGGTCTCGTGGGCGGTGATGCCGGCTTCGGGCGGCGGGCAGACCAGCCGGAATCGCAGCCGCCCGCGTAACCAGGGGTGGAGGGCGAGCAGCGCGGCCACGGCCTCGACCTTCTCCACCGGAGCCTTGGCGTAGTCCAGGCGCTCGACGGAGAGCACCAGCATGCCGTTGCCCGGCCGGGTCCCGGCGCCGCGGCTGCGGGCCAGCGCGGCGATGGCGTCGCGGTCATCGCCCAGCGGGTGCACTCCCACCCGGGGCGGGCAGGCCGTGCCGGCGAGGGTTCGGCGGAAGTTGTCGGCGAACGCGCGGGTGTGGAATCCCGCCCAGTCCAGACAGGTCAGGGAGTGGCGGATCTCGGTCACGGTGGGCAGGGCGGCGAGGATCTCGGGTGCGGGGAAGGGGGTGTGGTGGAACAGGCCGATCCGCAGGTCCGGGCGGACCGGGCGGAGCAGGCCGGGGACGAGCCACAGGTTGTAGTCGTGCAGCCAGACGGTGGCGCGCGGTGCGGCGCAGGCGCTGATGTGGTCGGCGAAGCGTGCGTTGACCTGGCGGTACTGGTCCCAGGCCGCCGGGTCGAAGCCCATCCGCCGGGGCTGCGACAGCAGCACCGGCCACAGCGTGTCCTTGCAGGCGCGGTGGAAGTACCCGGACCACTGGGCGGGACTCAGCCGCACGAAGGACAGCGGCAGCCCGGTCTCGTGGCCCTGCCCGAGGGGCGCGGCATCCGAAGCGCCGTCGGGTCCGGCGCCGTCCGGTCCGGCGCCGTCCGGTCCGTCGATCGCGGCGGTGGCCCAGACGGCGTCCAGGCCGCCGGCGAGCAGGCTGCGCAGGGTGGGCAGGATGCCGTTGGGGCTGGCCGGCGGCTGCCATCCGGCGGGGGTCCGGCTCACCGGCGGGCGGTGGTAGCCGACCACGAGGGGATGGTCGCGCTCCACCCAGCCGAGCGCCTGCAGGGCCGACAGGACGCCTGCCGCTCCCGGCTGCTCGGGGCGGGTGACCAGGTCGTCCGCGGGTACGGCGGCGCGCAGGCCGGGCTCCGCGTTCGACGGGATCACGCCGTGCGCTCCGAGTCCGAACAACGACAGGTCGTTGAGGGAGTCGCCGGCCACCAGCACGCAGGACATCGGCCAGTCCTGCTGGGCGGCAAGGGCCGCCAGGGCGCTGCCCTTGCCCGCGTTCGGGGGCAGTACATCGAAGTAGCGGTCCGCCGAGTACAGCCAGGTGCAGCCCAGTTCCCGTACGGCGTCCGTGAGTTCCCGGGTCAGGTCCTCGGGGCGCAGGTGGAACGAGCAGCGGCCGTCCTGGGCGACGCCGTGCTGGTAGCGGAGCGCCGGGAAGCGGTCCAACGCGGCGCGTACCGCTCCCGAACCGGGCCAGTGGGCGCGGAGCCGCTCCTGGAACTCCTGAACCGGCGTCAGGTCCGCGCCGTCGACGACGCCGGTTCCCGCATCCGTGATGATCCACCGTGGCCGCGGAACCAGCGGGTCGTGGAGGACCTGGACCACCGACGGCAGTCCGCGCCCGGTCGCGAAGACCACCGTCACCTCCGGGTGGCGGCTGAGGGCCGCGTGCAGGCGGCGGCGATCGGTGCCGTCGCCGCCGAGAAGCGTGCCGTCCAGGTCGGTGACCAGGATCTTCATGCGCAACCGCCGATCGGCACGTGGAGCCGCGCCCCCGCCGATCGGCTGGGGCGTGGCTCGGGGCAGGATCAACGGCACGCTAACACGAACCGACAACCCGTTGAAGTGCACATGCCGAAATGGGCTTTCGGTTCGAGCGCGGCGTCGCCCGGCAACCACGGGGCTCGGGGGCTCACGCGGTTCAGGACCTCGCAGTCTCAGGACTTCGCAGTCTCAGGACGCGGGGCACGGGACAGCCAGCGCCGGAGGCCGGCCCGGTCCAGGGCGAGCCGGGAGCCGGGCCCGGTGACTGCCGCGGCGCCGCAGGCGACGGCCGCGGCCAGGCAGTCGGGAAGCGGTCTGCCCTCCAGGCGTGCGTGCAGGAATCCGGCGTTGAAGCAGTCGCCTGCGCCGGTGGTGTCCACCACGTCGACCGGGATGGCGGCGATGTCGTGGCGGTCCCCGGCGCTGACGGCGCTGGCGCCGTGACCGCCCCGTTTCACCACCACGGTGCGCACCAGCGGCGCGAGCCGGTAGAGCGCACCGTCGAGGGTGCTCGCACCGGTCAGCCGCAGGGCCTCGTCCGCGTTCGGGGCGAAGACGTCCACCTCGGCCAGCACGGCGCGCAGCGCGGGATCGTCGAGCGTGCCGGGCACGTCCTGACAGTCCATGAAGACCAGGGTGCCGAGCCGGCCGGCGATCCGCAGCGCGGCCAGCACGGTTTCCCCGTACTGGAGCTGGGGCAGTAGCAGGACCCGGGGGCGATGCTCCCGCACCAACGCGGCCAGCGGCTGCGGGTCGACCTGGTCCTGAAAGCTGGCCATGGCCCGGTCACCCGGATACGACAGTGAGGCCGTCACGCTGCGGACCGGGCCGCGATGGTGGCGAAAGCCCCGCTCGTCGAGGCCCTCCGCGCGGGCCGCGGCCAGGATCTGCCCGCTGAACAGGTCGTCGCCGAAGTCGGTGGCCCACACCACGGCATGGTCCAGGCGGTGCATGGCCATCGCCGGGGTGAAGGCCCCGCCGGGGAGCAGGTCCAGCGCCCCGGCGAACACCTCCGAGCCGGGCAGGACCGGCCGGGTCAGATCGCGGAAGATCAGGTCGGCGAAGTACGCCCCGACGACCAGCACCTCGCAGCCCCAGGGCTCCGGGCAGACCTCTTCCGGCTCGCTTCCGGCCCCGCGGCTGCTCTGCATGCCGTCCCCCTTCTGCCTCGGCGGTTGCCGAGGCAGAACCAGGCTCCCCCCGCTGTCGCAATCCCAAGCCTCGCGGGGGCGGCTCCCCGGGGCCGGCTTCGGCCGGCTCGCCGCGCGTTCCGTCCGAGCCGGCCATAGCCTCGACGGTGCGCCCGCGAACACGCGGGGACCGTTGGGAGGTGCCATGCCCGCAGCATCGGAGACGTTCACGCAGGACGGGCGGCCGAACCGCGCCGGGCCCGGGCTGCTGGGGCACTGGCGCACGACGCTGGACCACCGCACCACGCCGGTCCAGCGATCCCTGCTGGCCACCTGGCTGTCCTTCGGGGCGACGTTCGGAACCGTGCGTGTGATCACCCACGGCATCCGCGGCGGGTGGCTGCCCTGGGGCAACATCTCCGCCGGTGGCACCCATCTGCACCACTACAACATCGGGATCGCCACCCTGGCCGGGGTGGGTCTGGTGGCCGTGCGCGGAGACGCCGAGTACACCGGACACCCCGGCGTCGGAGCCGCCTACGGAGCCGGTGCGGCACTGATCGCGGACGAGTTCGCGCTGCTGCTCGACCTCAGGGACGTCTACTGGGCCAGAGAGGGCCGCCTCAGCGTGGACGTGTCCTTCGGGATCCTCTCCGCCCTCGGCCTCTATCTCACCGCTGCCCCGTTCTGGCACGAACTGGCGAAGGTGACGGCCCGCCACGCCCGCGAGCGCCTCCAGGCCTGAGGCTGCCCGGGACGGGCGGGGGAAGGCCGACGCCGCGGGTCAGTGCCAGCAGGCGGCGATGTGGAGGGCCTGCCCGGGGTTGAGCCGGGGGTCGCAGAGGGAGGTGTACTTCTCGCCGACCCGGTGCAGCCGGCTCGCGTCCGTCACGCACTCGGTGACCTGGTCGGGCGTGGTCTCCAGGTGCAGGCCGCCGGCGATCCCCCCGGCCGCGCCGACGGCGGTCAGGAATCCGCGCACCTCGCGGGCGACCGTCGTCACCAGCCGGGTCTTCAGGCCTTCGGCGCCGGTGGGCACGGTGATGGTGTTGGCGTGCATCGGGTCGCACAGCCAGATGACCGGGTGGCCCTCCCGGCGTACCGCGGCGACCAGGGGCGGCAGCCGGTCGGCGACGGTGCCGGCGCCCATCCGGGAGATCAGGGTGAGCCGCCCCGGGGTGCGCCGGGGGTCGAGGCGGTCGCAGAGCGCCAGCAGTTCGCCGGTGTCCATGCCGGGCCCGACCTTGCAGGCGACCGGGTTGGCGACGGCGGCGAGCAGGGTGACATGTGCGCCGTCGAGCTGCCGGGTGCGGTCGCCGATCCAGGGCCAGTGGGTGGAGCAGAGCAGCAGTTCCCCGGTGTCGCCGGTGCGGCGCAGCAGCGGCAGTTCGTAGTCGAGCACCAGCGCCTCGTGGCTGGTCCAGGTGCGTGCGCCGACCGGGCAGGCTCCCCGCACCGCGGCGTCGCGCCGCAGGAAGCCGGCGGTGGTGGCCGCGGCGCGGTAGCAGGAGAGCATGCGGGCCGGGTCGGCGCGGCGCAGCTTCGCGTCCGGCTCCGGACCGTTGATCAGATGTCCACGGTAGACCGGAAGTTCGACCCCGCCGACCCACTCGGTCGGGCGCGAGCGGGGCTTGGCGAACTGGCCGGCGATCCGGCCCACGCGGACCACGGGTCTGCCGGAGTTCACCGCCATCACCCCTGCCAGCGCCTCCAGTTGCGCCAGCTTGCGGCCGATGCCGACGGGGGTGCATGCGCCGGGGTCCTCGGCGCAGTCGCCGGCCTGGACCACCTGGTACCGGCCGGCCGCGACCCCGGCGAGGAGACGGCCCAGCCGGCGGACCTCGTCCGGACGCACCAGTCCCGGTGCCTCCGCCAGCCGCGCGGTGATCTCCGGCAGCGCGTCCGGGGCGTCCCAGGACGGCTGCTGCAGCGCCGGGAGGGTCGTCCACGCGCGGTACTCCCCGGGCGCGATCGGCGTGCTGTGCGATCTCGCACGCCCCGGTACCCTGTCCCCGGCGCAGCCGTGCGGGCAGGCCGCCCCGCCCTGCAACGAAACCGGCCAAGTCATGTCAACTCATCCTCTGCGAAGGTGTGGTGAGTGGAGGTCGGAGGGAGTCGCGGGTGAGTCCTGACAGCGCCCGGGTCTGGCTGATCCCGGCCCGGCTGCCGGAGCCGGTCGTCACCGCGGTGGCGCGCACGCTGGGCGAGGACGAGCGACGGCGCGCCGAGGCGATGGCGCGTCCCGACGAACGGAGGCGGTTCGTCCTCGCGCACGGCGCGACGCGGGTGCTCCTCGGCGACCGTCTCGGAGTGCCGCCGGAGCGGATCCGGTGGTCCCGGAGCCGCCACGGCAAGCCCGAACTGGCCTACCCGGGGGACGCGGCACAGGTCAGCCTCTCGCACTCGGACGAGCTGATCGCCGTCGCCGTGACCGTGCGCCGCCCGGTCGGGGTGGACGTCCAGCGAGTGCCGGTCGCGGCCCACGCGTCCCGTGTCTGCGCGCGGTTCTTCCCGCCCGGGGACGTCGCCTATGTCACGGCCGACGGCTCCGGGGCAGGGCTGGCCGAACGCTTCACCGAGTTGTGGACCCGCAAGGAGGCCTGTGTGAAGGCGGCCGGCGGGCGGATGGCCGACGGCCTGGGGATGCCTGTCCATGGCAGCGCACCGCTGGTGGTGGGGTATGGGGGTGCCGGGAACGAGGGGGCTCCGGCAGCGGAGCGCCGCTATCGGGTCACGGACCTTGCCGCGCCCCGGGGTTACCGTGCCGCGCTGGCACTGCGGGGCGAAGGCGGGTTCCAGGTGCGGTGGAGCTGGTGGTACGGCGGGGAGGGGTGAGTCAGGACAGCCGCGCCCTCCTGGTGCTCGGCGGGCCGAACAGCAGACTGACGTTGTGCCCGCCGAAGGCGAAGGAGTTGGAGAGCGCGGCGCGTACGGTCAACAGCCGTGCGGAGCCCCGTACATGGTCGAGGGCGCAGGCCGGGTCCGGCTGCTCCAGGTTGACCGTCGGCGGCACCGCCCCGCGCGCCACCGCCAGGACGCACGCCACGGCCTCGACCGCTCCGGCCGCGCCGAGCAGGTGCCCGGTCGCGCCCTTGGTGGAACTGACCGCGGGGCCCTGCTCGCCGAAGACCTGCCGCAGTGCGGCGGCCTCGGCCACATCGCCCAGCTTGGTGCTGGTCCCGTGCGCGTTGACGTAGTCCACGTCCGCCGGCGCGAGGCCGGCCGAGGCGAGTGCGGCGAGCATCGAGTCGGCCGCGCCCTCGCCGTCCGGGCGCGGCATGGTGGGGTGGTGGGCGTCGGTGGACGCGCCCCAGCCGAGCAGGTCGGCATGGCCCGGCGCGTTCCGGCCGTCGGCGTGCCCGCTGCGCTCCACCACCAGCACCGCGCTGCCGTCACCGAGCACGAAGCCGTTGCGCCCGGCGTCGAACGGCCGGCTGGCCTCCACCGGATCGTCCCAACCACGGGCCAGGGCACGCGCGTTGGTGAACGCCGCGGCGATCGTCGGATGCAGCGGGGCCTCGGCCGCGCCGCAGACCACCACGTCCGCGTCGCCCGCCCGGATCAGCCGCAGCGCCTCCGCGATGGAGTGCGCCCCGGCCGCACAGGCGGTGACGATGGAGGAACTGTAGCCGCGGATGCCGTGCTTGATGGCGATCCTGGCCGTCGCCATGTTGGAGAGCATCCCCGGGAGCAGATAGGGGCTGACGCCCGGCCGGCCGCGTTCCAGCCGGGCGTGGGCGTACTGCTCGTAGGTGTGCAGGCCGCCTCCGCCGGTGGACACGACCACCGCGACCCGGCGCGGGTCCACGTCCCGGCCCACCACCAGCCCGGCGTCCGCGAGTGCGTCGTCCGCCGCCGCCAGGCCCAGCAGCACGAAGCGGTCCACGGCGCGGACCTCGGTGGCCGGCAGCACCTCCAGGGGGTCGATCTCCGGGGAGATCCCGGCGACGTCCAGCCAGCCCGCCGCCGGATGGCCCTGCTCGGGCCTGCGCAGGCCCGAGCGGCCGGCCAGCAGCGCGTCATAGAACGCGCCGGGTTTGCGGCCCAGCGGGCTGACCAGGCCGATGCCGGTGACCACCGCGCCGTGGTGCGCACTCACTGGGGCTTGTCCCCGCTCGCGACCGCCAGCTTGGCGGCCAGCTCCGCGGCGAGCCCGCCGACGGTGAGCACGGCCAGCGCCTCGGTGTCCTCGTCGCTGTATCTCAGCCCGTAGGTGTCCTCGATCTGGACCGTCAGCTCCGCGAGGGCCAGGGACTCCAGGTCGAGTCCGGCGGGACCCAGGTCGGTGTCGGCGGTGAGGTCCTCGACGTCGTAGTTCATCTCCCGCAGCGCCTGGATGATGAACTCGGCTATCTCCCCGGTCATGACTGCTCCTTGAGGTCGTGGTGACGGTGCGGTGGTCAGGGGGTGCGGTGGGCAGGGATACGGTGCGCAGGGGGTGCGCTGGTCAAGGGTGCGGCGGTCAGGGCGCGGTGGCCTCCGCCGAGGAGTAGCGCGCCCGCAGTACCGCCTTGAGTACCTTGCCGGTGGCGCCCAGCGGGATCTCCTCCTCGGGCACGACCGCGACGCGGCGCACCGTCGCGGCCACCCGCTCGTCGCGCAGCGCGGCCCGTACCTCCTCGGTACGGTCGACCGCCGGGTCCGCGCCGGGCGCGAGCCTGAGCAGGACGTGGGTGCTGACCCCGGTACCGTGCCGCACCGCGACCACGGTGCAGTCCAGCACCTCCGGGCAGGCGGCCAGGACCCGGTCCTCGGACAGCGCGGTGTAGACGTGGGTGCCGTCACCGAGGTCGATCGCGTCCGCGGCCCGGTCGACATGGTGGTAGTAGCCGTCCTCGGTGCGGTAGACCAGCTCGCCGGGGAGGAACCAACCCCCCTGCCGGGTGCGGTAGGTGGCCGCCGAGTCGTTCCAGTACCCCGGGGTCACCGTGGGGGAGCGGACCGCGAGCTGCCCCACCCGTCCGGCGGGCAGCGGCTCGCCGGACGGGTCCAGTACCTCGGCCTGCGCGAACAGGTGCGGTCGGCCGATACAGCGGTCGAAGCGGTCGCTGTCGGCGCGGTGGGTGATGTGGAACTGCGAGTGGCCCAGCTCGGTGGAGCCCAGCCCGTCGACGAACATCGACCCGGCACGGTGCTCGATCCCCTTGCCGGTCGCCACATCATGGCTGCCGACCGCGACCAGCCGCCGGATGTGCGCCTCGTGGGCGCAGTCCCCGGTGTTCCACCAGACCCGCACCGATTCCAGGTCGTCCGCGTCGAGTTCGGCGTGGGCGAGCTGTGACCAGGTCACCGCGAAGCCGAGGACCATGCCCGGACGCCAGCGCCGGACCGCGTCCACGACGGTTCCGCCGTCCTGGGCGGAGAGCAGCAGGATCTCGCCGCGGTTGCCGAGGGCCAGGTTCAGCGCGGTCAGGGTGGCGTTGTGGGCGGCGGGGAGGGCGCAGAGGATCCGGTCGGCGCCCTGGGCGCGCGGAACCGACAGCCGGTGCCGGATCGCGGCGAAGAGCGTGGCGTGGGTGGAGGTGACCGCCTTGGGCTCGCCGGTGGTTCCCGAGGAGTGCGTGATCGCGATCGGGTCGTCGGGGTGGTGGCGGTAGGGTGCGGGCGCGTCCGAGGGACGGTGGCCGTCGATCCGGTCCGGGGCACCGAGCAGCGGCGCCCCCGGGTCGTGCTCGGCCAGCCGGGACCAGGAGGCGGCGTCGGCCAGTACTCCCACCGCCTTCAGCCCGCTGATGTAGCGGGCGGCCACGGCTCCGCGGAGGTTGCCGTTCACCAGCGCGGGGATGGCCCCCAGCCGGACCAGTGCCAGGAACGAGAGCATCTGGTCGGCGGCGGTGACCCCGTAGACCGCGACCGGGTCGCGCGGGCGCACGCCGAGGGCGTGCAGCCCGGCCGACCGGGTGGCCACCGCCCGGTCGAGCTCGCCCAGGGTGAGGGGCTTCCAGGCGGGATGGCCGTCGACGTCGGTGTCGAAGGTCAGCGTGGGCTCGTCCGGGTCGACGCCCAGCGAGACCAGGGTGGACAGGACGTTCCCCGCGCCCAGCGCCGGATCGGCGGCGAGTCGCCCCCGGATGCTTCGTGCCCGCATGTGCGTCCTTTCCTCGGTCCGGTCAGCTCACTCGTGGTCAGCTCACTCGTGGTCAGCTCACTCGTGGTTGGAGCACTCGTGGTTGGAGCACTGCGGGCCGGAGTCCTCGCCCGCGTCCCATGACCGTGCCAGTACCGCCGTGGCGTGGCTCCGCCCGCCGGGGCCGCGTGCCTGCTCGGCGAGGATGACCAGCACCTCGTCGGCCTCGCCGTCCTCGACCAGCAGCTGCGCCAGTTCCCTGCCGTCGTCCTGCGGGTCGCCGACCGGGCTGACGCAGAGCACCGGCCCGGCCAGTCCCCACCGCGAGGCCACATGGCCGACGACGGAGTTGGGCACCGACTGGAAGAACAGCAGCGGCGGTACGGACCGGCCGGCGTCCACGGCGGCGGCGGTCGCGTCCGCCGTGCCGACGTCGCCGCCCACGCTCACCAGGACCACCGCGATACGTTCCCCGCGCTCCGGAGCGACCGGCGGCGGGCCCACGGCCTGCCGGAGGCAGCGCTCGGCCGCCGCCGCCACCATCGGGCTGAACGTGGACTCCACGAAGCCGGGCAGTGGCGGGGGCTGGTCGCCGTCGCCGGGCTCCGGCCAGCGGGCCGAGCAGGTCCAGCGGAGCGCCGCGCCGTCACCCCTGGTCCCGTCACCGCCCGTCCCGTTGCCGACGTTCCCCTTGCCGACGGTTCCGTTGCGGTTCATGGCGCCCCGATCAGCAGGGCGGTGTTGGCACCGCCGAAGGCCGCGTTCAGACTGAGCGCGTACCGGGCCCGGGACTCGCGTGGTTCCCCCAGGACGAGATCGAGGCGGCACTCCGGGTCCGCGTCCAGGAAGCCCGCGTTCACCGGCAGCCGCCCGTGCCTCAGGGCCTGGAGCACCACTGCGAGTTCGAGCAGCCCGGACGCCTCCAGGGTGTGCCCGTGCACGGACTTGGTGGAGCTGACCGGTGTCCGGTCGACGGCGGGGCCGAGCGCCCGTCGCAGTCCGGCGGCCTCGGCCGAGTCATTGAACGGGGTACCGGTGCCATGGGCGTTGACGTAGTCGAGCTCCTCCGCGGACACCCCCGCGCGGTCCAGTGCGGCCCTGACCGCCCTGGCCACCCCGGCGCCCTCCGGATGCGGACGGCAGACATGGTGCGCGTCACCCGCCCTGCCCCAGCCCAGTACCCGGCCGAGCACCTCCGCGCCGCGTGCGCGCGCCGCGCCCGGCGACTCCAGCACCACCGCGGCCACGGCGTCGCCCAGCAGCAGTCCGGTACGGCCCCGGCTGAACGGCCGGATCCGCCCGTCCGTGGCCAGTGCGCGCCCGGCGTCGAACAGGCCGAAGTAGTCCTGGTCCACCAGGTATCCGGCGGCCACCACAACGCGGTCGGCCCGGCCCGTGGCGATCATCGCGGCCGCGTCGGCCACCGCCGTGCTCGCCGAGACGCAGGCGGTGGTGTAGGTGCGCACCGCCCCGCCGAGACCGCACCGGGCGGCCAGCCCCGCCGCCATGGCCGCCGCCGAGTGCGCATCGGGGCTGCCCGGGGCGTGCGTCGCGGCCGACAGCTTCGGCGCGTGGACGGCCACGGCTGCGACTGCGGCTTCGGTGACGGCTGCGGTAACGGATGCGGCTTCTTTGACGGCCTCGGACGCGCGGCGGGCGGCCCGGACCGCGTCGGGACCCGGATGCCAGGCCAGCAGCAGCGGGGAGTCCTTCCGCTGATCAACCGTCAGTCCTGCCTGTGTACAGGACTGGTGGAGCGCCTCGGCCAGCTCCTCCGGGAGCGGGGCGGCATCGTGCAGCGTCGCCGCCACCCGCACCCGGCGCGCCGCGGTGTCGAAGCGGGTCACCGGTCCGAAGGCGGGGGTACCGGCGCAGACGCTGTCGAAGAGCGCGTCGGGGCCGCGTCCGCAGGCCGACGCCACCGCCAGGCCGGTGACGACAGCGCTGGAGCCACGTCTGTGGCGGCCCGGGTCACTGGCCATCGGCCGCACCGCCGATCGACTCGGCGAGCACGGCGGTGGCGCCGGTCACCGTCTCCATCAGCTCCAACTGCGCGTCGGACAGGTCCAGGCAGATGCCGTAGTGCTGCTCCGCCGCGTGGATCAGCCAGGTCAGCTCCAGTGAACCGATCCGCTCGCCAACGGCGCCGGGAGCCCTGTTGTGAAAGGTGGCCAGCAGGGAGACGACGGTGTCCCGGTCCACGGGCCGGTCGGCGCTCACCGGTGCCGCGCCGGTGCGACGGCGGCACGCAGCACCGCCACGTCACGGACCCGCTTGCCGGTGGAGGTACGCGGAAGTCCGCTCACCCCGTGCAGCAGCCGCGGCCGTTTGAACGGAGCCAGCCGCTGGGCCAGCGCGGCTTCCACCTCGTCCAGCGTCGCCGTCCCGGCGAGCGCCAGGTACGCCTCGATGCCGTCGTCGTGGACCACTACCGCCTCCGTCACGCCGGGCAGGGCGGCCAGGAACTGCTCGACCTCGTTGAGGTCGACCGAGAGGCCGCCGACGGAGACCTGGGAGTCCAGCCGCCCGCGCAGGGTGACCACGCCCCGCTCGTCCAGCTCCGCCGCGTCGCGGGTGTGCAGCCAGCCGTCGTGCCAGCGCGAGGGGTCGGCGGCGCCCAGATACGGCGAGTGCTCCAGGGCGACCAGCAACTCCCCGTCCTGTGCGCGCACCCGGACACCGGGCGCCGGACGTCCGGCGGACGGGCGGTGGCGGGCCGCGACGTCCATGGCGATGACGCCGGTCTCGGTCATCCCGTAGCACTCGCCGACCGGGACGCGGAAGCGTTCGCCGAACGCGGCCGACACGTCCGGGCGGATCAGCTCGCCGCCGCTGACCGCGGCGACCAGGTGCGGCAGCGGCGGCGGGTCGGCCAGCGTTGCCAGCAGCTCGTAGTGGAAGGGGACACCGAACAGGGTGGTCGGTTCGCTCCCGGCGCCGAGCGCGGCGAGGATTCCGCCGCCGGTCATCCGGCCCGGCAGGACCAGCTGCACCCCGGCGTGCAGCCCGTGCAGCAGGCCGCCGACCAGGCCGAAGGTGTGGATCAGCGAGTTGAGCAGCACCAGGCGTTCGCCGCGCCGGGGCATGTCCTCGATCCTGGTGTAGCGCTCGGTCTCGGCGATCAGGTCCTCGGCGGTTCGCCCGATGACCTTGGACGGGCCGGTCGACCCCGAGCTGAACTGGACCAGGCAGTGCGCGCTCTCGGCCGGCGCGCCCGTACGGGGGACGATGCGCTCGGCCGGCTCGACGAAGCCGCGCAGTTGCGCGGAGACCGGCCCGTCCGGTTCCACCAGCAGCTGCGGGCGTAATCGGTCGAGGATCCGGTCCACCTCGGCCGTGGTCAGCCGGTGGTCGATCAGGATCGCCTGGGCGCCGCAGCGCCAGGAGGCGAGCAGGTTCGCCACGAAGGCGAGTGAGGGCGGGAGTCGCAGGGCCACGGTGCCGCCGGCCCGCAGACCGGCCGCGACCAGCAGGCTCTGGCGTTCGGCGACCGCGCCGCGCAGCGCGGCGCGGTCGATCGGGCGGTCGAGCCCCAGCAGGACCTCGTGGTCAGGGCCTGCCAGCAGGGTCTCGTCGATCCACTCACCGCTTGTGGCCGCATGGGTGCCGTTGCTCACCAGTGCTCCCCCCGGGGGTTCCAGTGCGCCGCCGACGTGCCGGCTTGGTGCCGTCGGCCGAGGTGTCGACCAGCGGTCAGCATAGCCAAGCGGAACCCCGTCGCACAGGGGTCCGAGGCACTTGCCAGGACCTGCGGAAACGGCATGCGGAAGCGGAACTCGGGCGCCCGGAAGAACAGTTGTGACGGGCTTGGGTCAACACCCCGAAAGTGTCGTAGCCTTTTGCCGCGGTCCGGCCGGACGGGGGGAGTCATGACACCCGGTACAACCGCTCCTTCAGCATGTCCGCGCCTCGTTCGGTGCCGCCGACATGCCCTGCACGAGACGAACCCGGTACCCCTGCGCCGCACACCACCGCATCGCGAACCGAAGGGGCACGACCATGCGGACCCTCCTCGTGGACAACTACGACTCGTTCACCTACAACCTGTTCCACTACCTGGCGGAGGTGAACGGCCGGGAGCCCACGGTGATCCGCAACGACGAGCCCGGATGGCACGCCTCACGGCTGTCCGACTTCGACAACGTGGTGATATCCCCAGGACCGGGCACGCCCGAACGGGGGGCCGACTTCGGGCTGTGCCGGGAACTCGTCGACCACTGCCGGCTCCCGCTGCTGGGCGTGTGCCTGGGCCACCAGGGCATCGCACTCGCCCATGGGGCCAAGGTGTCCCCGGCCCCCGAGGTACGGCACGGCCGGGTGTCGCCGGTGTTCCACAACGGGGCCGACCTCTTCGCCGGGCTGCCGTCCCCGTTCGACGCCGTGCGCTACCACTCGCTCGCGGTCGAGGACCTGACGGCCGATCTGGAGGCCGTCGCCTGGACCGCGGACGGGGTGCTGATGGGCCTGCGGCACCGGCACCGTCCGCTGTGGGGCGTGCAGTTCCACCCGGAGTCGATCTGCACGGCCGACGGCCGGCTGCTGCTGTCCAACTTCCGCGATCTGACGCTGCAGCGACCGAGAGCGCAGAGACCGGAAGCGCAGAGACCGGGGGCGGAGAGACCGGACGCAGGGCCGAGCACCCGGCCGGCGCAGCAGCTCGGGGCCACCCGGCCCGGCTGCGCGGTGCCGGAGCCGGAACAGCGCCGCCTGGCGCTGACCGTACGTCACCTACCGCTGTCCTGCGCGGCGGAGTCGGTGTTCGACCGGCTGTTCCTCGCGAGCGAGCACGCGTTCTGGCTCGACAGCAGCCGTCCCGATCCGCTGACCGGGCGCTTCTCGATGATGGGGGACGCGAGCGGCCCGCTGGCCCGCGTCGCGGTCGCGGACGTGTGGACCGGCCAGGTGACCGTCACCGGAGCGGACGGCACGCGGATCCACACCGGCGGCTTCCTGGACTGGCTGGAGCAGGATCTGCGCTCGGCGCGGATCGAGGCGCCGGAGCTGCCCTTCGACTTCGCCCTCGGCTGGGTCGGTTACCTCGGTTACGAGTTGAAGGCCGAGTGCGGGGGCGAGCGCGTCCACCGGTCCACCGAGCCGGATGCCGCGATGGTCTTCGCCGACCGTGCCGTCGTCTTCGACCACGGCACCGGGACGGTCTACCTGCTGGCGCTCTCCGAGGACGGCCACGAGCAGCCCGCCACGGACTGGCTGCACCGCACCGAGGACGCCCTGCGGGCACTGGAGAGCCGCCAACCCGACCTGGACGAGGCCCCGCCGACCGGTCGTCGAACACCACTGAGCCTCCGTCATCAGCGGGAGCACTACCTGGAGTTGATAGGAACCTGCCTGGACGCCATCACGGCCGGTGAGACCTACGAGGTCTGCCTGACCAACCGGATCGCCGCCGGTGCCCCGGCCGCGACCGAGGCATGGACCGGCTACCGCTTCCTGCGCCGGGCCAGCCCGGCGCCCTTCGGCGCCCTGCTGCGGTTCGGCCCGCTGGCGGTGCTCAGCACCTCGCCCGAGCGCTTCCTGCGGATCGACCGGGACCGGCTCGTCGAGTCCAAGCCGATCAAGGGAACCCGGCCGCGAGGACGCACGCCGGAGGAGGACGAGCAACTCCGTGCGGAACTCGCACTCAGCGAGAAGGACCGCGCCGAGAACCTGATGATCGTGGACCTGGTCCGCAACGACCTGGGCCGCTGCGCGGAGGTCGGCTCGGTCGAGGTGCACCGGCTGTTCGACGTGGAGACCTTCGCCACCGTCCATCAGCTGGTCAGTACGGTCCGGGCGCGGCTGCGTGCCGACAGCAGCGCGGTCGGCTGTGTCCGGGCGGCCTTCCCCGGAGGGTCGATGACCGGCGCGCCCAAGATCCGCACCATGCGGATCATCGACGAGCTGGAGGGCGGTCCGCGCGGTGTCTACTCCGGTGCGATCGGCTACTTCTCGCTCTCCGGCGCCGCCGACCTGAGCATCGTCATCCGCACGCTGGTGCTGGGTCCCGAGGGCGCCCGCTACGGCGTCGGCGGCGCGATCGTGTCCCTGTCCGACCCCGAGGAGGAGTACGAGGAGACCGCCGTCAAGGCGACCCCCCTGCTCCGCCTGCTGGCCACCGACTTCCCCGACCGCTGAACCCCGCCCGGCGGGGCGCACCGACCCCGGCGGGCGCGCCACTCGGCGCCCGCCGGTCAGTCGCGGAAGACGTGGCCCCGGGAGTCGTCGTCCGCCGCGGAGGCCACGTCGTAGCCGCGGACCAGGTGCTGTTCCAGGCGGAGGGTCCGGGCCAGGCGCATGGCGAGGGCGATCGGGCGACGGTAGCCGTGCACCACCCGGAAGGTGCAGCCGAAGCGGGACTTCACCGACTCGTTGGAGATGCCGAAGCTCAGCAGCGCAAATCCGTGGTCGCAGGCGTAGCGGATGGTCTCGGCGATGAGCATGTGGCCGACCGGCTCACGGCCCAGCCGTTCGTAGTCGCGGCCGCAGAACTTGGAGTCCAGGACGGATCCGTTGGCCATCAGCTGGTCGAAGGCCACCAGGCGGCCCTGGTGCCGCAGCAGCAGCAGCACCGTGCCCGGGAGTGCCAGGATTTCCTGGAAGTAGGCGACGGGGAGCAGGAGTTGATCCCACTCCTCGGGGTGGCGCCGGAAGACCTGGAGCCACAGCGGCTGGAGTTCCCCGGCCAGGTGCACGGCCTCGGGGCCGGGGAGGACCTCCAGGGTGAAGCCGGCCGCCTCGACCTGGGCGGCGTTGCGCCGGATGTTCTGGCGGTAGCGCTTGCGCAGCGCCTGGAGGTAGTCGTCGTAGCAGGCCCAGGCGATCGGCAGGACCGCCTCGGCGAACAGCGGGAAGCGGCGGAAACCGAGGCGGGCCAGGGTGTGCTCGTGTCCGGCCACCTCCTCCTCGTGGACCACGTCGCGCAGCAGCAGCCCGGCGGCGCGTGACCGGCGGGCCTCCGCCACCATGGCCGCACCGAGAGCGGCCAGCACCGGCTCCGCCGGGGTCCCCGGCCGGACGACGAAGGGGAAGCCGATGTCGGTCGGAGATCCGGTGCTGAACACCCGGATCCGCAGCGGTCCGGCGACCGGGGGCGCGAAGGTGTAGCCGAAGGCGAGCCCCACGGCGGAGCCCGCCTCCTCGGCGAGCAGGAAGCGGAAGGAGCAGTCGAGGCCGGACCGGCTCAGGGCGCGCAGGTAGTCCGCGTGGAAGTAGTCGTCGGGACGGCACAGGCTGTCCCAGCTCTTCGCGTCGAGTTCGTCCAGGTCGCGGGCCACCCGTACGGTGATCCCCGACTGCCGCAGGGCTGCCGGTGCGTCAGAATCCGTACTCACGCCGCACCTCGGCCAGGGTCTGTACGAAGCCGTCGACCTGCTCCTCGGTGTGGCGGGCGTTGAGCATCAGCCGCATCACCGACTCGCCCTTCTTGACCGCCGGGTAGCGGAAGACCGGCACCAGGTAGCCGCGCTCGATGAACTCCTGGCGGACCTGCTCGGCCGTCTCGCCCTTGCCGATGAACACCGAGATCACATAGGTCCGGGTGGGGCTGACCGTGCAGCCGGTCTGCTCCAGCCGGCGCCGGAAGTCCGCCACCCGGGCGAGGTAGCCGTCCACCACCGAGTGGTCGTCCATCAGCCTGCGCATGATGTACGCGGCGGCGTCGGCCGTCGGCGGCTGCATCGCGGCGGTGAACATGGACGTTCCCGAGAGCACGTCGAACGCGTGGATGGCGTCCGCCGGGCCGGCCACCGCGCCGCCCTCCAGGCCCACGGACTTGGAGAAGGACACCATCACGAAGTCGGCCCGGCGCATCGCCCGGTACTCCTCCGCGAAGGGCCGGTGTTCGGGACCGTAGACCAGGAACCCGTTGGCGTCGTCGACGAAGCTCACCGCACCGTGACGGGCGCAGACGTCGACCAGGTCACCGATGGGGGCGACCGTGCCGTCCGCCGAGTAGACGCTCTCGAAGATCACCACGACCTTGCGCCCGGCCAGCCGCTCCAGATGGCGTTCGAGGTCCTTGGGGTCGTTGTGCCGGAAGGTGACCAGGGTCTTGCCGAACTCCAGGTGCTCGGTGGCCTTGAACAGGCTCCAGTGGCTGTACCGGTCCAGCACGAAGACGGTGTCGGAGTTGTCCACGGACGTGCCCCGGCCCATGCTCAGCCGGGCGCCCATCGCGGTGACGAAGCCGAGGTTGGCCAGCAGCCCCGAGGCGAAGCTGATCGCGCGCTCCTTGCCGGTGGCCTCGCAGAGCAGCCGCTCCACCTCCTGGTGGGGCCGGCACACGCCCTGGGTGGCCCGGGAACCGCCGGTCGCGATCCCGTAGACGTCGGCGGCGTCCTTGAAGCGGCGCAGGACCGTCGGATCGTGCTGCAGGCCGAGGAAGTTGATGGAGGCGAAGTTCACCAGGCGCCGGCCCTCGATGCTCACCACGGCGTCGGACGCCCCGTCCAGCCGGGGGATGTCCTGGTACACGTTGCCGCTGGCTACTCCGTTGCGGACGAACTCCGTGAATCCCCAGGTGCGGATGGCGCTGTCGTTCTCGGACATGTCCAGGTCTCCCGGATCGGGCGGGGTGGGCGTGCCAAGTGGTGATCCGTCAGAATGCCTTGCCGGTACATGCTCTGCCGGTGCGGGAGTCGACCGCCGCGCACGGGTGCCAACGTAGGGGGCGTGGGGCGCCGGCGTCCATGGGGCGTGCGGTTCCGGACGTCCACGAGAGTTGCTAGCGCGCCGAGACGGTGCGGTATCGGTGTACCGACAGCGGGACGAAGACCGCCAGTACCAGCGCTGAGCAGAGCAGGGAGGCCAGGGCCGGGTGCTGCATGGGGAAGTCGTGCGGGGCCGGCTGCCCCGGCACGTCCCCGGTGGGATTGCCGAACAGTTCCCGGGCCGCCCGCGCGGTGGTCGAGACCGGGTTCCACTCCGCCACCGGGCGCAGCCAGCCCGGCAGTGAGCGAACCGGGACGAAGACGTCGGAGACGAAGGTGAGCGGGAAGAGCCAGACGACGCCCGCGGTGTTGGCGGCCTCCACGGTGGTCACGCAGAGCCCGATCAGCGCGCCGATCCAGCTCATGGCGAAGCCGAAGAGCAGGATCAGCCCGAACGCTGCCAGCGCCATCGTCAGCCCCCGGTGCAGGCGCCAGCCGACCAGCAGGCCGCAGCCCGACATCACCACGACGATCAGGACGTTCTGGATCAGGTCGGCCGCGGTCCGCCCGGACAGCACCGCGGAGCGGGCCATCGGCAGCGAGCGGAACCGGTCGATCAGTCCCTTGTGCAGGTCGTCGGCGAGCCCCACGGCGGTCGCCCCGACCCCGAAGGCCACGGTCTGGGTGAAGATCCCGGCCATCAGGAAGCCGCGGTAGTCGCCGCCGGGCACCGGGATGGCGTCGCCGAAGACATAGGAGAACAGCAGCAGGAACATCACCGACTGGACGATCGCCAGCACGCCCAGCTCCGGAATCCGGGTGAGCCGCCGCAGGTTGCGCAGCGTCACCACCCAGCCGTCGGCGAGCACCCGCGCCTGGCGGCCGCCCGGTGCCAGGGCGCTCACGCCCGGCTCCCGGCGGTGGCGGCGGCGTCGGGATCGGCGGCATCAGCATCGGCGTTGGCGTCCGCGGGCCGGGCGGCGTGACCGGTGAGGCCGAGGAAGACGTCGTCGAGGGTGGGCTTGCGCAGGGCCGCGTCGTCCAGTTCGATGCCGACCGCGTCGAGCCGGCGCAGCGCCTCCATCAGCACCCGCGCACCGCCGCGCACCGGCAGCGTGATCCCGCGCGTCCGTGGCTCGGCACGCGGCGGTGCCAGACCGAGCCCGTCGAGGGCGGCCACCGCGGCGTCGAGCCGGGCGCGGTCCCGCACCACGACGGACACCCGCTCGCCGCCGACCCGTTCCTTGAGCTCGTCCGCGGTGCCCCTGGCGATCACCCGGCCGTGGTCCACGACCGCGATGGCATCGGCCAGCCGGTCGGCCTCCTCCAGGTACTGGGTGGTCAGCAGCAGCGTGGTGCCGGAGGCGACCAGTTCGGCCAGCACGTCCCACAGGTCCATCCGGCTGCGGGGGTCGAGGCCGGTGGTGGGCTCGTCCAGGAAGAGCACGGCGGGCTCGGCGACCAGTGCCGCGGCCAGGTCCAGGCGCCGCCGCATCCCGCCCGAGAACCCCTTGACCACGCGGTCCCGCGCCTCGGTGAGGCCGAAGCGGTCCAGCAGTTCCGTCGCGCGGGCCGAGGAGTTCCGCTTGCCCAGGTGGTGCAGCCGTCCCACCAGGACCAGGTTCTCCCGCGCCGTCAGGGTGTCGTCGACGGCCGCGTACTGGCCGGAGAGGCCGATCAGCGCGCGAACCCGCTCGGGGTCCCGGGCGACGTCGAGCCCGAGTACCCGGGCCTGTCCGGCGTCCGGCCGCAGCAGACCGGCCAGGATCCGCACCACGGTGGTCTTCCCGGCGCCGTTGGGGCCGAGCAGGCCCAGTACCGTGCCCTCCGGCACGTCCAGGTCCACGCCGTCGAGCGCCCGCACCGGGTGCCTGCCCCCGTAGGTCTTCACCAGGCCCTCGACCCTGATCGCCGCCGACATCCCCACCCCTCCCCAGAAGCTTCCGCGACCAGACTCCTGAGGTTCCCCCGCCACGGCAAGAGCGCGTCACGCATCGAGGGACCGGGGGCGGACAACCGCCGACGCCGCGAGCTGACCGCCGGTCGTCGGACCTGCCCGTGACTGTCACCGGCTGTGCGTGCCGTGCCTGCGGTCAGCGGGGCTGTCAGCCCCCTGCCGGTGTGAGCGTCCGGGTGCGGCTGAGGAGGGTGACCGCGAGGGCGTCGGCCTGCCGGCGGATCTCGGGGATCGCGGTGGTCTCCAGCAGGTCGCCCCGCCGGAGCCCGCCCAGGGTCCACAGCGGGGCCTGGGCCCGGTCCGGCGCGGCGAGGAGCCGGCCGTCCGCTTCGGTCCCGAAGCCTCCCCCGACCGGAGCGGGGACCGCCAGCCCTGCTCCGAGCAGGGCGGTGACCAGCGGGTCGTCGACGCGGGTGAGGTCGCTCTGGGAGCCGGTGCAGTTCACCACCGCTTCGACGGACAGGACGCGGCCGTCCGCCAGGACCAGGCGGACGCCGTCCGCGCCGACCGTGGCATCGGCCACCGCGCCGCTGCCGATCGTGACCCGGCCGGTGTCGACGGCCTCCTGGAGCACCGCGGCGCTGCTCGGCGGAATCCGGTGCCGGTGCGTCTCCCAGCGGCGGAGGTCGTCGCGCAGGAAGCGGGACCGGTCGGCCGGGGGGAGTTGCTGCCAGAGGGCGCTGGTGACCTGGCGGAGGCTGTCCACGCCCGGTCGCCAGTCACCGTGGGTGCGGCGGCACCGGGCCAGGTGCCGCAGCACCGTGCGGCGCAGGTCGGCGAGGCCGCCGTGGGCGTCCAGGTGCGGGGTCTCCGCCGGTGCGGGCAGGGAGGCGGCGTGCGGCTGCGGGACCAGCCCGTGGCGGGAGATGGCGCGGACGACGCGTCCCGGGCGCTGGAGGGTGAGCGCGATGTCCACCATGGTCAGGCCGGTGCCGACGAGGAGGACGTCGTCGGCACCGGCGACGGCCGCCTCGAATCCGGGTGCCCACGGGTCGGCGACGAACCTCGCCGAGTCGCGGAGCGCGGGCGGTGCCCAGCTCTGGTCGGGCGGGAAGTTGCCCAGCGCCAGCACCGCGGCGTCGGCCCTGAGGACCTGTCCGGTCTCGAACCGCAGGGCCAGCGACGAGCGGTCCGCGTCCTCGTCATGGCTGATCCCGACGACGCGCTCGTGGATCCGCAGGAGCGGGGGCGCACCGTCCAGTTCGGTCGCGACGTCCAGGCTGTCGGCGAGGTAGCGACCGTAGAGGCCACGCGGGGCGAAGACCTCGCCGTGTCCGTGCCGGTCGAGCCAGCGGGTGAAGTGGTCGGGCTCGTCCCAGTGGGCGCTCATGTTGGCGGCCGGGACGTTGAGCAGGTGATGCGGCGCGTCCGTGCCGAACGCCAGGCCGCGGCCGGTGGGTTCGGGATCGATCAGCCAGACCTGACAGGAGGTCCCGCCGTGCGCGGCGGCGTGACGCAGCAGGCGCATGGCGGTCAGGGTGCCCGCGGCTCCCGCGCCCACGACGGCGATGCTGAGGAGGGGACGGATCGGGTTCGTCACGGTGCCGTCACTCCCGGGCGTCGGCTCCCGACGGGGGACTCCCGGCAGGGACGGTCGACTGACTGTTCGTCATCATCGACTGGGGCGCGGTAGACCCGGCGGACGCTGGACCCCAGCCTGGAGACGTCCGCCCCGTAGACGTGCAGCGAGATCGCCTTTGTCGAACCGGTGTTGGTGACCTGGTGGATGTCGCCGGGCGGGGCGATCGCGGAGAGTGCGCCGGTCCGGTTCACGACGCTGCGGTCCAGGAGCAGCCGAGCCGTCCGGCCGCCGGGCGCCAGCCGGTAGCGGCGCTCGGTCTCCTGACCCCGGTGGACTCCGGAGACGCACCAGCAGAGGTGGTCGTGGATCGTGGTCTGCTGGCCCGGCAGCCAGACCAGCGCCACCAGCGAGAAGCTGCCGTCGGCCTCCGCGTGCAGGAGATGCTGACGGTAGCTCGCGGGGTCGCCCTCCTGCTGCGCGGCGCTGAGCAGCCGGGGGTCGCCGAGCGACGGCTCAAGGAGCCGGGCGACCCGGTCCGCCGTCGTCTGCGGCGGCAGGCCGCGCTCGACGACCTCGCGAATCGCGAGGACGAGATGGTCGATTCGCGGCGTCGTGCCGACGCCGATCGCGCTGAGCGCACCGGAGGATGCCATGAGTCGAATGTGGTGGCCACGATGATTCGTGTCCAATAATGCCCTGTTGGGTATTCCCAACGAATGCTTATCCCTCGTCAGCATCCGTCGTGAGCGGATGCGGCCTCCTGGAGTACCTTCAGCACCTGGGCGATCGCCGGAACCTGCGCGTGCTCGCGCAGCACGTAGGCGGCGATCCGGCGCCGGGCATGCGGTTCCACCGCCCGCGCGGTCACCTTGTCGTGGCGCAGGAAGGCCAGCACGAGGGCGGGCATCAGGGCGATTCCCGCACCCACCGAGACCAGGTTCTGGATCGCGAGGTTGTCGTCGGTCGCGAACACGATGTCAGGGGTGAAGCCCTGTTCCGCGCAGGCGTGCAGCAGGTTGGCCTGGCACCGCGGACAGCCGGCGATCCAGCGTTCCGCGGCGAGGTCGGGCAGGCGGACGGTCTGCCGCCGCGCGGCCGGGTGCCCGACCGGGAGCAGCACCGTCAGCAGGTCCTCCATCAGCGGATATTCCATCAGATCCGCCGAGGCGCCCACCTGGAAGCCCGGATAGCTGAAGGCCAGAGCGATGTCGCAGCTGCCCTCCGGGAGACGCCGCAGCGATGCCGGCGGCTCCTCCTCCTGCAGCTCGACCCGGATGCCGGGATGATCGGCGAGCAGCCGGGCGATCGCCTCCGGCACCAGGGTCGCGTTCGCGCTCGGGAAGGCGCAGATCCGCACCCGCCCGCCGCGCAGCCGTGCCAGGGAGTGCAACTGCTGCTCCGCCGCCGACAGATGATCCAGGATCACGCCGGTGTGCCGGGCCAGCGCCTCCCCGGCCTCGGTCAGTCCGAGGCGGCGACCGACGCGGACGAAGAGCGGCATCCCGACGCTGCGCTCCAGCGCCTTCATCTGCTGGGTGATCGCGGGCTGGGTGCAGCCCAGAGTCCGCGCAGCCGCGGAGTACGAACCCGCGCCGACTACTTCGTGAAAGGTGGCGAGATGGCGTGAGTCCAGCACCCCTGCATCATAAGCGGAAATTGGGGGCTCATCGGGCGGGCAATTCCCGGTTTTCGGCCAGGCCGCGCCCTCCCGGCACGGCTGGGAGCCGTCGGCCGGGAGGGCGCACTGCGCGCCTCAGAAGGCGGAGTTGGCGGACCAGTTCGCCAGCAGCTCCGGGTTCCCCTGCCGCGTGAGGGATTCGGCACCGGGGGCCAGGCGTCCGTAGACGAACAGCAGCAGGTCGGCGGCCGTTCCCTGGACGGTCGCGTCGGCGCCGCCCTCCGCCGCCGCGCCGGCCGGCTCCAGACCGAAGCCGTCGGGGCGCAGCCGCACCAGCCAGTCGCCGTCCGCGTCGGTGGTACGGAAGCGGATGGTCTCGCCGGTGCCGCGCAGGTTGGCCACCTTGGGTGCGAAGAGGCCGGCGAAGGGCAGATTGACCAGGAACTCGTCGATCCCGTCGACGGCGAGCGCACGGTCGATCTCGGGACGGAGCCCGAGCGCGCGCTCGGCGTCGGCGCGGTGCAGCAGCGTCTCGAAGAGCATCCGGCGCGCCCAGAACCGGGCGTGCTGGTCGGCGCCCCACGCCCACATCGGCAGGTCCGGGTCGGTGGCCGCGAACGCGTCCGCGGCCACGGTCGCACTCTCGGCGAGCCAGTCGGGGTAGCCGTCCTCCTCGGCGGGAAGGCGCAGGTCCACCTCGCGGCTGCGCGGGGGCTCCTGGAGGCGGGAGTGCAGCAGGACCGAGAACCAGCGCTGCACGCTGCCGGCGTGCTTGACCAGGTCGGCCAGCGTCCAGCCGGGGCAGCCGGGTACCGGGGTCGCCAGGTCGGCGCCCTTGACCACGGCGGTGAACCGGACGGTCTCGGCCGCCACGGCGGCGCGGTGATCGGGGTGCTGCGCGGTGTCCATGGCGTCGTGCCTCTCTGATGGTCGATTGAGGACTTTGATGGTTGAAGTCTTCAAGCAATGAGGGGAACGGTAGGCCTCGATAGTTAAGGAAGTCAAGTAATCCGACGCCCCGGGGTGGGCGCCGCAGCGCGGCGACGAACCGGACGGCGAACGGGGCGGCCTCGGCCCTCGCCGATCGGGCGCGGGCTGGGAGGATGGTGCCGTGGAGCTACGTCATCTGGCGGCGTTCGTCGCGGTCGCGGAAGAGTTGCACTTCGGCCGGGCGGCCGCGCGCCTGCACATGGCCCAGCCACCGCTGAGCCAGCAGATCCGGCTGCTGGAACGCGACCTGGGGGCGGTGCTCTTCGAGCGCAGCACCCGCTCGGTGCGGCTGACCGAGGCGGGCGAGTTCCTGCTGGAGCCCGCGCGCCGGGTGCTGGAGGAGGCGGCGACGGCCAGGCGCGCGGTCCGGGCGGCGACGCTGGGTGAGGTCGGCCGCGTCACCGTCGGATTCGCCGGGGCGAGCGGCTATGACGTGCTGCCCCGGCTGACCCGGGCGATCACCTCCGAGCTGCCCGGCATCGAGTTCGTGCTCAAGGGGCAGACCTACTCCGGCGAGGCGATGGCGCTGATCGCCGACGGGGCGCTGGATCTGGGCTTCGTGGCCCTGCCGACCCCGCGTGGCATCTCCGCGCGGGTCGTCCGGGTGGAGCGCCTGGTGGTGGCGCTGGCCGACACCCATCCACTCGCGGAGCAGACCGAAGTGGACCTGGGTGATCTCGCATACGAGCGGTTCGTGGCGTTCCCCGCCTCACGCGGCTCGGCGGTGCGTGACGCGATGGTGCAGGCATGCCGTACCGCCGGCGTCATACCGATGGTCACTCAGGAGGCCCCGGACGCGTACAACCTGCTGACCCTGGTGGGGGCGGAGGTCGGGGTGGCGATCGTGGTGGGCTCGGCACAGAACATCCGGATGGAACATGTCGTCTTCCGGCCGATCGCGGGCGACGTCCCGGTGCTGCCGATCGGGCTCGCCTGGCGCACGGACAACCCCTCGGCGGCACTGCGCTCGGTGCTTCGCGTCGCCGAGAGCGCGCTGCCGACGGCGGCCGACTATGACGGCAGCAACTATGACGGATGTGGTCTTACCGACCCCGCTGATTAGTCTTGGACAGGTTCTAATCACCGGGTCCAGAGTGATCTGCATCTCGTCATGCAGGTCCGCCCGGCGGCGACGCCGCACCGTGAACCACATCCGCCCGCTCCTGGCATGACGGGACCCCCACCCAGTGCAAGGAGCCCGCCATGACGCACGCACAGCTCCCTCCATCGCCCCGAACGACCCCTCCGCTCCGAGCGGCGGCCACGGTGCCCGGCCCATCCCGGCTTCCGGCCGGACCGGCGGTCCGCGCCGCGGAAGGAGCGAGACGGTGACCACGACGAGTGCCACGCCCGACGCACCGACGGTCGCCGAGGTGCACGCCCGGCTGGACCGCATGCCTCAGTGGGGCATCTCCCCCTGGGCCAAGGCCGTCTTCGCCGCCGCCTACTTCTTCGCGTTCTACGACATCATCGCGCTGGGCGCGGTGCTGCCCGACCTCGCCGGGAGCCTCCACCTCTCCGGCGCCGAGGCGGCCCTGCCGCTGACCACCAGCCTGGCCGGATACGTGGTGGGCGCCTACGTCTTCGGCAGCCTCGCCGACCGGATCGGGCGCCGACGGGCCCTGCGACTGGCGCTCGTGCTGCTGGCAGCGGCCTCGGCGGCATCCGCGTTCTCCTGGGACCTGAGCTCCCTCTCCCTGTTCCGGCTGCTGGCCGGAGCGGGGATCGGGGCGCAGATCACGCTGTCGGCCACGCTGATCACCGAGCTGTCCCCGAGCGCGCACCGGGCACGCAACATCCAGCGCAACGTGGTGTGGGCGGGCCTGGGCGACGCCGCGGCCCCCTTCATCGCGCTGGGACTGCTGCACGTCGACGCGATCGGCTGGCGGCTGGTCCTGGCGGTGGGCGCGCTGGCGGTGATACCCGCCGCACTGATCGGCCGGGTCCCGGAGTCCCCCCGCTGGCTCGCCGTGCACGGACGCGCGGCCGAGGCCGGCCGGGTCCTGGCCGAGATGGAGCGGCGGCTGCGCGGACAGGGCCGCGAACTCGCCCCGGTGCCCGCCCGGGACGCCGAGCACACCGCAGCAGTCCCGGACCAGGCGCAGGCTGGCGGAGTCGCGCTGACGGCGCTGCTGCGCGCGCCCTACCGCAAGCGCATCATCGTGGTCACCGGCTACTGGATCCTGCTGTACCTCACCGTGTACGGGTTCCTCGGTGAGGAGACGGTCCTGCTCGACAGGATGTCCCTGCACCAGCCGAACGGCCTGTTCTACACCGCGCTCGGCGACATCGCCTTCCCCCTGGGGGCGGCGCTGCCGCTGCTGCTCCTGGCGCGGGTGCCGCGCACCTATCTGCTCGCGGCCTCCAGCCTGGTCTTCGCGCTGGGTCTGGCCGTCATGGCTACCAGTTCCGGGGCGACCGGCCTGGTGACCGGGGCGTTCCTGGTCGCGCTGGTCATCCTGGTCAACTCCGGCGTGGGGTACGTCTACACCTCGGAGGTCTTCCCCACCCGTGTCCGCGCCACCGCCATGGGCCTCGCCGACGGCGTCGGGCACCTCGGCGGACTGGCGGCTCCCTATGTCGTGCTCGCCGCGCTCGGCGCCTGGGGCCCTCGCGGTGCGTTCTGGCTGCTGGCGGCGCTGATGGTCGCCTGCGCGGTGCTGATCGCCTCGCTCGGTCTGCGCACCAGCGGCCGTGGACTGGCCGAGGTGGGCGAGGTCTGATGATCCGTCAACTCGAAGAGAGGGTTCCCATGGCCCTGGCCAGCACCTCCGGCCCCGAGGCCGCAGCCTCCGGCCCCGCCGCCGACAACTTCGCGGACCGTGACCCGGCCCTGCGCCCGCTCCTGGACCGGCTGCTCTCCGAGGCCGACCGCCGGCGCATCGAACCGGTGCTGCACGACCTCGGGCAGGTCGCGGCCGGCGAGCTCGCCCGGCTCGCCGCGATCGCCGACGCCAACCCGCCGCGGCTGCGTCAGTACGACGCCGCGGGGGAGCGGGTCGACGAGGTCGAGTACCACCCCGCCTACGCGCGGATGTCGCAGCTGGCCTTCGAACGGTTTGGCCTCGCCGCGCTGTCGCACCGGCCCGGCGTGCTGGGCTGGCCGGCCCCCGCCCCGCACGTGGTGAAGTACGCCCTGTCCTATGTCTTCGCCCAGGCGGAGTTCGGGCTGCTCTGCCCGGTCTCGATGACCGACTCGGCCGCCCGGGTGCTGCGCCTGTTCGACTCCGTACGGTTCGCGCCGGAGATCGCCGCGCTCAGCAGCCCGGACCTGCGCGGCCTGGCGACCGGCGCGATGTTCATGACGGAGCGGCAGGGCGGCACCGATATCGCCATGACCGGCACCGAGGCCACCCGGCACGGCTCGCACTGGACCCTGCGCGGTCAGAAGTGGTTCGCCTCCAACGTCACCGCCGACGTCATCCTCACCCTGGCCCGGGTGCCGGGGCAGGGCGAGGGGACGAAGGGGCTGGGGATGTTCCTGGTCCCCAGGCTCCGCCCGGACGGCAGTCGCAACAGCTACCTGATCGACCGACTGAAGGACAAGCTGGGGGCACGTTCCATGGCCAGCGGCGAGGTCACCCTGGAGGACGCCCATGCGCTGTCCGTCGGCGAGCCGGAACACGGCTTCCGCCAGATGGCCGAGATGCTCAATGTCTCGCGGCTGTCCAACGCCATGCGATCGGCCGGGCTGATGCGCCGGGCGGTTCGGGAGTCGGTCGACCACACCCGGCAGCGGGTCGTGTTCGGCCGCCCCCTGTTCGACCAGCCGCTGATGCGCGCCACGCTGCTGCCGCTGATCGTCGACACCGAGGCCGCCCTCGGCCTGGTGCTGGAGTCGGCCGCCCGCCTCGACGACGCCGACGCGGGCGACGCGGAGGCCGGACGGCTCGTCAGGGTGCTGACCCCGCTGGCCAAGTACTCCGTCTGCAAGCAGGCGCGCGCGGTCACCGCCGAGGCGATGGAGGTCCGCGGCGGCAACGGCTACATCGAGGACTGGGTCAACCCCCGCCTGCTGCGCGACGCGCACCTGGGATCCATCTGGGAGGGCTCCTCCAACGTCATCGCCCTCGACGTGCTGCGCTGCCTGCGACAGGACGGGTCCCACCGGCTGCTCGCGGACGTGTACCGGCGCCGGCTGCACACTCTGGACGATCCGGAGGTGCGGCCGGCCGCGGACATCCTCGACCGGCGCTGGAACGCCCTGGCGGTCCAGGGCGAGCTGCTCCTCGCCGGCCCGGTGGAGGAGCAGCAGGCCGACGCGGGCGGGTTCGCCGAGGCGACGGCACGCACCGTGATGGCCTCGCTGCTGCTGGAACAGGCCGCCTACGAGGCCGGTTCCGGCCTCGGGCACCGCAAGCTGCTCGTCGCACACACCTACCTGAGCCGGCTCGACCCCCTCGACCGCCCCGACCGTACCGGCGGTCCGGCCCCGATGCCCGCCTCGGCCGTGCGGTCCGCGCTGGCCCACCTCGGCGAGCTCGCCGAGGGCGGCCCGGTCGGGATCGAGGCGGCCCGGGCCGCGCTGGAAACCACCCCCGGGAGCACCCATGCCTAGCCCCACCGAACCGCAGCACCCGGCCCCCCTCGCCGGGATCCGTGTGGTCGACCTGTCCAAGATCCTCGCCGGTCCCTATGTCACCATGTCGCTCGCCGATCTGGGCGCCGACGTCATCAAGGTCGAACACCCCGACGGCGGCGACGCCACCCGGCAGTGGGGGCCGCCGTTCAACGGCCCCGACTCCGCCTACTACCTCGCCGCCAACCGCAACAAGCGTTCGGTCACCCTCGACCTGAAGTCCCCGGCCGGACAGGAGGCCGCACACCGGCTCATCGCCGACGCGGACATCGTCGTTGAGAACTTCCGGCCGGGAAGCAGCCTCCAGGAGGTGTTCCGCTACGACCGGCTGAGCGAGCGTTACCCGAGGCTGGTGGTGCTGCACATCTCCGCCTTCGGCGAGACCGGCCCGCTGCGCGGGGAACCGGGCTACGACATGGTCGCGCAGGCGGCGGCCGGACTGATGTCGCTCACCGGCGAACCCGAGGGGCCGCCGGTGAAGGCCGGCTACGCGATGGGAGACCTGGGCGCCGCGCTGTTCGGCACCATCGGCGTGGTCTCCGCACTGGTCGAACGCGCCAGGACCGGCGCCGGCCAGTACCTCACCACCTCCCTGTACGAGTCGCAGCTGGCCCTGCACGTCAACTGGGCCACCAGCTTCTTCGCCACCGGTGAGACCCCCGCCCGGCTCGGGTCGGGGCATCCGAGCCTGGTCCCCTACCAGGCGTATCCCGCCTCGGACGGCTACTTCGTGATCGCCGTCGGCAGTGATGCGCTGTGGCAGCGGCTGTGCGCGCTGCTCGACCGCCCGGACCTGGCGGCGGACCCGCGGTTCCGCGCGAACCGGGACCGGGTGGTGCACCGTGAGCAGCTCAACGCGGAGCTCGAACGGACCCTGCGCGGTGACACGGTGGAGAACTGGTGCGCGCTGCTCACGGCGGGCGGTGTCCCGGTGACGCCGATCCGGACCCTGGACGAGGTCTACGGCTCCGAGCAGACGGCTGCGCTCGGGATGGTCCAGAAGGTGGAACACCCGGTGGTGGGAATGCTGGAGCAGGTGGCGTTCCCGGTGAGCTTCCGGGGCGAGCGCCCCAGTGTGCGCACGGCGCCGCCGATGCTGGGCCAGCACAACTGCGAGGTGCTGGCCGAACTCGGCTACGACGCCGAGGCCATCGAACGCCTGACCGGGCCCCGGCCCGGCCCGGCCGCCCAGGACGGCTGAGACGTCCGGGTATCCGGCCCCGCCCGCACTCCGGCCCGGGCAGGGCCCTGAGCAGCCGGGGCACGACGCCGGGCCCGGGCCGGTGGACACCGGGCTGCGCTACCGGTACTGCCGCTGGTGCCGGACCCCGACCGACGCCGGGCGGCTGCTCTGCCCGGCGTGCGGTGCGGACGACCTGGCCGAGGCCGGAAGCACCGGCGGCGGGACGATTCGCCGCTTCCTGCCCACCGCCTCCGCCCGGCAGCGTCGGCAGCTGTGCGTGATCAGGCTGGACGAGGGATTCACGCTGCGGGGCGCGCTGCTCGGCGTGCTCCCCGGCGCCGTCTCGCTGGGAGCGGCCGTGCGGCGGACGGCGGCGGCACCGGGACGGGACCCGGCCTTCGTCCTGGTCCCCGAGCAGTCACGATGAGCCCGCCACCGGCCGACGCCGCGCGGGGCCGGGACCGCCCGTACGCGCGCGTGTCATCGGTGGCGACGAGCCCGCAGCTGAGCCACAGTGAGACGGGGGCGACGGCCTCCCGGATCCGGACCGCACCACCCGTTCGTACGTTCCAAACAGAAGGGAAGCACCATGCCCGAGCAGGACGACACCTCGGCTCAGAGCTCATGGCAGTCACCCGACTTCGAGATCGTCGACACCGCCCTCGAAGTCACCGCCTACTCACTCAGCACCCGCTGAACCCCAGTCGTGCGGCTGCATGTGCTGGGCACGGCCGCCGGCGGCGGCCTGCCCCAGTGGAACTGCGCGTGCCCCGGTTGCGCCGGGGCACGCGCCCATCCGGAACGCCGCCGACGGCACGCCTCGCTGGCGGTCCGGGCCGGTCCCGGCCGCTGGTACGTCGTCAACGCCACTCCGGACCTCGGCGAACAGATCGAGGCCTGCACCGAGCTGCACCCCGGGCCCGGCATCAGGCACACCCCCGTCGCCGGTGTGATCCTCACCGACGCGGAGCTGGACCACACCCTGGGCATCGCCCGTCTGCGTGAGGCGGCCGAGCTCGACATCTGGTCCACCGTCACGGTGTCGGCGGCGCTGCGCGGGCAACTGCGCCTGGACGCCGTGCTCACCGCCTACACCTCGGTCCGCTGGCGGCCGCTGACCAGGCGCCCCCAGGATCTCGACGGCGCGGGCCCCGAAGGCGTGCCGGACCTGCGGGTGACGGCGATTCCCGTCAGTGCGAAGCGTCCGCGCTACGCCCGGCAGGACGACGCCACCGCCGCCGGCGCTGCCACCGACGCCGGGCAGGACTGGGTGGTCGCGCTGCGGCTGGACGAGCCCGCCACCGGTGCCGCAGTCCTGTACGCACCGGCCGTCGGCGTCTGGAGCGAGGAACTGCGGTCCGCGGCGGAGACCGCCGACTGCGTCATCCTCGACGGCACCTTCTGGGACGACCAGGAGCCGGTCCGCAGCGGGATCTCCAAGCGCACCGCGACCGAGATGGGTCATCTGCCCGTCACCGGCCCCACCGGGACCGCCGAGCGCCTGGCCCGGCTCGAAGCCCGCTGCTTCTACACGCACCTCAACAACACCAACCCGCTGAACGACCCGCATGCGCAGGAACACCGCGTCCTCGCCGAGATCGGGCTCCGGACGGCCACCGACGGAATGGTGATCGACCTGTGACAACCGGCCTGCTGCCCCGACCCGACGCCGAACCCGAACCCGACGCCGAGCCCGACGCGGAACCCGACGCCGAGCACGGCGCGACATCCGCCACCGTGCCGGACGACGGCACACCCTGGACCGCGGGCGAGTTCGAGCACCGGCTGCGGGACCTGGTGGCCCGTCGCTACCACGACCGGCACCCCTTCAACCTGCGCATGCACCGGGGCGAGCTGAGCCGCGCCGAACTGCGCCGCTGGATCACCAACCGGTTCCACTACCAGCGCCACATCCCGGTCAAGGACGCGCTGATCCTCGCGAAACTCGACCAGCCCGCGCTGCGCCGCGCCTGGCTCCGCCGGATCCAGGACCACGACGGCCGGGACGGCGACGACGGCGGCATCGAGCGCTGGCTGCGCCTGGGCGAAGCCGCCGGCCTGACCAGGGTGGAGCTCTGGTCCGGCAGCCAGGTGCTGCCGGGAGTGCGCTTCGCCGTGGAGGCCTACGTCAACCTCTGCCGCCTGCGGCCGGTCCTGGACGCCGTCGCGTCCTCGCTGACCGAACTGGCCGCGCCCACCATCATGGCCGACCGCATCGACGCGTTCGAGGACCACTACCCCTGGGTCGAACCCGAGGGCCTGGCCTACTTCCGACGGCGGATCGACCAGGGCCACCGTGACAGCACGGAGGCCCTCGACCTGGTCCTGCGCTGGGCCCGGACCCGCTCCGAGCAGCAGCGGGCGCTGGACGCGCTGTCCTGCAAGTGCGACGTGCTGTGGTCCATGCTCGACGCCATCGACGGGGCCGGACGCGAGGGAGACCGGTGAACGGGATCGCCTGGCGGCCCAACCGGGCCCGACAGGTGACGCTGCGTCATGACCGGGTCCGCGACACCGACCTGCTGCTCCTGCCGGAACAGGTGGTCGTGCTGCACGGGCACGCGGGCGCGATCCTGCGCCTGTGCGACGGCAGCCGGGAGGTCCACGAGATCGTCGACGAGCTGGCCGGCCGGTTCCCGGGGGCCCCGGTCGCCGAGGAGGTCCCGGCCTTCCTGCAGCGGGTGCAGGCCAGGGGATGGCTGACGTGAACCACCCTGCGCCGCCCTGGGCCATGCTCGCCGAACTCACCCACGCCTGCCCGCTGCAGTGCGGCTACTGCTCCAATCCGGTCGAACTCATCCGTCGGGGCGACGAGCTGACGACGGATCAGTGGTGCGAGGTGCTGGCCCAGGCCGGCCGGCTCGGCGTGGTACAGGCCCATCTCTCCGGCGGGGAACCGCTGCTGCGGCCCGACCTGGAGCAGATCGTCGCCGCCGCCGAGCAGGCCGGGATCCACACCCAGCTGGTCACCAGCGGCGTCGGCCTCACCGCGCCGCGGCTGGACGCGCTCGCCCGCGCCGGGCTGGGCTCGGTCCAGCTCTCGGTCCAGCACGCCGACCCGGCGTCCTCCGACCGTATCGCCGGGCGCCGTTCCTTCGCCGACAAGGAGCGCGCCGCGGCCGTGATCCGCGCCTGCGGGCTCCCGTTCGGCCTCAACGTCGTCCTGCACCGGGAGAACCTGGACGCGCTGGACGCCATCGTCGAACTCGCCCTGTCCTGGGGCGCGGACCGCATCGAACTGGCCAACGCGCAGTTCTACGGCTGGGCGCTGCTCAACCGGGGCAGCCTGCTGCCGTCGCGGGCCCAGCTGCGACGGGCCGTGGCGACCGTCGAGGCCTGGCGGACCCGGCTCGACGCCCGCTTCGAGGGCCGTCCCGACGCCCGGCCGCAGATCGTCTGGGTGGTCCCGGACTACTTCGAGGGCGTCGCCAAGCCGTGCATGGGCGGCTGGGGCTCGGTCTCCCTCACTGTCACCCCCGACGGGACGGTCCTGCCCTGCGCCACGGCGGCATCGATCCCCGGCCTGGACCCACCGAACGTCAAGGACCGCTCGCTGGCCTGGGCATGGAACGAATCCCACGCCTTCAACGCCTATCGCGGCACCGAGTGGATGACCGGTCCGTGCGGTGGCTGCCCGCGCCGGAGCGCCGACTTCGGCGGCTGCCGCTGCCAGGCGTTCGCGCTCACCGGCGACGCCGCCCGTACCGATCCGGCCTGCGGCCTCTCCCCGGACCACGGACTGATCCGCGACCTGGTACCGGACACGGGCGACGGCACCCCGGTCGCCCGCTCCTACCGCTCCTCCGCCGACCTGCGCCGTTCCCACCCGCAGGCGGCGGATCTCAGGCAACGGTGACGGCTACGGAGTGGAATCCGGTCGCGCCGTTCGGTCGGGCATCGACCTTCTGGTCGGTCTGCGCGTAGCCGGTCCGGTCGGTCGCGCGTACCTCCAGGGTGTGCGCTCCCGGCGTCGCAGGCCACTGCCAGACCCACTGCCGCCAGGTGTCCGTGGTGTCCTGGGCGGCGAGAACGGCCGGGTGCCAGGGGCCGCCGTCCACCCGTACCTCCACCCGTGCGATGCCCTTGCGCTGTGCCCAGGCGACACCGGCGACGGGGATCGTCCCGGCGGTGACCCTGGCGGACGCCCTGGGGGTGTCGATCCGGGACTCGGTCTTGATGGCGGCCTGCGCCGACCAGCCGCGCTTCGCCCAGTAGGCGTCGTAGTCGGCGAAGTTGGTGAGTTCCAGATCCTGCAGCCATTTGCAGGCGGAGACATAGCCGTACAGCCCGGGTACGACCATGCGCACCGGGAAGCCGTGGGCGAACGGCAGCGGTTCGCCGTTCATGCCCACGGCGAGCAGGGCGTCCCTCCCGTCCAGCACGGCCTCCACCGGGCTGCCGATGGTCATGCCGTCGACCGACCGGGCCAGCAACTGGTCGGCCGGCCCGCCCTGGGAGGGCGGCCGGACCCCCGCCTCGCGCAGCAGCGGAGCCAGCGGAACGCCGGTCCACGTGGCGTTGCCGATGTAGGAGCCACCGACCTCGTCGGAGACACACATCAGGGTGACGTCGCGCTCGACCACGCCGCGGCCGAGCAGGTCGTGGTACCCGAGGTCCAACTCCTTGGTCACGCCCTTGCCGTGGATCCGCAGCCGCCAGGTGTCGGCGTCGACCTGGGGCACGACCAGGGCGGTGTCCACCCGGTAGAAGCTCGCGTTGGAGGTGGTGAAGGAGCTGAGGCCGGGGACCCTCAGGTCGACGCCCGGCGGCGCCGCTGTGGCGGTGGCCGCCGGGGTGGGGAGTACGACCGAGGCCCGGGACGCCACGGCCTTGGCGCCGCCGGCCGCGTTCAGCTTCCGGCCCAGCAGCCCGGCCCCGGTGGAGGCCACCGAGGCAGCCAGTGCCAGCAGGACGAATCCACGCCGGTCGTACGCCGGAGCCGGGGTTCCATCCGCCGCACCTGGCGGGGCCGTCGTACCCGTCGTACCCGTCGTGCCCGACGCACCTGCTCGCCACGGCCATGGCCGTGGCCGCCAGGCCAGCCGTCCCGCGAGGAAGTAGAGGAGGGCTGCGCCCACCAGCGCGCCGACCACCGAGGGCAGCGCGTCCCAGCTGCCCGCGTCCGGGCGGGACCGGGCGGCAAGGGCACCGAGCAGGCCGAAGGCGAGTACTCCGAGCGAACCGGTCCGTCGCCGCCGCGCCGCGAGCAGTCCGAGCACCACGGCGAACAGGGCCAGCAGCACCAGGATGCCCAGCTGCAGCATGAGCTTGTCGTTGGTGCCGAAGTTGCGCACCGCGAAGTCCTTGACCGCGCCGGGGGTCTGGTCGATGACCGATTCGCCCACCGCCGTGACCGGGCTTGCCTGCGGCCGTACCGGCACTGACGCCAGTTCGGCGACGGCCAGGGCGGCGAACGCCGCGACCAGCCCGCTCAGCGCCGCGAGGAGCGCCCGCGGTAGTCGTCTGCCGCGCGGGCGCTGCCTGGTGCCTGCGGAGTGCTTCGAGCTGTTGCGCATTCCGTTCACATCTCCCGTCCATCGCTGTGCCCTGGGTGCGACTGCCGGCACTCGCGAGCGGAAGCGCGCGGTCCGGAGCGACTCCATGAGACAGCGTCCGGGGGCGGCGGAGCGGGCGACGGCTGCTTACGGAAGTCGTACGGCTCGGGTCAGCCGCCTCACGGCGCCGCTACCGCGACGTCGTCGAACCAGGCGACGCCGCCCTGACTCAACCCCTGGTCACTGAGTCGTAGTTGGAGGTCACCCCGATCCGCGCCGACGGGAGTGTCCAGGGTGATCGAGACGTGTTCCCAGTCGTGGGTGCCGCCCAGCGAGAACGCGTTGTGGTCCGAGCCGACCGGGCGGCCCGAGTCGTCGAAGAAGAGCAGGTCCAGGCAGACCTGCTGACCTGACGGTCCTTGAGTCCTGATCCAGGCGGAGTAGGTGTGGCTCCCGGGCCCGATCGCCATGCGGGAGGCCAGATCCGCGACGACGTATCCGCCTGCGGGTGCGGTGAGTCGCAGGGATCCGCTGCCGCTGTGCGACACCGCAGGGTCGTGGTCCATGCTTCCGTGGTTCGCCCAGCCGACCTCCTGCCAGCCCACCCCCTGCCGGCCGCCTGCCTGTTGGCTGCTGCCCTGCGGGCCGCTCCCGGATTGGCCGACGGGGTTCGAGCTGCCGGGGGAGGGGACGCTGTAGGGGGTGCCGACCGAGGCCGGGTGGGTCGGGGCGCCCTTCGTCGCGGCGGCCGGGGACGGCCGCTGCGTCGCCTTGGAGTGAACGCCCGACGCCGTGGCCGCGGTGACTCCCGCCATCATGGTGAGCAGGATTCCGGCCCGCCACAGGGCACGGCGGTGTCGCCGGCCGCGGCGCCGGCCGCCGGGCTGATGCGCCGTTCCAGGGGTCATTCGAGCCTCCCGCTTGCAGGTGGTGCCCATCCTGATCGGTGGCATTGATGTTGTCCGGTCGATGTCTCCCGTGTTCCCGTTCATGGAGCGTCCGTAAGGAATTCGTCACGAGCACCCGAACTCCCTTATGAATTCCTAACGGTGACGCCAGGTTCGGTTCCGGGCGGTTTCCTCCCTCTATGCTCGCTCGGGCCAGGTGGTCACACGTGACTCTCCGGGCCCAACGGCTCTGACCGGCCCCACCGGACCCAGGCCGTCACATCACTCCAAAGGTCAGCGGGACCGCCGGCTCAGCCTCACGGAGCCGGGGCACCCGGACCGGCGAAGGAGGTTGCATGTCCACCGCAACTCACCGCAGCTCGGGCCTCGCAGCGCAGCGCGCTGAATCAGCCTGCCCACCGCGAGCCGCTTCGATCATCGGCCACCGCGACCGGCTGACCGTGCCCCAGTCCGTCGGACGCCATGGAGACGTACCGCGCACGGTGCCGCACGACCGTCCGTGGGTGGCGCTCCCGCCGGGCTTCGCCAGGCTGGTGCGGGGCGAGAACCCGCGGCTGGTGTCCGAGATCGTCGAGCAGACATGCCGTCAGATACCGGAGTACGACCTGCTCTTCGAGCAGGACTCCGGGGCGGGGATCCGCCGTGCCACCGGCCGTTCCCTGGACCACTTCGCCGACCTGATCGCCGGTAACCTCAGCTCCGGCTCCAACTCCAGCGCCGCCTCCGCCACCGTCCACCGCGCCCTGGGGCGCGGCGAGTGCCGGGCCGGCCGCAGCCTGGACCTGCTGCAGTCCGCCTACCGGCTCGGCGCCCGCCTGGTCTGGCGCCGGTACGCCATGGTCGCGCGGCACACCGGAGTCTCCACCGGGACGCTGGCCCTGCTGGCGGAGGTGATCTTCGCCTATGCCGACCAGATCGTGGTCGCCGCCGCCGCGGGCTACGCCCAGGCGCAGGCGAACGAACCCGGCACGCAGCGCTTCCTGCGCGAGAAGCTGCTCCGGTCGCTGCTGGCGAGCGAACCCGCCTCGGCGGTGGCCGAGGCGGCGCGGGCGGCCCGGTGGAAGCTGCCCGCGGTGCTGTCCGCCGTCGTGCTGCCGCCGGCCGGAACCGCTGACCCGCACCTGGACCGCGCCCCGCTCGGCGGCGCCGCCGAGGCCCGGCTGCGCCGCTGGCCGGACGTACTCGCGCACCTGGACGGTCCCGCCGGGTTCCTCATCCTCCCGGAGCCGCACGCTCCGGGCACCCGCGAGCGGCTCGCTCAGGTACTGGGTGACCAGCCTGCGGTGGTCGGCCCCTCGGTGCCCTGGGCACAGGCCGCCGAGTCGCTGCGCTGGGCCCGTACCGTCGCCGAGCGACCGTCCGGCACGGTCCTCGCCGCCGGCGCCGGCCCCACCTACTGCGACGAGAACCTGTCCGCGGTCCTGCTCCTCGGCGACCAGGCACTGGTCGGGCTGGTCAGCGAGCGCTGCCTCGCTCCGCTGAGCGGACTCACCCCCAACCGCCGACGCCGCCTGGAGGCGACGCTGCTGGCCTGGCTGGAGGCCAGCAGCGGCAGCGCCCCCGAGGTGGCGAGCAGCCTGGGACTGCATCCGCAGACGGTACGCCAGCGGATGCGCCGCCTGGAGGCCCTGTTCGGCAGCGCGCTGACGGACCCGCACTCCCGCTTCGAGATCGACCTGGCCCTACGGGGCCGCCTGCTGAAGCAGGGGGAGGCCGCGCCAACCGGCGAGGTGGCGGGAGAGCCGCAGGCGAGGGGTGACCGTGGTGGACGCGCGGGCGGACCGGCCGCGTCCCGGAGGCGCCCGCACTCCGCGTCGTCGTGAGCTTCACGCGGTCGTGCTGCGGGCCGGAAACGGGTCGCGCCGGGCCGGCGGGGGGACGCGTGAGAGGATCGGCGGAATGCGATCCTCCTCCGTCCCCGTCGCCCGGCCGCAGCGCAACCCCGTCGGGGCCCATGTCCCGGTCGCCGGGAAAGGGCTGGTCGGGACCGGGCTCGCGTACGCGCGCGCGATCGGCGCCGAGGCGGTGCAGGTCTTCGCCGCCAACCCGCGCGGCTGGGCCACCCCGGCCGGCGACCCGGCCCGGGACGCGGAGTTCCGCGAGGCCTGCGAGCGGGACGGCATCCCCGCCTATGTGCACGCGCCGTATCTGATCAACTTCGGCTCGGACAACCCCGCCACCCGGGAGCGCTCCGGCGTCTCGCTGCGCCACTCGCTGCTGCGCGCGCATGCCATCGGCGCCAGGGGCGTGGTGGTCCACACCGGCTCCGCCGTGGGCACGACCGGGGACGGCGGCTCGCGCCGTGACGCCGCGCTGGCGCAGGTGCGGGCCGACGTCCGTCCGCTGCTGGAGGAACTGGACCGGCTGGAGCGGCCCGGCGGCGCCCCGGTGCCCTGGCTGCTGCTGGAGCCCACCGCCGGCCAGGGCAGGTCGCTGTGCTCGCGGATGGAGGACCTGGCCCCCTATGCCGAGGCCCTGGACCACCACCCCCGGGTCGGCGTCTGCCTGGACACCTGCCATGCCTTCGCCGCCGGGCACGACCTGGCCGCGCCCGGCGGGATGGCCGACGCGCTCGACGTGCTCGAAGCGTCCTTCGGGCCCGGACGGCTACGGCTGATCCACGCCAACGACTCCAAGGACGCCGCCGGGTCGCACCGGGACCGCCATGCCAACATCGGTGACGGTCGCATCGGCGCCCCGGCGTTCCGCGAGCTGTTCAGCCATCCGGCGACCGAGGGCGTGCCGCTGATCCTGGAGACGCCGGACCGCAGCGCGGCCGAGGGATTCGGCCACGCCGCGGACGTGCGTACGCTCACGGCCCTGCGCGCCCAGGCGGCCGCCGCGGAGCACGGCACGGCGGGACTGCTTCCCGCGCGGTCCCGCTGACCGGGCCCGTCCCGCTGAGCGGGCCCGCGTCGCTGACCGGGCCCGCGTCGCGTCCGGTCAGGAGATGCCCGCGAGGTACACCCCCGACGCGTCCTGCCCCGGGGTGTTGCGGCAGGCGAAGTTGCCGGTCGGCTGGGCCTGGATCAGGGCCAGGCAGCGGCCGAGGGCCAGCTGGGCGTAGTAGTTCGGGTGGAAGGACTCCTGCAGGGTTCCCTGGGTGGCGCCGGTGGTGAGGAACCGGGCCCACTCGCTGGTGGTCGCCGACGGCTCCTGGGTGGAGGTGGCCAGGCGGGTGGCGGTGCTGCACACCTCGCGGCCCTGGAGGAAGTCGCGCAGGTCCAGGAACTGCACCCCGCGGTCGGCGGCGACGGCGGCGAGATGGTCGGAGATCTCCGGGACCATGGTGTCGCGGGCCCAGTCCTCGTCGGCGTTCCAGAACGGGCAGCCGCCGTCCGTGGTCCGGCTCCAGCCGCTCTCGGGGTAGCGGTTCTCCGAGCTGCGCGGGATCGGGGAGGGGTACGACTGCAGCACGATGCGGTAGTCGGAGGCGGCGTAGCCGTCGGCGGACATCGTCGCGCGGATCTCGTCGACGGACTTCCCGACGTTCGCCATCGCGGGGCCCATGGCGGAGTCGATCGCGGCCTGCTGGGACGGCTGGCAGTAGGAGTACCAGACCTCGTAGTCCTCGACGCAGTTGGAGATGACGTTGGCGAAGCCGAGGTCGTTGCCGCCGATGGAGAGCGTGATCAGGTCGACGTTGTGCTGCGCGGCGATCGTCGCCAGCTGGTCGGCCTGCGGTGCCTCGCCCTTGAAGGACTGGCCGCCGTCGGCGGCGCGGAAGACGTTGACGGTGGTGGCGCCGGAGCAGGCGATGTTGATCGCCGCGGTGCTCCCGAACGCGCTGTCGACCTCGGCGGAGCCCGAACGGTCGCACCCGCTGGAGTAGGTGCCGCCGTAGACGCTGGAGGGGTTGTAGCCGCTGCCGGTGTAGGCCAGGTCGGTGCCGTCACGGCTGCCGCCGGAGTCGTCGCTGTTGCCCTGCCAGCGGCCGGCCTCGCCGGAGATGTAGCTGTCACCCATGGAGACGGCGACTGCGGGACCGGGGACCGGGCCCGCGTGGGCGGGAGCAGCCGCGACCAGCAGGCCGGTGGCGCTGAGGGGGAGGGCGAACAGGGCGGCGGCGAGGCGCCGGAGTCCGTGGGTCCGCAGGGGTCCGCGGCTCTGCGAGGGGCTGCGGCTCTGCGAGGGTCTGCGGCTCTGCGAGGGTGTGGCACTGCTTTCGGGCACGGCGGAACTCCTGCGTTCGGCCTCCTGCGTGGGTCAGGAGACGCGCTGGGTGGGGGAGCCGCCGGCCGGTGGCGCCATGAATGTGGCATGCCATCGTTTGTTACCGCTAGGTATCTGCAGCACCCTTCTCGCTCAGTTACCGACTGGTAACCGAGCGCCGCGCCCAGCTGGCAGCGGGTGCGGCCGCGCTGCGGGCCATCGCCGGTCCTGATCGTGCTCCGGCCCGAGCGCCGCATCGTCCTTGTTGAAGACATGATGATGTGTCATGTTCATCTGGTCATCCGGGGATTGACTCCTTCGCCGTCCACGGTGAGACCAAATCTGAGGAGGAACCGCCTGTGTACGATCGACAATTCCGCCAGGGCGTCACCGGCTTACTGCACCTGACGTCGAGGCTGAGGCTGAAGCCCCGCTTCCCCCGGACCGTGATCGCGGCCGCCGCGGTGCTCGCCGCCGCGGCGGCCGGTCCGCTGGCCGCACCAACCCCTGCGGTCGCCCAGCCGACCTCGTCGACGAGCGCCTTCAACAGCCTGACGACGCAGAGCCACCCCGACTGGATGGGACTGGTGCCCGATGCCACCAGCCTGGGCAGCCTGTCGGTCCCCGGTACCCACGACACCCTCGCCATCCACGGCGGTCTCGCACCCTGGGCCTACGAGGCGCAGGAGGACCACGGCGACAGCGCCGCCACGCTCACCGCGCAACTGGACGCCGGCATCCGGGCCGTGGACATCCGGCTGCGCGTCGTCAACGGTGGGACGGCCTTCACCATCCATCACACGGACGTCTACCAGAACGCGAACTTCGACGACGTGCTGACCCACGCCCAGGCCTTCCTGAGCGCCCATCCGACCGAGTCGATCCTGATGAACCTGCACGGCGAGTGCGACGCCGACACCACCGAGGGCGGCAGCGGCACCGCCTCCATCGGGCACTGCGCCGACGACCCGTCGAACACCACCGAGGCGGACCGGATCCGCATCCTCGACAGCTACCTCGCCCGCTACCCGGGGCTGTTCTACGCGCCCACCGTCACCGGCAGCAGCACCGCCGCCATGCCGACGCTCGGACAGGTGCGCGGCCGGATCGTGCTGACCGACTTCACCGGACCGCGCGGTCAGGTCTACCCGGGTTTCGGGCTGACCCAGCTGACCACCGGCGACTCCGGCCAGTACGTCGAGAACGACTGGACCCAGTGCAACCTGGCGACCAAGTGGAGCGAGGCGCAGGCCAACCTGGTCAAGGCCGGCAACGACCAGTCCGGTGCCATGTACGTCACCTACACCTCGTCCAACTGCACGCCCTTCGGGGCGGATCCGGCCGACATGGCCGGCGGCTACCTGGGCGGCACCGGTGAGAACCAGCGCCTGCTGGACTTCCTGAACGCCGGCGGCACCGCGCGCACCGGCGTGGTCAGGACGGACTTCCCCGGATACGCCCTGGTCGGGGCGATCATCGACCACAACCCGGGGGTGTCCCCGACCGGACCGGTCGGCTCGGGCATGGCCGGCAAGTGCCTGGACGACTGGCAGGGTTCGAGCGCCGCGGGCGCGGCGGTGGACCTCTACAGCTGCAACGGCACCCCCGCGCAGCAGTGGCGTGCGGACATCGACGGGACCCTGCGCACCAACGGCCTCTGCCTCGACGTCACCGGGCAGGGCACCGGCGCCGGGACCCAGGTTGAGCTGTGGACCTGCAACGGGGGCTCCAACCAGCAGTGGGCCCCCGGGCCGGGCGGATCGCTGGTCGGCGTCCAGTCGGGGCTGTGTCTTGACGATCCGTCGTCCTCCGTCACGGACGGCACCCGGTTGCAGATCTGGACCTGCAACGGCACCGCCGCCCAGCGGTGGACCCTGCCGTAGCCCGGGTCCCGGAGATCACCTTCGCCCCCTGAACCGGCGGATCGCGCTCGGCGTGTGACGTCGGATCAGGGGGCATCCAGGTACTTTGCCATCTCTTTACAACCGACTCGTGGGCTGCGTCGTCTCTCCGCTCGATCTGGAACACAGCCCGCCGACCACGCCCCAGGGCGGCGGAGGCGGGCCGATGAGAGAGAAGCTGTCCATGCGTAAGACTGTTGTCACCCTCGCCGCCCTGGCCTGCACGGCGGTGCTCGCCGCGGCGGGCCCCGCCCTCGCCGACGCGTCGGCCTCGCCGAGCGTCTCCGCCAGCCCGGCGGCGGGCGCGGTGTCCGTCGCCGGCGGTGGGGGCACGGGCGCGAGCTCGGTGGCGCCGAGCGCCGCCGCCGCTGTCCCGCAGGTGTCCACCTCGCCGGCGGCCGGCCAGCCCGGCGTCGTGCCGAAGGGGGCGCCGGACACCGGTGTTCCGCCGGTGGCCGCGGGCGGCGGAAACGACGCCGCAGTGATCGGCGCGGGCATCGGCGCCGTGGTCCTGCTCGCCGGTGGCGGTGGCGTCGCGCTGCGCCGCAGGGCCAAGGCCCAGGGCTGATCCTCGGCCGAGGCGACAGCGGTCGCGGCGCACGGCGGTGCTGATCTGTGAGCGTGGGCAGGTGCGCGGCGAATGCGGGAACGGCCACGTCCCGTTCTGCGTCTGATCACCTGTCGCGCCCCTTTCCCACCGAAGACCATGGAGAACGTTGAGCCGGTCCCAGGAGAGAGCAGCATCCGAGCTGTTCGCTGCCCTCTACCCGAGCCTCGCCGGGTGGTGCCGTCGTCTGGTCGACGACGACGGCACCGCGCACGAGATCGCCGCCGAGGCCTTCACCCGCCTCTGGGCCCGTTGGACGAAGGTGCAGGAGCCACGAGGCTTCCTGTACGTGACGGCGGCGAACCTGGTCCGCGACCATTGGCGGAAACTGGAACGCGAGCGCAGGGCGATGCGGCGCGCGACCACCGAGGCCGTCGTGGGGCTCCAGGGCGAGCCCCACGACGCCTCGGTCTCCGTGCGCCTGCTCGTGCAGTCGCTGCCCGAGCGGCTGCGCACTCCCGTTCTGCTGTACTACTACGCTGATCTGCCGGTCCGGGAGGTGTCGGAGCTGATGGGCCGAAAGGAAGGCACGGTCAAGGCCGATCTCCACGCGGCACGGGAACTACTGCGCTCGAAGCTCGGGGGACACCTTGATCGCACACCTTGAGGATCCGGACGAGGATCGCGGGGACGAGGACCTGGCGACCCTGCTGCGTCCCGCTCCCGTGCTGCTCGCGCCACAGCCCGGTTCGTACGAGCGGATCCGGCGCGGCGCGGCACGGCGGCGACGGCTGCGCGCGGTCGCCGGCGGTGGTCTGACCCTGGCGGTCGCCGCGGGCATCGCCGTTCCGCTCTATCTCACCGGCGTGCCGGGCCGCCCGGCCCCGGTGGCGCCGCTCGCCCCGCCCGCCGTCACCACCCCGCCCAGCAGGACTCCCACGACGCCGGGCCCGGTTCCCTCCTCGGCCCCCTCGCCCTCGGTCTCGTCCTCGCCGGCCATGCCGTCGGTCGGCGCGAAGGGCGGATCCGGCAGCGGGGTCGTCACTGGGTCGAGCCGTCCGTCGGCCTCTCCCGTCTCCTCCGTGCCGTCCATCTCGGCCCCCCCGGTCGGCTCTCCTGTGGCGGCCGGCGCGCAGGCGACGCCGTCGGCCGCCGCCAACGGCGGGGCGGGTCAGGTCGTCCCCTCCCCGTAGGGCTCTCCCCTTTCACGCTCCTGCCGAAGCACGGTCCCGCTGATTCACGCTCCTGCCGAAGCACGCGCCGAAGCCCCGCCGCCCTCCGCTTGAGTCAGGGCAAGCGGAGGCCGGCGGGGCTTCGGTGTGCAGTTGTTACCCGGTTGCGCGGTGCCGACGGAGCGTCAGTAGCCGTTGGTGCCGTAGGCGATGTTCTCGAACGCGCCGTAGGTGTGGTTGGCGTAACGAACGCTGGCGATGATGTTGTCGACCGGGTTCATGATGTCGCCGTAGCCCGGCAGCGCCCAGGTGTCGAAGGTCGGCGTGATGGTCTGCATCAGGCCGTAGGTGCCGCCGTACAGGGCCTGGTTGCCGTCCCAGTGGTTCTGGGCCAGCGGGTTGCCGGAGGACTCGGTCATCGCACGGGCCGCGATCGCGTCGGCCGGCGGGACGTGGTCGCCGTCGGCGGCGAGCACGGACTGCGCCTGGGCGATCCAGCCGTAGAGGTTGTTCGCGTAGCCGTACTGGGTGGGGGTGGCGGCGTTCGCGGCGCCGGCGGTGGCGGCGGCAGCCCCGCCGACCAGGGCGGCGACGGCGAGCAGGCGGGTGGCCGTGCGGGTGTGCTTACGGGCGCTGATGCGCATGTCACTCCAATGGACAGGGGGAGTGGCGGCGACGCCCGGAGCCGGGCGTTCGGACCTGCCGCAGGCAGGCGGGTGCCACTTGTGGGATTCGCAGCCGCTGCGGACATGCAGCTGCTGCGGAGGTGGAGCACGGGTGTCCGCCCTGCGCGGCAGTCGCACCTGCCGACTCGTGGTGCTGAGTGGGAGCGGAATCACCCTGGGGCGTGGGAACCCCTGCGCTGCCGTGTCCGGCTGCGGCGTCGTTGAACGCTTCATCACCGTCACACGGGTTTGTCCGGCAGTGCAAGGAAATGGGCGCTTTAGTGGCCCAGCCCACACGCCCTCCGACCAGCCCTTATGTCCGAATTTACCCGGTTTTGCCCCACTGCTTAAGGTGAGCCCTCCATGGTGACCTGCGTCACCGGCGAGGTGGGGCTGGGGCGTCCGGACATGCGGTCTGCCGCGCGCTCTGACGGCATGTCAGCCAGTTGCGACCCGGCCCCCGTGCGCGGATCGCTCGTCCGATTGCATGAACATCGGATGAGAAAGGACGATTTGCCCCGGTATTGGGAAGAACTGACGAGGAATCACCTGGGGCGCCGCGCCGGTGTCGCCTCGACAGCGATGGAGGAAAAATGAAGCTGATGCGTAACGCTCTGGTTGCTGCTGTGGCGGCCATGGCCGTGGCGGGCGTCGTCGCCCCGGTCACCGCCCAGGCAGCCGTTCCGCGCACCGTGGCCGCCGTCCAGGCCGACGACGGTCACCGTCACGAGTGCTGCCGCGATCGTGACCGCGGCCGGGACGACTGGAACCGTGACGACCGGGGCCGCGACGACCGCTGCCGTGACCGCGACCGGGACCGGGACCATGACCGCTGCGACCGTGACCACCACGGCGTCGAGGCGGGTGGCGGCGGCATGGCCGCGTCCGTCGCCGGCCGCACCCGGTACATCGGTGGCTGACACGCACCTGCGCGGTGGGGGGGGGGGGGGGGGGGGGCCCCCCCCCCGGGGGGGGGGGGGGGGGGGGGGGGGGGGGGGGGGCCCCCCCGCCCCCCCCCCCCCCCGGGGCGCCGGCCGCCCCCCCCCCGGGGGGGGGGGGGGGCGGCGGGCGGCCCCCCCCCACCGCGGTGTGTCTGGGGGCGGTCCTGCTGAGTGCCGGCCTGAGCGGCTGCGGCACCGACTCCCCGCACGTCGGCCGCGCCACGTGGCCGATCGTGGTACCGCAGCCCACCGCGACCCGGCCGGCACCCGCACAGCCCGCGGTCGTCGCACCGATGCCCCGGTCCGCGCCGATGCGCGTCGTCATCGGGCGGCTGGGCGTGAACGCCCCCCTGATGCCCGTGGGCCTCGCCGAGGACGGAACCGTGGCCACCCCGCCGTTCGCCCGCCCGTACACCGCCGGCTGGTACACCGGCTCGGTCACACCCGGCCAGAGCGGCACGGCCGTCATCGTCGGCCACGTCGACACCCACACCGGACCGGCCGTCTTCTACCCGATCAGCCTCACCCGCCCCGGGGACCAGGTCGCCGTGACCCGCGCCGACCACACCACCGCCGAGTTCACCGTCGACGACATCCGGGTCATCCCGCGCGACGAGTTCGACGAGACCACCGTCTACGCGGCCACCGGGCGACCCGAACTGCGCCTGATCACCTGCGGCGGCACCTTCGACCGCGCCACCCAGCAGTACTCCAGCAACGTCGTCGTCTTCGCCCACCTCGTCGCCTGACGCCCCGCCCGCGGGTGAGGCGGGCGGACGGGCGAGGCGGGCGGGCGGTCGTTCAGCCCTGCTGCTGGTAGTGGTCCCGGACCTGCTTGAGGTAGGCGATGTCGCCCGGCGTGGTGTCGGAGTGGTACGGGGGCGCGATCCTGATCTCGTCCTTGCTGCGGTCCACGTGCACGACCCGGGCCTGTTCGTCCACCCGGGTGACGATGCCCGCCGGCAGCAGGACCCGGCTGCCCAGGATCCACGGGCCGGTGTCGATCACCAGGTAGGACGAGTCGACCTCGTGCGTGGCCTCGGTGACATGGCCCAGGTGGCCGTCGGTGGCCTCCACCTTGAAGCCGACCAGGTCCACCTCCCCGGCGGGGAGTGACTGCGGCCGGTAGTTCCAGATGTCCGAGCTCATGCTTCTCCTTGGTCCGGTGTCCTGGCGCCTTCCCGATCTCCCTCCCCCATTCTCAGGCGCGGACCGGGGACCGGCCTCAGGGCGTGAGCCGCGGGTGGCGGTACTCCTCCGTGGCGTCGAGCAGCCAGTCCGCCAGGTACTGGGCGAAGGAGCCGCGGACCAGCAGCCGGTAGGTCGGTTCCAGGTCGACCTGGTGCAGCACCACGTTCACCTTCGACAGCAGCGTCTGTGCGCAGCGTCCGGGCGTGAACGCGCGGGGGTGCAGGTCGAGGGCGCAGCCCTTCTCCAGGACCCGGCGGGCGGCCGGGCCGGACAGTTCGACCGTGGTGCGGTTGGCGGACACGTCCACCAGGGACCCGGGCTCGTCCTCCAGTGCCGCACGCAGCATCGCGGCCGTGGCGGGCGCGGAGCCGTCCGGGCCGACCACGAGCCATTCCTCGGGGCCGAGCCAGAGCACCCGCAGCGCACCCGCGACCGCGACCGTGTTCGGGTCGGTCGGCAGCGGAGCGCCGAGCGCCCGCCCGATCCGCTGCGCGGCCGTGCCGTGCGGGTCCAACTGGAGGTCGAGCTGCGTCAGGAAGGGGATCTCGCGCAGGCCCACTCCCCGGTCGCCGGTGGTGGAGTGCGCTGCGAAGACGTCGGCGAGGTGCCCCAGCGGGCTGTGTCGCAGGGTGTCAGCCGTCACGGCGGGTTCCCTTCGGGTCGTAGAGGACGCTGTCGGTGACGGTCACGGCGATCACACCGCCGGGCAGCGGCGCGTACACCGTCTCGCCCAGCCGTTCGCGGCCGCCCGCGACCAGGGCCAGGGCGAAGGTGCGGCCGAGCGCGGCGCTGCGGTAGCTGGAGGTGACGTGTCCCAGCGGCCGCGTCGGTACCGGCGCGTCGGCGTCGGACACCAGCTGCGCGCCCTCGGGCAGCAGCACGGCGGGATCCAGCGGCAGCAGGCCGACCAGCTGCCTGCGGTCGGTGCGCGCGGTGTCCGCGCGCTGGAAGGAGCGCCGGCCGAGGAAGTCCTTCTGCTTGGAGACGACCCACTCCATGCCGAGGTCCTGCGGGGTGACCGTGCCGTCGGTGTCCTGCCCGACGATCGGGTAGCCCTTCTCGGCGCGCAGCACGTGCATGGTCTCGGTGCCGTACGGGGTGATGCCCAGTGGCTCGCCGGCCTGCATCACCGACTCCCAGGTGGAGAGGCCGTACCAGCTCGCGACGTTGATCTCGAAGGCCAGCTCGCCGGAGAAGGAGATCCGGCAGATCCGGGCCGGGACGCCGCTCGCCAGCCGGGTCTCACGGGCCGTCATGAACGGGAAGGCGTCGTTGGACACGTCCAGCTCGGGGGCGACCGCGGCGACGACCTCGCGCGACCCGGGGCCGACCACGGCGACCGTGGCCCACTGCTCGGTGACCGAGGTGAACCGGACCCGCAGCTCGGGCCACTCGGTCTGCAGCCACTCCTCCAGCCACTCCAGAACGCCCGCGGCGTTCCCGGTCGTGGTCGTCATGATGAAGTGGTCGTCGGCGAGACGCAGGGTCACCCCGTCGTCGAAGACCATGCCGTCGGGCCGGCACATCACGCCGTAGCGGGCCGCGCCGACGGCCAGTTTGGTGAAGCCGTTGGTGTAGACGCGGTTCAGGAACGCCCCGGCGTCCGGGCCGATCACGTCGATCTTGCCGAGCGTGGTGGCGTCCATCACCGCGACGCCCTCGCGGGCCGCCCGGCACTCGCGCAGGACCGCCGCCTCCAGGTCCTCCCCGGGCCGCGGGTAGTACCAGGGGCGCTTCCACTGGCCGACGTTCTCGAAGAGCGCGCCGTGCTCGACGTGCCAGGGGTGGATCGCGGTGGTGCGCACCGGGTCGAACAGCGCGCCGCGCTCGCGGCCGGCCAGCAGCGCGAACGAGACCGGGACGTAGGGGCCGCGGAAGGTGGTCGTGCCGACCTCGCCGGGCGAGCCGGCGCCGAGCAGCCGGGCGATGACGCCGGTGGAGCTCACTCCGGAGGCCCTGCCCTGGTCGTGGGCGGTGCCGATGGTGGTGTAGCGCTTGATGTGCTCGACCGAGCGCATCCCGGCCCGGATCGCGCGCTGGACGTCCGCGACGGTGGCGTCCCGCTGCAGGTCCACGAAGTGGTCCTGCCAGTCTGCCGGGTCGCCCTCCTCGCCCGGCACGATCCACACCGGTCGCGGCCGCGAGGGCCTCGCGTCCCCGGAGACCGGCGGGGTGGCGGGCACCGCGACCGGGAAGCCGGCCAGGTCAGCCGCGCGCGCACCGGCGGCGAACCCGTCGTCGAGGCATCCACCGAGGTCGGGGACGCCGCGCGCGGCGCCGGCGCTGTCGACCCGCTGCGCCGCCCGGTCCGGGACGAACGCGGCGAGGTCGCCGTCGTAGCGCAGGGTGCCCTGCGACTGGCTCCACAGCTGCACGGCCGGGCTCCAGCCCCCGGAGACGGCGAGCAGGTCGCAGGCCACCTCGCGGACCGGGCCGCGGATCGCGTCGTCCGCGTCCAGGGCGGCGATCCGCACGGCGGCCACCCGGGCGTCTCCTCGGGTGGAGTCTCCCCTCGTGCCGACCACGGCCGATCCGGTGAGCACCTCGATCCCGGCGCGGCGAGCGGCCTCGACCAGCGCGGTGGGCGGCTCGGGCCTGGTGTCGACCAGCGCCGGCACCTCCGCACCGGCCGAGACCAGCGCGAGCGCCGTCGCGTAGGCGTGGTCGTTGGTCGTCAGCACGACCGCGCGGCGGCCGGGCAGCACGGCGTACCGGTTGACGTAACCGCGCACGGCGGCGGCGGACATGACGCCGGGCAGGTCGTTGCCCGCGAAGACCATCGGCCGCTCGTGGGCGCCGGTCGCCAGCACCACCCGCCGGGCCCGGATGTGCCACAGCCGCTGCCGGGAGACGCCGGGGACCGGGTGCGGGCCGAGGTGGTCGGTGCGGTGCTCGGCGACCAGCAGGTAGTTGTGGTCGTAGTAGCCGGTGGCGGTCGAGCGGGTGAGGATCCGGGTGTCCGGCTGTGCGGACAGCTCGGCGCGGACGGCGTCCACCCAGGCCAGGGCCGGTCCGCCGGCGATCTCCTCCCGGTCGCCGAGCAGGGATCCCCCGAGCAGGGATCCGCAGAGCAGCGATCCACCGAGTTCGGGCTGGTCGTCGACCAGGATCACCCGTGCGCCGGAGCGCCCGGCCGCGAGTGCGGCGGCGAGGCCGGCCGGGCCGCCGCCGACGACCAGGACGTCGGTGTGGACGTTCCTCTTGTCGTAGACGGACTCGTCCGGGGCGGGGTCGAGCCGGCCGCGTCCGGGGAGGCCGGTCGCGCTCAGGCCCTCGTACAGTTCCACGGTCGTGGCCAGCTGCATCGGCTCGGAGCAGGGGCCGTCGAGCTGGACCAGGGCGTTGGGCTCCTCGACCCCGGCCGTGACGATGCCGCGCGGCCGTCCGCGGTAGAGGCTGGGGGCGGTGTGCAGCAGGCCGTTGGCGAGCAGGGCCGAGGCGAGGGTGTCGCCGCGCAGCCCGGTGTACGGCACGCCGTCGTAGCTGAAGCGCAGCGGGGCGGAGCGGTCGACGCGTCCGCCGTGCGGGAGGCGGCCGGGCAGGCGGTCGGGGGCGGGGTGCGATGGGGGCATGGGGTGCTGTTCGGTCATGGGGTGATCACCGGCTTCGGCTGGCCGGCCGCCACCGAGCGACTGCTCTGCACGGCCAGGATCTCGTGGGTGACGGTGTCGCGGACGACGCTGAACCAGCGCCGGCATCCGGCGGTGTGCGACCAGCGTTCGGCGAACGGCCCCTTGGGGTTGTCGCGGACGAACAGGTACTCGCCCCACTCGGCGTCGGACAGCGCCGAGGGGTCGGCCGGGTAGGGGACGTGGGCCTGGCCGCCGTAGTGGAATTCGAGCTCTTCGCGTTCGCCGCACCAGGGACAGGCGATCAGCAGCATGGGGGACTCCTGCCGGATGGTGGGTCAGTGGGCCACGGCGGCGGCGCCGTGCTCGTCGATGAGGGCGCCGGTGGTGAACCGCTCCAGCGCGAAGGGGGCGGCCAGCGGGTGCGGCTCGCCGGTGGCGATGGTGTGGGCGTAGACCCATCCGGAGGAGGGGGTCGCCTTGAAACCGCCGGTGCCCCAGCCGCAGTTGAGGTAGAGGTTCTCCACCGGCGTGGGGCCGATGATCGGCGAGGCGTCCGGGGTGACGTCGACGATGCCGCCCCAAGTGCGCAGCACGTGCGCCCTGGCGAAGACGGGAAACAGTTCCAGCGCGGCCGCCATCTGATGCTCGATCATATGGAAGGAGCCGCGCTGGCCGTAGCCGTTGTAGGCGTCCACGCCCGCGCCCATGACCAGCTCGCCCTTGTGCGCCTGGCTCACGTACACGTGCACGTGGTTGGACATCACCACGGTGGGGTGCACGGGTTCCAGCAGTTCGGAGACGAGGGCCTGCAGCGGGTGGCTCTGCACCGGCAGCCGCAGTCCGGCCAGTTTCGCCAGGACGCTGCTGTGCCCGGCCGCGGCCAGCGCGACCCTGCCGGCGGCGATCGGGCCCCGGTTGGTCTGCACGCCGACCACGCGGTCGCCGTCCCGGAGGAAACCGGTGACCTCGCAGCCCTGGATCAGGTCGACGCCGTACTCGTCCGCCCGGCGGGCCAGTGCCCAGGCGACGTGGTCGTGCTTGGCGATGCCGGCCCGGGGCTGCAGGGTGGCGCCGAGCACCGGGTAGCGGACGTCGGGGGAGGTGTTGACGATCGGGCAGAAGTCGCGCACCTGCTCGGTGTCGAGCCACTCCGCGTCGACCCCGCCGAGCCGGTTGGCGTTGACCCTGCGGGTGCCCTCGCGGACGTCCTGGAGCGTGTGCGCGAGGTTCAGCACGCCGCGCTGGCTGAACAGGAAGTCGTAGTCCAGTTCCTCCGGCAGCACCTCCCAGAGCTTGAGCGCGTGCTCGTACAGCGCCGCGCTCTCCTCGCAGAGGTAGTTGGACCGGATGATGGTCGTGTTGCGGGCCATGTTGCCGCCGGCCAGCCAGCCGCGCTCCAGTACGGCGACGTTGCTGATGCCGTGGTTGCGGGCCAGGTAGTAGGCGGTGGCCAGCCCGTGCCCGCCGGCGCCGACGATGACCACGTCGTAGGAGCGCTTGGGGTCGGGGGTGCGCCACAGCCAGTCGGGGTGCTCGGGCAACTGGTGGGACATCGCGGGACGGTTCGCCAAGGTGACTCACCCCTTCGGTGCTGTTTCAGACTATGCACACTGTTGCGCCTATCACAACAGTTTGGCAAGGGGGTGGTCGAGGCCTTGACGCGTCATGAGTGGTTCCCGAAACTGTTGCGCAGTATGAACGCAGTTTCGCTTGGAGAAACTCGCTGCTCGCAGCACCCTCGCCTGACTCGGAGAATCGGCCTCACCGCCCCGGAGAGCAACGGCAGGACACCATGACCTTGCAGCAGTACGACTTCATCATCGTCGGCGGAGGCTCTGCCGGTTGCGCCCTCGCCGCCCGGCTCAGCGCCGACCCCGGCAACCGGGTGCTGGTGCTGGAGGCGGGCCGGCCCGACTACCCGTGGGACGTCTTCATCCACATGCCGGCCGCGCTGACCTTCCCGATCGGCAGCCGGTTCTACGACTGGAAGTACGAGTCCGAGCCGGAACCCTTCATGAACGGGCGCCGGATCTACCACGCCCGCGGCAAGGTCCTCGGCGGCTCCAGCAGCATCAACGGCATGATCTTCCAGCGCGGCAACCCGCTCGACTACGAGCGCTGGGGTGCCGACGCCGGGATGAAGGACTGGGACTACGCCCACTGCCTCCCCTACTTCAAGCGCATGGAGAACTGCCTCGCCGATCAGGACGCCGCTGATCAAGACGCCGCCGATCAGGACGCCGTCGGCGGCAACGGATTCCGCGGACACGACGGCCCCCTGGTCCTGGAACGCGGGCCGGTGACCAACCCGCTGTTCGGCGCCTTCTTCGAGGCCGTGCAGCAGGCCGGCTACCCGCTCACCGACGACGTCAACGGCTTCCGCCAGGAGGGCTTCGCCGCCTTCGACCGCAACCTGCGCCGCGGCCGGCGGCTCAGCGCCGCCCGCGCCTACCTGCACCCGGTGCTGGGCCGCCGCAACCTCGACGTGCGGACCCGTGCCCTGGTCACCCGGGTGCTGTTCGACGGCAAGCGGGCGACCGGGGTGGAGTACAGCCAGGGCAGAACCGTGCACCGGGTCGCCGGCGGCACGGTGATCCTCTCCGGCGGCGCCATCAACACGCCGCAGCTGCTCCAGCTCTCCGGGGTCGGCAACGCGGCGGAACTGGACGCGCTGGGCGTCGAAACCGTCCAGCACCTGCCCGGCGTCGGCGAGAACCTGCAGGACCACCTTGAGGTGTACGTCCAGCACGCGTGCAAGCAGCCGGTGTCGATGCAGCCCGCCATGAAGATGTGGCGGCGCCCCTTCATCGGGGCCGAGTGGCTCTTCCTGCGCAAGGGCCCCGGGGCGACCAACCACTTCGAGGGCGGCGGCTTCGTCCGCAGCAACGAGGACGTCGCCTACCCCAACCTGATGTTCCACTTCCTGCCCATCGCGGTGCGCTATGACGGCTCCGCGCCGGCCGGCGGGCACGGCTACCAGGTCCACATCGGGCCCATGTACTCCGACGCCCGCGGCTCGGTGAAGATCAGGTCGAGGGACCCGCGCGAGCACCCGGCGCTGAGGTTCAACTACCTCTCCACCAAGCAGGACCGGCGCGAGTGGGTCGAGGCCATCCGGGTCACCCGCAGCATCCTCGGCCAGGACGCCTTCGCCGAGTACAGCGACGGCGAGATCTCGCCCGGCCCGGACGTCTCGACCGACGAGGAGATCCTGCGCTGGGTCGCCAAGGACGGCGAGACCGCGCTGCACCCCTCCTGCACCGCGAAGATGGGCACCGACGAGATGTCGGTCCTGGACCCGTCCACCATGGCGGTGCACGGCCTGGAGGGACTGCACGTGGTCGACGCGTCGGCGATGCCGTACGTGACCAACGGCAACATCTACGCTCCGGTGATGATGCTCGCCGAGAAGGCCGCCGACCTGATCCTGGGCAACACCCCGCTGGAGCCGGACACCGCCCGGTTCTACCGCCACCAGCCGGCCGGCGACTGAACCCGCCGGCCGGTGGGGCTGCCCGACGTCGCGTCAGCCGGCCGAGGGGGACAGGCCGCCCAGTACCGACGGGTCGATCCCGCCGGTCCGCTCCCGCTGCGGGAACGCGCCGACCGGGACCCGGGCGATCTCCCGCGCCGTGGCGTAGTCGATCACCGAGACCGCGTTCGCCTTGCTCAGCGAGACAAAGCAGAGCGTCCCGTCCGCGCTGCTGGTGGCCCAGTAGGGCAGGCTGCCGTTCGGGTAGGTGACCGTCCCCCGGGTGCTGTCGTCGGCGGTGGAGACGATCGCGGCGTAGTCGTCGATGGTCCCGGCGTCGCACACGTTCGCCCCGTCGCCGGAGACGGCGAGCCCGTGGTGCGCCGAGTTCTGCGGGTAGCTGTCCGGACTCAGTGCGGCCCCGGCCGCGCTGTACGGCATGGTCACCGTCCTGACGATCTGACTGGTCGCCAGGTCGTACTGGACGAAGCCGTTGAGGTAGGACAGGTCGGTGTACATGGTGCGGCCGTCCGGCTCGATCACGTTCGGCCGGATGCCGTGCGGGAAGGTCCAGGTCTGCACCACCGCGAGGGTCTTCGCGTCCACCTTGGTGAGCTGGAAGCTGCCCTTGAGGAACTCCAGCGCCTTCGGCAGCGAGGTGACGCCGATGCTGGAGTTGTAGATGTACCTGCCGTCCGGGCTGTAGTCGTTCTGGTGCGGATAGGTCCCGGTCGGGAAGCTGCCGACGACCGTGCCGTCCGCGGTGTCGAGCACCTCCGCCTTCTGGGCCGTGGTGGCGGAGACCACGTAGCGGGTGCCGTCCGGGGAGAGCGCCGCGTGGTCGGCCTTGAAGCCGTCGAGCCGGGTGCGCCAGAGCTGCGCGCCGGTCGCGATGTCGTACGCGGCCACGTCGTCCAGGTTGCCGCGCGAGACGTACAGCCGCTGGCCGTCGGGGGAGAGCGTGGCATCGTCCACCCAGCGGTTGCCGCCCTCCACCGACGTCACCGCCAGGAATCCGGCCCACTGGATCGGATCCATCGCGTCGATGCGTTGCTGCGCGTCGGCGGTCACGTTCAGCGAGCCGAGGTTCTGGAAGGTGTGCGCGTCGATGAAGCTCACCGTGCCCGCCTGGCTGTTGCCCACCACCAGGACGTCACGCAGCGGGCTCGCGGCCCGGGCGGCGGTCGCGGGACCGACGACCGCCCCGCCGAGCAGGACGGCTGCGCCGGCCGCGACCGAGAGTAAGCGCGAAGTGCGGTGTGTTCTCATTCCGTGCCTCCAGGGATGACATGTCCACAGTCCTTACCTGACAGTAAGGACGGCGCCGCCAACCCGCCAGAGCCATGCCGGAAGGGTTCGGCACCTGAAGCCAGCGAGCCACCGTCGGCTGTGAGTTGGAGCACAGCATGGACCGTGGGGCCGCCGCGCCTCCTCCTTCGGAGCACAACGCCCTCGAAGATGGAGTCATGGAATGCGTTCCTGGAAGCTTCTCGCCGTGACCGGCGCCCTCGTCCTCGGCCTCGCCGCACCGGCCTCCGCCACGGCCCCGGCCGCCGCCGGGGCCCGTCACCTCCAGCAGGACTACATCACCGTGCGCGGGGCCGCCGGGTCCGGCCCGGTCGCCGACGACGCGGTGCATGTCCTGCGGGTCGGGTCGCCGACGGCCCGTCAGGTGCTGGTGCTGGTCCCCGGCCAGTTCGGCGCGGCCGGGGACTTCGGCGCGCTCGCCCGCAGCCTGGCCGAGCGCCTGCCCGGCACCCAGATCTGGGCGGTGGACCGGCGGGAGCAGGATCTGGCCGATCTCAGCGGCTTCCGCGCCGGCAGCCCGGACCGGGCCGCCGCCTACTACCTCGGCGGCCGGTACCGGCCGACCACCGCGCAGAGCGCGCCGTACGTGGGCGACTGGGGCCTGGCGCTGGAGCTGGCCGACCTGCGGCAGGTGGTGCGGACGGCCGGGGACGGGGGCCGGCGCACGGTGGTGCTCGGCGGTCACTCCTGGGGCGCGGCGACCGCGCTGGCCTACGCCGCGTGGGACTTCGACGGCCACCCCGGCTACCGGGACATCTCCGGCCTGGTCCTGATCGACGGCGGCGTCCACGACGCCTTCGCGGGCGAGGGCGACACCTACCGGGTGACGGCACAGCAGGCCACCGCGCAGCTCGCGCAGATCGCCGCCGGTGAGGTCTTCGACCCGCAGGCCACCGTCGACCGCACCGAGTCGCTGGCGATCGACACGCAGTTGGCCGCCCAGTACGCCGTGGCGGCCCCGGACGCACCGTCCACGCTGGCGCCGCTGCTGCCCGCGGTGCTGCGTCCGACCCGGCCGGTGACGAACCAGGGGCTGATCGACTGGCTGTTCGTCAGCCATCCGCTGGTCGCGGACCTGAGCATCAACCCGGCGCACACCCGGCCGCAGGCGCTGGCCCGCGACTACGCCGGCCCGGCGCCGGCCGCGATGGAGTGGTACTGGCCCGAGCGGCTCACCCTCGACCTCTCCGCCGCCGACGCGTACGGGGACACCCCGGCGGCGCGAGTACTCGGCCTTCGGCTGTGGCACGCCGGTGAGATCGACGTACCGCTGTACTCCTTCGAGTCCGGACTGACCCATGGCACGGTCAACACCGCCGCTCAGTGGGTGGTCTCGCACTCGCGGATCCCCACGGCCACCTATGCGGGTGACGACACCATGACCCACCTCGACGTGGTGTTCGCCGACGCCGACCGCAATCCCATGCTCGGCACCCTGGTGCCGTTCCTGCGCGAACTCTGAATCACCCGGCTGTCAGGCCGGCGAGACGACGACCGTGGAGGTCGGGGTGAGTGAGCGGCGGAGCCGGTTGAAGAGTTTCGGCTGGTTCATGGCGAGCACGGCGACGGCATGCCCGGCCCGCCGGTACACGGCCACGAAGGAGCGGCTGTCGACATCGCCCTCGACCAGGTGCGGCTCGGCATCGGCGCCGACGTGTCCGGCCAGCTGGATCCGCGCCTGGTACTGGTCGGACCAGAAGTACGGCGGCCGGGCCGGGGCGGTCGCCGAAGTCCCGGACAGCAGGGTGCGGACGGCCGTCGCGGGCTGCTCGGTGGCGCTGGTCCAGTGCTCGATGCGGGCGTGCCGTCCGGTGAAGGGGTCGGGGCAGCGGGCCACGTCGCCCACCGCGACCACGCCCGGGATGCCGGTGCCGCACCCCGCGTCGCACACCACTCCGTCCTCCAGCGTCAGTCCGGAACCGGCCAGCCAGTCGGTGGCCGGCCTGACGCCGACGCCGACTACCACCACGTCGGCGGGCAGCAGCCGCCCGTCGGCCAGCCGGACCCCGGCCACCCGGCCCCGGCCTGTGGCAGGACCGTCGCCGGGCGCGTGACCGTCGCCGACCAGGCCGGCGACGCCGGTGCCGCGGAGCAGCCGCACCCCGTGGTCGGCGTGGAGCGAGGAGCAGACCAGCCCCATCTCCCGCCCCAGTGCCCGTTCCAGCGGAACCTCGGCGGCCTCGACGATCGTTACGTCCAGCCCGAGGAAGTGCGCGGTGGAGGCGACCTCCGCGCCGATGAAGCCGGCGCCGATGACCACCACTCGGGGCAGGCCGTCGAGCAGGTCCGCGCGCAGGGCGAGGGCGTCGTCCAGGGTGCGCAGGGTGTGCACGCCGGCCAGGCCGTCAGTGCCGGGGAGGGTACGCGGGCGGGCCCCGGTGGCGATGACCACGGCGTCGGAGCGCAGCTCCCGGCCGCCCGCCAGGGTGACGCTGCGGGCCGCCGGGTCCAGTCGCACGGCCCGCTCGCCGAGCAGCCAGCGCGCGTCCAGGTCGGCGTACTCCCCGGGGCTGCCGAGCGCGAGCGCGTCGGCGTCCAGCCCGCCCTTGAGGAAGTCCTTGGACAACGGGGGGCGGTCGTACGGCTGGTGGCGTTCCTCGCCGACGACCGTGACCGACCCGTCGAAGCCCTGCTCGCGCAGCGCGCGCACAGTGCTCAGGCCCGCGAGTGAGGCGCCGACGACCGTGACCGACTTCATGCCGGTTCGCCGACCGTGACGTGCAGGACGACGAACCCGTCCGTCAGGGTGACCTGATGGGTCTTCAGCGGCTGCTTCGCGGGGAGGCAGGTCGGCCGGCCGGTGCGCAGGTCGAAGGAGGACGCGTGCAGCGGGCATTCGACGAAGCAGCCCTCCAGCCAGCCGTCGGCCAGCGAGGCGTCCTGGTGGGTACAGGTGTCGTCGACGGCGTACACGGTGCCGTCCGCGTTGAACAGGGCGATCGGGGCCGGCACGCCCTCGGTCACCCGGAGCGCCTCGCCCGGCGGCAGGTCTTCGATCCGGCACACCGTGATCATGGGAACCTCCAGCTTCGGATCCTCACCCCCGCCGAGGAGGGCGCGTATCGCATTACACAACACGATTCGGATTACGCAACATGGTTTCCGCCCGTCGGAGGCTTGTCAAGAGGACCACCGCAGTAGCCCGCACGTCCGTGCACAACGTTGCGGCCAACCGGCATCAGTGCGGTCGGTTTCAAGCTGAGCCCGCGATTGCGGTGTCCGGCCGGCCGGCTGGACACCGCAACCACCCACGTCAGGCCGGCGAGGTGACCGTGCTGCCGAGGTGCCGGGCGAAGAACCGGACCGCGCTGTCGGCCTCGAACCGGGGCAGATCCTTGTGCTTACCCGAGTTCACGTGCAGGGACTTCTCCTTCGAGGCGAAGGCGTCGAACAGTTGCATGGAGCGCAGCGACCAGGACCAGGAGAGCGGCTGCCGTGAGTGCGCGCGGCTGGCCGAGGAACGAGGGACCGCCCTGGCGGCGGGGACCGGACCAGGCAGGCGGACGTCCGCGTCCTGACGGCCCGCCACGAGCGCCAGGCCCACGGCCGGGCCAGGGCGGTGGCGTCGTGACGGCCGGCCCGAGGGAGGAGGTGCCCCGGCTGCTTCCGTGGAGCACGGACGACCGTCCCTCCTACCTCGGCGACAGCGACGGCGGTTCGGACATCCCGGTGGCAGAGGAGTGCGGCTGATGGCGGCGCACACGGTTCTTCGCTTCGTCCAGTGGACGATGCGTCGGCTCAGTACCGAGACGCCGCGCCGGATCGTGTGCGACGCCTGCGGTGAGGGGTCCGAGGAGACGCCGGAGCTCACCACGGCGCAGGACTGGGCGTTTCAGCACGTGGGTCGCAACCCGTCCCATACCAGGTACACGGAGGCGGTGACCCGGTACTGGGACATGACGGCGTAGCCCGGATGGCCAAGGTGGTCCCGCGTCTCGCCATACGACATAATGTTGCGTTATGAGCAACAGTGGGAGCGGCAAGTCCCCCGAGGGGACGGGGAGAGCGCAGCAGCCGGAGTCCCCGGTGCAGTCCGTGGACCGGGCGGTGACCATCCTGGAGATCCTCGCCCGCCGGGGCGAGACCGGGGTCACCGAGCTCGCGGCCGAGCTCGGCGTGCACAAGTCGACGGCGTTCCGCCTCACCGCGGCCCTGGAGATGCGCGGCCTGGTCGAGCAGCCGGGGGAGCGCGGGAAGTACCGCCTGGGGCTCGGCCTGGTTCGGCTGGCGGGCGCGGCCACCGTGCGGATGGACCTGTCGCAGCAGAGCCGCCCGGTCTGCGAGCGGCTGGCGGTCGAGGTCGCCGAGACCATCAACGTGGCGATCCTCGACGACGACGAGGCCGTCAACATCGACCAGGTGTTCGGCCCCTCGGCGCTGACCACGCACAACTGGGTCGGCCAGCGCACCCCGCTGCACGCCACGTCCAGCGGGAAGGTGCTGCTGGCGCACCTGCCGGCGGAGCTGCTGAAGAAGCGGCTGGCCACCCCGCTGGAGCGCTACACGCCGCGCACGGTGACCGACCCGGACGTGCTGTCGGCCCAGCTGGAGCGGATCCTGACGGACGGATTCGCGTCCTGCGTGGAGGAGCTGGAGCAGGGCCTGAACGCCGTCGCGGCCCCGGTGTACGCGCAGAACGGGCAGGTGGTGGCCGCCATCAGCGCCTCCGGCCCGTCCTTCCGGCTGACCGAGGAGCGCATCCCCTCGGTGGCCGCCGCCGTGCGGTCCGCCGCCGAGGAGGTCTCGGCCCGGCTCGGCCACCTCCGCCTGGCCTGACCTCCCGCCCTGCTCGGGCGGAGGGGCGCCGGGTGGTCCCGGCGCCCCTCCACCCCGGCCTGAGCTGCCGTCAGGACTCGGCCGCGAGGCCGTCGTCGGTCACCAGCCGCATCGCGGCCGGTCCCTGCGGCGCGGTGCGGTTCCGGTAGCGCAGGTAGAGCAGCCCGCCGACGGCCGAGATCGCGCCGGTGAAGACGATGGCGCCCCACTGGTAGTACCAGTGGTCGTTGCCGTAGACGGCGGCCCGCGGCCACGCCAGGTTGACGGTCATCGCCGCGCCGTAGAGCACGGCCACCAGGTTCACCACGACGCCCCAGCGGCCCATGCTGAAGAACGGGCCGTGGTCCGCGCGGGGCCAGTCGCCGCGCAGCCGGCGCACCAGCATGGGGGTGGTCACCATCAGGTAGGGGATGTAGAAGAGGATGATCGCGACCGAGGTGAGGATGTAAAACACCCGCTGGTTGCCCATGTTGACGAGCAGCAGCACGATGGTCAGCACGCCGGTGATGACGGCGGGCAGGACCGGGGTGCCGGACCTGGGGTTGACCTTGGCGATCCGCGCGCCGAAGGGGAGCCGTCCGTCGCGGGCCATGGAGAAGAGCAGCCGGATGGCCGCGGTCTGCACGGCGAGGCAGCAGACCGTGATCGCGATCGCCGAGCAGACCAGGAAGACGTCTCCCAGGCCGTTCCCGAGGGTGCTCTTGATCAGGTAGGGCATGCCCAGGGTGCCGATCTCGGACGCCTTGATGTTGCCGACCGCCATCATCCCGACCAGCATCAGCAGCCCGCCGGCGATCGCGGCGGCGGTGAGCGCCCGGAGGATGGCGCGCGGAGCGTGCCGGCGCGGCTCCTTCGTCTCCTCCGCCAGCGAACCGGCGGTGTCGAAGCCGTAGAAGACGTAGGCGCTCATCAGCGAGGCGACCAGGAAGGCGCCCAGGTAACCCCAGGAGTGACCGGCCCCGGTGCTCTGGGTCTGCAGCACCACCTGCGGGCCGCGCTTGATGTGGATGGCCAGCATGATGATCAGCAGGGTGACGCCGATCAGCTCGACCGCCACGCCGAAGTTGTTGATCTTCGCCATCAGCCGGACGCCGATGATGTTGACGATCGTGGTGAAGACGACCAGACCCAGGGCCAGAATGATGGCGTTCTGCGCGCCGGCGGGTGTGGTGGTCACGCCCGCGTCGGAGGAGCCGCCGACGATCTCGAAGATCAGCGAGACCTGCGGCAGGATGATCTGGTAGGCGACGGCGACCGCCGCCGCGGTGACGATCGAGCCCACCGTGATGATCCAGCCGGACATCCACGAGGTGCCCGGTCGCGCTATCTGCTTGGACCACTGGTAGACCGAGCCGGCGAGCGGGAACTGACCCGCCATCTCGGCGAAGCAGAGGGCGACGGCTCCCTGGCCGATGAAGACCAGCGGCCAGGTCCAGATGAAGGCCGGGCCGCCGGAGGCGAAGCCGAAGCCGAAGAGCTGGAACACGCCGGTCATGATCGAGATATAGCTGAAGCCCGCCGCGAAGCTGGAGAAGGAGCCGAGGGATCTCTCCAGTTGCTGGGTGTAGCCGAAGCGGGCGAGGTCGGTGCTGTCGTCGCTCGGGGGCGGTGCGGTGGTGCTGGTGGTTCCCGGATTGCTCATGGTCGCTCCAGGGGCAGGCAGGTGTGTGTGGGGGGGTCGTGCGTGCTGCGAGGACCGGTGGAAAACCTGGGTGCTGCGGAGACGAAGGGGAGAGGAAGGGGGAAGGGAGGGGAGTAGGGGCGGGGCCGGGCGGTGCTGCCCTCAGCCGGCGAACCAGTGCTGGGCGGCGGGAGTGACGGTGCGCCAGATGTGCTTGGTCTCCTGGTACTCGCGGAGGCCGGACGGGCCGAGTTCGCGGCCGGTGCCGGACTGCTTGAACCCGCCCCATTCGGCCTGCGGCACATAGGGGTGGTAGTCGTTGATCCAGACGGTGCCCAGCCGCAGCCGCGCCGCGACCCGCTCGCCGCGTCCGGCGTCCTGCGTCCACACGGCGCCGGCCAGGCCGTAGGGGGTGTCGTTGGCCAGGGCCACCACCTCGTCCTCCTCGTCGAAGAGTTCGACGGTCAGGACCGGGCCGAACACCTCCTCGCGGACGATGGTCATGCCGGCGTGGCAGCAGTCCAGCACGGTGGGCCGCAGGAAGAAGCCGGCCTGGAGCTCGGGCTCGGTGGGGCGTCCGCCGCCGGCGCGGACCACCGCTCCCTCGGCGACGGCGCCCGCGATCAGGCGCTCGACCTTGTCGCGGTGCTCGGCGGTGACCAGCGGACCGGTCTCGGTGCCCTTGGCCAGGCCGTCGCCGAGCCGGATCAGGTCGGCGCGGCGGGCCAGTTCGGCGGTGAACCCGTCGTGCAGGCTGCGGTGCAGCAGCAGCCGTGACCCCGCCGAGCAGACCTGGCCGGAGTGGAGGAAGGCGGCGGTCAGCGCGAAGTCGACGGCGGCGTCCAGGTCGGCGTCGGCGAAGACGATGTTGGGGTTCTTGCCGCCCAGCTCCAGGGCGACCTTCTTCACGGTCTCCGCCGCGGCCCGCATCACCGAGCGGCCGCTGACCCCGCCGCCGGTGAAGGAGACCAGGTCGACGTCCGGATGCCCGGCGAGCGCGGCGCCGACGGCGCCGCCGCCCAGGACCAGGTTGGCCGTGCCGCTGGGGGCGCCGGCCAGCGTCAACTGCTCCTGCAGGAGCTCGAAGAGACGGACCGTGGTGAGCGGGGTGACCTCGCTGGGCTTGGCCACCAGGGTGTTGCCCGCCGCGAGGGCGGGGGCGATCTTCCAGGAGATCTGCAGCAACGGGTAGTTCCAGGGCGTGATCAGCGCGCACACGCCCACCGGCTCGTACACCACGCGGCTGATCGCGTCGGGCCGTCCGGTGTCCACGGTCCGGCCCGCGTCGGAGGTCGTCAGCGCCGCGTAGTAGCGCAGTACGGCGGTGGCGTCGTCGACGTCCATGCGGCTCTCGGCCAGCGTCTTGCCGGTGTCGAGCGTCTCCAGCCGGGCCAGCTCCTCGCGGTGCTCCTGGAGCGCGTCGGCGGTCGCGGTGAGCACGCCCGCGCGGCGGGCGGCCGGGGCGTGGGCCCAGGAGCCCTCGTCGAAGGCGGCCCGGGCGGCCTGTACCGCGCGGTCCGTGTCGGCCGCGGAGGCCTCGGCGGCGCTCGCCACCACGGACGCGTCGAAGGGGTTGACGACCGCTCGCTGCCGGCCGGCCTCGGCGGGCGTCCAGACGCCGTCGATCAGCAGGCGCGCTGGGTCGGTGGATGAGGGCACAGGCTGCCGCCTCCTCAGTGAGTTGCGCGATACGAGACGTTTGTCTTCATGCGCAACTTGCGGTGAGTATGGAAGGGCCCCCAATCTCTGTCAAGGGGGTGGGCGCGGGCGCGTCGTCGGTCCTGGCTGCGGCTTCCGCTGTGGGCCTCTTGACAGTGTGCGCTGCGGGCATGAGGCTGTTTCACATCACGCACATCGATGCGCAATATGCAACTCCCTCGCTGTCCCAGCCGATCGGGACGCCGGACCGCCGGCCGACCCCCGCTCGCCGCAGCCACCTCCCGAGGGGACGGATGCCTTGACAGTCCAACCGAAAGTCGTGATCGTCGGTGCCGGCATCGTCGGCTGCGCGCTGAGCGACGAGCTCACCGCGCGCGGCTGGACCGACGTCACCGTGCTGGAGCAGGGCCCCCTCTTCGCCACCGGCGGGTCGAGCTCGCACGCACCCGGGCTGGTCTTCCAGACCAACGCCTCCAAGACCATGACCGAGTTCGCCTCCTACACCGTGCGCAAGTACTCGGACCTCACCCTCGACGGCCAGTGGTGCTTCCGCCGCGTCGGCGGCCTGGAGGTGGCCACCACCCCGGAACGGCTCGCCGAACTGAAGCGCAAGCACGGGCTCGCCACCTCCTGGGGAGTGCAGGGCAGCCTGCTCGACCCCGACCAGTGCGCCACCCTGCACCCGCTGCTGGACCGCGAGCAGGTCCTCGGCGGTCTGCACGTCCCCACCGACGGGCTGGCCAAGGCCGTCCGCGCGGGTGAGGCACAGGCGCGGCGCGCGATCGGGCGCGGCGCCCGCTTCCTGCCGCACCACACCGTCACCGGATTCGAGTCGGCCGGCGGGCGGGTCACCGCTGTCGTCACCGACCGGGGCAGCTTTCCCGCCGACGTGGTCGTCTCCTGCGCCGGGTTCTGGGGCCCGAGGATCGGCCGGATGGCCGGGCTCACCGTCCCGCTGGTCCCGCTCGCGCACCAGTACGCCAGGACCACCCCGGTGCCCGCCCTGGCCGGCCACACCACCGAGCAACTGGAGGCCTCCAAGCCGATCCTGCGCCACCAGGATCGCGACCTCTACTACCGCGAGCACGGCGACCGGATCGGCATCGGCTCCTACGCCCACCGCCCGATGCCGGTGGACCTCGACGACGTGGCGCCGCCCGCGCTGCCGCAGGCGCCTCAAACGCCGCAGCAGCCGCCCCAGCAGATGCCGTCCATGCTGCCGTTCACCGAGGAGGACTTCGCCCAGCCCTGGGCCGACTCGCAGGCCCTGCTGCCCGCACTCACCCGGGCCAAGGTCGAGGAGGGCTTCAACGGCATCTTCTCCTTCACCTCCGACGGCTTCCCGCTGCTGGGGGAGGCCCCGGAGCTGCGCGGCTTCTGGGTCGCCGAGGCGGTCTGGGTGACCCACTCCGCGGGAGTGGCCAGGGCGATGGCCGAGTGGCTGGTCGAGGGCACCCCGCGGACCGACGTGCACGAGTGCGACCTCAACCGCTTCGAGCCGGTGCAGCTCGCCCCCGCCTACGTGCACCGGCGCAGCTGCCAGAACTTCGTCGAGGTCTACGACATCATCCACCCGCTCCAGCCGATGGAGGAGCCGCGCCCGCTGCGGGTCAGCCCCTTCCACAGCCGCCAGCGCGAACTCGGGGCCTTCTTCCTGGAGGCCTCCGGCTGGGAGCGGCCGCACTGGTACGAGACCAACCGGGACCTGCCCGAGGTCGCGGCCGTCCCCGGCCGCGGGGCCTGGGCCTCGCGCTACTGGTCCCCGATCGCCGGCGCCGAAGCCCTGGCCACCCGCGAGCGCGTGGCGATGTACGACATGACCGCGCTCAAGCGGCTGGAGGTCACCGGCCCCGGCTCGCTGGCCCTGCTGCAGTACCTGACCACCAACCAGCTCGAGAGGCCGGTCGGCTCCGTCACCTACACCCTGATGCTGGACGAGACCGGCGGCGTGCGCAGCGACCTGACGGTGGCCCGGCTCGGCCCCGAGCGCTTCCAGATCGGCGCCAACGGCCCGCTGGACCTCGACTGGATCACCCGCCACCTGCCCGGGGACGGCACCGTCCAGGTCCGCGACACCACCGCCGGGACCTGCTGCATCGGCCTGTGGGGCCCGCTCGCCCGCGACCTGGTGCAGCCGCTCACCGACGCGGACTTCTCCCACAAGGGCTTCGGCTACTTCAAGGCCAGGCAGGCCCACCTCGGCAACGTCCCGGTCACCGCGATGCGGCTGTCGTACGTCGGCGAACTCGGCTGGGAGCTGTACACCACCGCCGACTGCGGCCCCAAGCTGTGGGACACGCTGTGGGAGGCCGGGCAGCCGCTCGGCGTGGTCGCGGCCGGACGCAGCGCCTTCAACAGCCTGCGGCTGGAGAAGGGCTACCGCTCCTGGGGCACCGACCTGACCGCCGAGCACAACCCCTACGAGGCGGGCCTCGGCTTCGCCGTCCGCATGGAGAAGGGCGACTTCGTCGGACGCCACGCGCTGCTCGGTCTCACCGAGCAGACCGTGCCGCGCAGGCTCGCCTGCCTGCTGCTGGACGATCCGCAGGCCGTGGTGATGGGCAGGGAACCGGTGTACCTCGACGGCGCCCCCGCCGGATACGTCACCAGCGCCGCGTACGGCTACAGCATCGGCGCCTCCATCGCCTACGCCTGGCTGCCCGGGGCCGCCGCCGAACCGGGCACCCGGGTGACCGTCGAGTACTTCGGCGAGCAACTGCCGGCCACCGTCACCGAGGAGCCGCTGTTCGACCCGAAGATGACCCGGCTGCGCTGCTGACCGCCCGCCGCCGACCGCCTCCAGCCGTGCGTTCTCCTGACGAAAGGGCACCGCAGTGACCGCGACCGAGCTCCCGTCGAGCCTGATCCCCACCCTGCCCGGATCCGCCTACACGGATCCGCAGGTCTTCGCGCTGGAACAGGAGAAGATCTTCGAGCGGATGTGGTTCTGCGCCGTCCGCGCAGACGACCTCGCCGGGCCGGGCAGCTTCCGGACCGTGCAGGTCGGCAGGGAGAGCGTGCTGGTCACCCGCGCCCGCGACCACAGCGTCAAGGCGTTCCTCAACATCTGCCGGCACCGCGGGGCGCGACTGTGCACGGAGGAGACCGGCGAGGTCAAGCGGGCGTTCCAGTGCTCCTACCACGCCTGGACCTACGGCCTGGACGGCAAGCTGGTCGCCGCCCCCAACCTGACCAGCATGCCGGACGTGGACCGCACCACCTACGGACTGGTCCCGGTACAGGTGCGCGAGTGGCTCGGCTATGTGTGGGTCTGCCTGGCCGACGAACCCCCGTCGTTCGAGGCGGACGTGATCGCCGCCGCGACGGAGCGGCTCGGGGACCCGGCAGCCATCGACCGCTACCAGGTCGACCGGCTCGCGGTCGGCCGCCGGATCCGCTACGAGGTGCGCGCCAACTGGAAACTGATCATCGAGAACTTCATGGAGTGCTACCACTGCGCCACCATCCACCCCGAACTGACCGAGGTCCTGCCGGAGTTCGCCGGCGGCTACGCCGCGCAGTACTACGTGGGACACGGCGCCGCGTTCGCCGGGGAGGCCGAGGGGTTCACCGTCGACGGCAGCGCGGGCGTGGAGCGGATCCCGACCGTCTCCGAGGACCAGGACCGCAAGTACTACGCGATCACCGTCAAGCCGCAGGTCTTCGTGAACCTGGTGCCCGACCACGTCATCGTGCACCGGATGTTCCCGCTCGCCGCCGACCACACGGTGGTCGAGTGCGACTGGCTGTTCGTCAGGGACGTCGTCGACGCCGACGTCGACGTCTCCCGCTCGGTGGAGCTGTTCCACCGGGTCAATGTGCAGGACTTCGACGCCTGCGAGCGCTGCCAGCCCGCCATGGACTCGCGCGCCTACCGGGCCGGTGGTGTCCTGGTGCCGAGCGAGCACCACATCGGGGCCTTCCACGAATGGGTCACCGACCGGCTCCGGGGCTGACCCGACCACCGCGGTGCCGCCCGGTTCGCCGGCTGGGCCGGTACCCTCCAATCCACCTGGTTCCCCTCAGCGGAAGGCTTGTTCCCCATGTCCCAGCAGGTCAGAGGTGTCGTAGCGCGCGGCAAGGGTGAGCCGGTGCGGATCGAGACGATCGTGGTGCCGGATCCCGGACCGGGCGAGGCGGTGGTCAGCGTGCAGGCCTGCGGGGTGTGCCACACCGACCTGCACTACCGCGAGGGCGGCATCAACGACGAGTTCCCCTTCCTGCTGGGCCATGAGGCGGCGGGCGTGGTGGAGTCGGTGGGCGCCGGCGTCACCGAGGTGGCGCCGGGTGACTTCGTCATCCTGAACTGGCGTGCCGTGTGCGGTCAGTGCCGTGCCTGCCGACGGGGCCGGCCGCAGTACTGCTTCGACACCCACAACGCCACCCAGCGGATGACCCTGCTGGACGGCACCGAACTGTCGCCCGCGCTGGGCATCGGCGCGTTCGCCGACAAGACCCTGGTCGCGGCCGGCCAGTGCACCAAGGTCGACCCGGCCGCCTCCCCGGCCGCCGCCGGACTGCTCGGCTGCGGCGTGATGGCCGGCATCGGCGCCGCCCTGAACACCGGCAACGTCTCGCGCGGCGACACCGTCGCGGTCATCGGCTGCGGCGGGGTGGGCACCGCCGCAGTGATCGGCGCCCGGCTGGCCGGCGCCGCCAGGATCATCGCCGTCGACATCGACGACAGCAAACTCACCACCGCACTGCGCCTGGGTGCGACCCACAGCGTCAACTCCCGCGGCAGCGACCCGGTGGAGGCGATCCGCGAGCTGACCGGCGGCAACGGCGCGGACGTGGTGATCGAGGCGGTCGGCCGCCCGGAGACCTACAAGCAGGCCTTCTACGCCCGCGACCTGGCCGGCACCGTGGTCCTGGTCGGCGTGCCCACCCCGCAGATGACGCTGGAACTGCCGCTGCTGGACGTCTTCGGACGCGGCGGCGCGCTGAAGTCCTCCTGGTACGGCGACTGCCTGCCGTCCCGGGACTTCCCGATGCTGATCGACCTGTACCTGCAGGGCCGGCTGGACCTGGACGCCTTCGTCTCGGAGACCATCGCCCTGGACGGCGTCGAGGAGGCCTTCGAGCGGATGCACCAGGGCGAGGTCCTGCGTTCGGTGGTGCTGTTCTGATGGCCGCGCGGATCGAGCACCTGGTCACCTCCGGCAGCTTCGACCTGGACGGCGGCAGCTGGCAGGTCGACAACAACGTGTGGATCGTCGGCGACGACACCGAGGCCGTGGTCATCGACGCCGCCCACGACGCCGACGCCATCGCGGCGGCGGTGGGCCCGCGCCGGCTGCGGGCGATCATCTGCACCCACGCCCACAACGACCACGTCGACGCCGCCCCGGCCCTGTCCGCGGCCACCGGCGCACCGGTACTGCTGCACCGCGACGACCTGCCGCTGTGGAAACAGACCCACCCCGACCGGCAGCCGGACGCGGAACTGACGCAGGGCCAGACCATCGCGGTGGCCGGCCTGGAACTCACCGTGCTGCACACTCCCGGCCACAGCCCCGGCGCGGTCTGCCTGTACGCCCCGGAGCTGGGCACCCTGTTCTCCGGCGACACCCTGTTCCACGGCGGCCCCGGCGCCACCGGCCGCTCCTACTCGCACTTCCCGACCATCATCGACTCCATCCGCGAACGCCTGCTGACCCTGCCCGCCGAGACGGTGGTCCGCACCGGCCACGGCGACCCCACCACCATCGGCGCCGAGGCCCCCGACCTCCCCACCTGGATCAGCCGGGGCCACTGAGCCGGTCCGCGTCACACGTCGTCCCACGTCCCACGTCCCACCGCGCGCGTCGTGCGGCGCCGAGCCTCCGCACGACGACGCCGGCGCGCGACCCGGTGCCCTACAGGTGCCGGGTCGCCCGGATGCGCCGGCTCAGGGAGGCCGCGCGTCTCGTCCCCCGGTGCGCGTCGAGATGGCCGGACAGCTGCGCGAGCTGGTCGTCGACCGCGGCGGACTGCATGCCCTGCGCGCCGTCCAGCGCGGCCTCGACCGCGCGGCAGGCGTCGGTGAACTCGCCCAGCCGGAAGTGCGCGGTGGCCAGCAGGCAGAGGGCGAGGACCTGGTCGGTCAGCCGGTCCGGGCTGCGGGCGCCGCTGGCAGTGGCGAACTCGGCCCGGGCGGCCCTGAGTTCGCCCAGGTCGAGGCGGCACCGCAACGCCGCGTCGGCGAGTTCGGCCGCCCCGAAGTAGTCCAGCCAGGCGGCGTCACCGGGGCTCGCCTCGGTCAGCCCCTTGGCGGATCGCTCCAGGCTCAGCGCGACGGCCGGGGCGTCCTGACGGACCGCAAGCAGCCGGGCCTCGGCCGCGTGCAGGGCGGCCCGGGCCCGCCGGCCGTGGCCGGTGGTGCCGATCAGGGCCGCGCGGACCAGATTGAGAGTCGCCGGATGGTCACCCACCAGGGGGGCGTGCTCGGCCAGCGCGGTCAGGATGTGGGCGCCCAGCACCCGGTCGTCGCCCTGGTGCGCCAGGTAGAGGGCCAGCAGCAGGTAGCGCCGGGCCAGTCCGTGCAGGCCCGCGTCGTGGGTGTAGCGGCCGACGGCGAGGTGGGCCAGGGCGGCGGCGCCGAACACGCTGCGCCCGACGGTGCCCGGGTACCGGCCGGTGAGCAGCGGGGTCAGGCTGGTGTGCAGGAACTGGACCGCGGGCAGCCGGGCCGCGGTGCCGCCGGTCCGCTGGGCGATCAGGTCGAAGGCGCGCAGGGTGGTGCGGAAGCGGGCGAGATCGACGGAGGTGACCTCGGCGCCGGGACCGTGGCCGACCGGCGCGGCCGCGGTCCCGGCGACCAGCCAGTGCAGGGCCGGTCCGCTGAGCGCGGCCGCCGGGATCCCGCACCGGGTCGAACTGTGCTGGTCCAGGTCACTGACCCACAGGGCGCGCGCGGCGGCGACGAGCTCGACCGGATCGTCCAGGAACTCGGACGTCCACGGGGACCGGGCGGAGCCGACGGGGCCGGCCATGCCGATGTCGGCGGTGGTGACGATCCGGCCGAGCTTCAGCGCCAGCGTCTCGGCGATGAGTTCGGGCGGCACGGCGCGGCTCATCCGGCCGTCACGCCACCGCTGCACGCTGGTGTGCGTGCACTTGGCGTCCCGGCCGTGCCGCGCGGCGGTGTCCCGCACCGCCCGCGCGAACTGCTTGTTGGACAGCGCGGCCTGTTCGATGAGCGCGGTGAGGTGGGAGTTCGGACGCCGGGCGGGCGCCGGTGCGGGGTCGGTACCACTGCTCATGCAGGGCACTGTAGGGCCCTGTGCGCGGCTTTCCAGGTCTGTTGGGTGAATTCGTGTGCGACTGTGACCGTCTGCACCCTCTGGTGAGGAGTGGACCCCTTGTGAGCCCTATTGCGACCGTATACAGGTCTGATTTTCTACTTCCCTAACAGCGCGCACTGCACCCGGCACTGCGCGTCGCCGTGGCGACATCACCCGGAGTAGTCCGTCCGCACCTCTGCGCACGGACCCGAGGAACCGAGAAGAGCGGTCGTGACACAGTCCCAATCTCTGCTGACAGCAGGCTCCTGCCGTGGTTAGGGGACACGGCCGCGACTCCCGGGCACTCGACGCGCATCCGGCCCGCGACGACCCGGCGCTGCGCACGGTGTGCGAGGACGCCGCCATGGGCCGCTGGGACGCGCCGCGTGATCTGATCGCGGCCAGCGGGCACGACTGGGACCGCAGAGTCTTCCGGCTGCAGATCCTGGCACGTCAGGGGGTGCGGCTGCGCTGGGCCGAGACCTGGGCCGCGGCCGAACCCGGCAACCCGGACGCGCTGGTGATGCTCGCGCACGTCCAGGCGCTGCGGGCGATCCTGGCAGGTGAGGCCGGGGAGCGGGAGCTGCTGGACACGGCCTGGCAGTCCTGCCTGCAGGCCGCCGACGCGGTCCCGCCGGACCCCTCGCCCTGGCTGGTCCTGATGGCGCTGGCCCGGACGCTGGCACCGGACACGGCGCTGATGCACCAGTTGTGGGGGGAGGTCCGCCGCCGCGACCCGTACAGCCGGGAGGGCCATCACGAACTGCTGGCCTACCTGATGCCCCGCCACCAGGGCTCCAGCGCGCTGATGTTCGACTGGGCGCACGAGCGGGCCCAGCTGGCGCCGCGAGGGACGCCGATCGCGGTGCTGCTGCTGGTCGCGCAGGCCGAGCACTACCGCCACCGCATCGAGCAGGACCCGCGGAACTACCGGATGACCATCCACCCCTGGACCGACTGCCCCGACATCGACCGGGTGCTGGAGCACTGGTGGCACTTCCGCTCACCCCAGCGGCACGCCAACTTCATGGACGACGCCAACTATCTGGCGCACGCCCTCTCCTTCGCCGGCCGGCACGCCGAAGCGCTGGAGGTCTTCGAGGAGATCGGCCCCTACCTGAGCCGGCTGCCCTGGGCCCTGTGCGGCGACGCGGAGCAGCTGTTCCGCAGATACCGCGATCAGGCGATGAGCTCGGGCCGCGCCGCGAACCCCAACCGCTGGCGCCGCTCGACCTGAACCATCGTCAGACCCGAACGGCACGGCCTTCGGCCGCCGGTCCACCTCCCCCCGTTCCCCGGCCGCGCCGTCACGCGCCGCCGCCGGCCCCGTGCCGCCTGCCTCCCCGCAACGCGGCCTTCTTCCCCGCGCCCCGGCTCCCCGGCCCCGTGCGCGGTCCCGACCCCGCCCCGCCCCCGAGAGGAAGAGTCACCATGCCCCTGGAACCCGAGTACCTGTCCGACGAGGAGCGCCTCGCGCAACTGGGTTACACCCAGGTCCTGGCCCGGCGGATGTCCGGCTTCTCGAACTTCGCGGTCTCCTTCACCATCATCTCCATCCTGTCCGGCTGCCTGACCCTCTACGGCTTCGGCCTGACCACCGGCGGCCCGGCCATGCTGACCTGGGGCTGGGTACTGGTCGGTGCGATGACGCTGGTCGTGGGCCTGGCGATGGCCGAGGTCTGCTCCTCGTACCCGACCTCGGCGGGGCTGTACTTCTGGGCCAAGGAGATGGCCCCGCCGCGCTCGGCCGCGGCCTGGGCCTGGTTCACCGGATGGTTCAACGTCCTGGGCCAGGTCGCGGTGACCGCCGGGGTCGACTTCGGCGCCGCCACCTTCCTGAACGCCTACCTCGACCTGCAGTGGGGCTTCGCCACGACCGCCCAGCACACCATGGTCCTGTTCGGTTGCATCCTGCTGCTGCACGGCGCGCTGAACACCTTCGGCGTGCGGCTGGTCGCGATCCTCAACAGCGTCAGCGTCTGGTGGCACGTGGGCGGGGTGCTGGTGATCGTCGGGGCGCTGATCGTCGTCCCCGCGCACCACCAGTCGGCGGGCTTCGTCTTCGGGCACTTCGTCAACGGCACCGGTTTCCACTCCTCGCTCTACGTCGGCCTGCTGAGCCTGCTGGTCGCGCAGTACACCTTCACCGGCTACGACGCCTCGGCCCATATGACCGAGGAGACCAACGACGCCGCGGTGGCGGGCCCGCGCGGCATCGTCCGATCGATCTGGCTCTCCTGGATAGCCGGCTTCGTGCTGATCGTCGGCATCACCTTCGCCATCCAGAACTGGGACGGAACTCTCAACAGCTCCACCGGTGTGCCGCCGGCCCAGATCTTCATCGACGCGCTCGGGCTGACCGGGGGCAAACTGCTGCTGCTGATCGTCATCGGCGCCCAGCTGTTCTGCGGCATGGCCTCGGTCACCGCCAACTCCCGCATGATCTACGCCTTCTCCCGGGACGGCGCACTGCCGTTCAGCCGGATCTGGCACCAGATCAACCCCAGCACCCGCACGCCCACCAAGGCCGTCTGGCTGGCCGTCGGCGGCGCGCTGGCGCTCGGCCTGCCGGACCTGATCAACGCCACCGCGTACGCCGCGGTGACCTCCATCGCGACGATCGGCCTCTACATCGCCTATGTGATCCCCACCTTCCTGCGGCTGCGTCAGGGAGAGCGGTTCCAGCGCGGCCCGTGGCACCTGGGCAGGTTCAGCCGCCCGATCGGCATCGTCGCGGTGGCCTGGGTGGTGCTGATCACCGTGCTGTTCATGCTGCCGCAGGTCAGCCCGATCACCGCGCAGAACTTCAACTACGCGCCGGTCGCGGTGGCCATCGTGCTCGGCTTCGCCACGCTCTGGTGGTTCGTCTCGGCCCGCACCTGGTTCCTCAAGCGGGACCACCCCCGCAACCGCAAGCTCATCGCACCCGACCACGCGTCCGCGGGGTCCCTGTCCTCCCGCTAGACCTCGGCCCCGGCCCCGGTCGCGGTCTCAGCATCGGTCGCGGTCGCGGTCGCGGTCGCGGTCGCGGTCGCAGTCACGGGCTCGGCGGGAATGCGGGCCCGGAAGGCCGGGTCGTGGGCCGGCAACACGACCATCGGCGGCTGAGTCAGGGCGGCGCCCGCCGCGCGGGAGCGACCGGCTGGCGCCGCTCCCGCGCGGCTACCGGCCGGCGCGTCGGTCCTCGCTCTCCAGAGCGGTGAGGAAGTCAGCTGCTTCGCCGGCCTCGGGGGCTTCGAGGCGGGAGTAGAGCGCGACAGCCTGGCGAAGGTCGGCCAGGGCGCCGCCGTGGTCGCCCGTACCGGCCGCGGCGCGGGCGGCGCCGTCGAGGGCCCGGGCCTCGTCGATGGGGCTGCGGATCTGGCGGGCCAGTCGCAGGGCCTGACGGTAGCGGGCCAGCGCCTCGTGCGGGCCGGCCGTCCGGAGCAGCAGTGCGCCGCTGTTGTTCAGTACTTCGGCCTCACCCTGCTGATCCCCTACCTCCCGAGTGAGCGTCAGGGCCCTTTCGAGCAGGGCGCCCGCGGCCTCGTACTCCCCGTTCGCGCGCCGCACGCTGGCCAGGTCGTTGAGCGCGTTGGCCTCACCGGCGCGGTTGCCGAGGACCCGGTACACCGCCAGGACCTCCTCCACCAACCGGGCCGCCGCCACGTGGTCGCCCATGGTGTGCCGTACCCGTCCGAGGTCGTGGAGCGCGTTGGCCTCACCGACGCGGTCGGCGAGGTCGTGGTAGATCGTCACGGCCAGTTTCAGCAGCTCGACGGCGGCCGGGAAGTCGCTGGTGCTGTAGCGCAGCCGGCCAAGGCACCAGAGCGTGTTGGCCTCACCGACGCGGTCGCCGAGGTCCTGGTAGATCGCCACCGCGCGCTTCAGCAGCGCCTCCGCGGCCGCGTAGTCGCTGGTGCTGTAGCGCAGTCGGCCCAGATCCCACAGTGCGTTGGCCTCCTCCAGGCGGTCGCCCTGTTCCCTGGCGGTGTCGGCGGCGATGGTGTGGAGCGTGGCGGCCGGCTCCCAGGGGCCCTCCTGGAGGAGGAAGTCGGCCAGGGCCGCGGTCAGGGCGATGACGCGCGCGGGCCTGGCTCCGGGGCTGTCGAGGTCGATGCCGGCGAGCAGATTATCGCGTTCGCCGCGCATCCAGGCCAGGGCCGAAGCCTTGTCGCTCAGCTCGGGTGCCACGCCTGCCGGCGCGCCGTCCGGTTGCCGGCCGGGACGGGTGTGCCGGGCCAGCCGGTGGTCGGCCCGCTGGGCGGTGCGCTGGTAGTAGTCCACTGTCGGCAGTGACCGAGTTCCCGCCGATCTGCTCGCTGACCAATCCGGTGTCGGAGCGCTGCGAGCCGCTGGGCAGGATGCCGCGTGACGTCGAGGAGCGCGTGCGCGACTGGAGCGACCGTCAGCCCGAGTCGGACGCGTACTACACCCTCGCGCACGCTCCCGGCTGGACCGTCGGCGGCTGGGACTTCAGCGGTCCCGACCGCAAGGCGCTGCACAGCTGCGCCTGCGGCACGGACATGCGGCCGCTGCTCACCACCGACTACGAGGAAGACCTCACGGGGTGGGCGCCGCACGGCGACCCAGGCTTCCGGTGGGGCGACCCGGACAACTGGAGGGACCGGGAACCCACCGGGGTCAACGTCACCCGCAGCGGACTCTTCGTGATCCTGCACTGCCCGGCCGCGCCCACGCATCCGCTGCGGCACGTGATCATCGACTGAGGTCTACCGGTAGTCGTCCTCGTCCAGCGCGACGACCCGGGCCTGCTCGGCGGCGTCGGCCTCCCTGGCGGCGTCTGGGTCGACCTGGGTCAGCGGGCCGTCACGGTCCTGACGGAGGTCGGTGTGCTGCTCGGCGGCGTCCGCCTCGGGCGTCTCCACGGAGAGCTCCGCCGCATCGTCGTCCTCCTGAAAGGTCTCCGGGTCGCTCGGGTCAACAGGCACGGGGTCTCCTCGCCGCTCTCGGTGGTGCTGCCGGAACGACCGTATCCGCGTCGCCCGCCCGAAGGGACGTCGGCACGCGGGCGCTCTGTCCGCCGGGTCGAGCCGGCCGGTCGTGATGGCCTGCGGAATGGAGCCCTTCACGGCGTCAGCCATGTTCGCAGTGTTTCCTTCATGCCGAGGTGATGGATCTTCAGATTCTGTTGAGCCAGCTCAGAGGTCATTGTCAGACCGCGCTGCGAGACTGGGGTCATGGATGATCACGGCATCTGGGGCGGCCCGACCGACGGCGCGCTGGCACTGCTTCTGACGACGGGCTGGACCGACCTCCACCCCGGCTCCCTGCGGATCGAGCAGAGTCCGTTCGGCCGCGTCTTCATGGCGCTCGACCTCGAAGGCCGGCCGGTGACCGGCTATCTCACCGAGGTGTTCAGCATCCGCGGCGCCACCGCGCTGGTGTCGTAGCAGCCGACGGAGCCACTGCGCGCAACGGTTGGTTCCGGTACGACCGGCATGAAGTGGGCCGTCCCGCATTGACGCGGTTCCAGCGAATTCCTGACGTTTGTCCATCGGCGGGCCGCTGTTCGGAAGTCGTCAAGATCTGGTCTTTGGTTCGGAGCGCTGGCATGCTTCACCCCGTCGGGGCAGCACGAGAGCTCCGAGTTCTGGCAGGGGGACCATGACGATGGAAAGCATTCAGCGCGCGGTGGAACTTCGGGACGCGTGTGCGCGAGTGGCGCCGCTCAGCCCGCGCCGCCGCCAAGTACTCAACCTGGTTCTCCAGGATTTTTCGAATCAGCAGATAGCGCAGCACATGGGCATCAGTGAGCGCACGGTGAAGGCTCATGTCAGCGAATTGATGCAGGCGTTGGGGGTGAGTTCGCGCGTGTGCCTGGCACAGGTGGCGTTGCTCGCGCAGCTGGAGACCTGTACCTGCGGTCAATGGTGCGCATGAGGTCGCCGGGGCTAGCGTCGCTGATCACCGGGAGCGGGGGACCGGCCTTCGAGGAGGCGGCACACCGCTCCCGGGGGGAGGCGTCGTCGCCTCTCCTCAGCGACCCGCCGGCGGATGCTCGCGGGGACTCATGAAAGGCATCGGATGAACATCAAGCGGGGGATTGCTTTTGCCGCGGCGGCCTGCTCCATAGCCGGCCTGGGGATGGCCACCGCGCCGTCGGCCTCGGCCTCCACCAGCCCGAACGCCGGACTGGCGGTCGCGAAGCACGTGTTCGCCGCCGGCAACCCGCAGGCCGCCTACAAGGCCCTGTCCGCCGCCGACAAGGCTGCGTTCAACTCGGTGGAGCAGCCCGCCACCGCCTCGCACACCCAGACCGCGACCCCGCTGACGGCCGCCCAGGCCAGGGCGCTGCGCCCCGCGTCGGGGATGCGGCCGATGGCCTACAGCGGCTGCTGGGCACTGTCGGACACCTGGGGCGAGAAGGCGGCCGCCGGGAACACTTTGTTCACCTACTGGCAGGCGACCGAGGTGTGCGTGTCCAACGGCCGCGTCACCGGCGTGAGCGTGTACAACTACGGCGGTGAGACCTCCACTCCCGGCTGGTACAAGTCGGGCGACGCCACGTCGGCCACCTTCAACGCCGGCTGGGAGGGGCGCGGATACGTTCAGGTCAACTACGCGCTGGGCGTGAATGGTTGGAACATCCAGCACCTGACCCCGTGTGGACAGTTGCGTCTTAACGGCAACGGGTACAACTATGCGGTCAGTTCGTCCTGCAACCTCAACTGAGGAGAGACAGCATGAGCACGATGACCGGAAATGTTCTGGCCAAGCCGTCGGCGCGTGAATTGCTGCTGATCGGCGGGGGAGTGGTGGCCGTGCTGTCACTGCTGTGGCCGTTGGCGACGCCATTCCTCGCACTCGCGGGCGGCGTGCCGACATTCCTGCTGAATCGCAGGCAGCCCAGCAGGTGGCTGAGGGCGGCTCTGCTGCTGTTCGCGCTCGCCTTCGCCGCAGCCGTGGTGATCGACGTCGCGCTGCTGGGAAGCGGTGTCTCCGCGGGGGTGCCCCGGCCGGCGACCCTGCCGGGCAACTGATCCCACAGATGCCGCTGCGCCCCTGACGGGGGCGCCGCGTTCGGCGAGGCGTGGGTACGGCGGCGGGGGGGGGGCCCCAACCCCCCCCCCCCCCCCCCCCCCCCCGCGCCGGCCCCCCCCCCGCCCCCCGCCCCCCCGCCGGCGGCGCGGGCCCCCACCCCCCGGGGGGAGGCGCGGGCGCGGGCGGGGGGGGGGGGGGGGGGGGGGCCCCCCCCCCCCCCCCCCCCCCCCCCCCCCCCGGCTCTGCGGCGTCCCCCACCCGGGACGGCAGAGCGGGCGCGAGCGGTGGCCGCTCCCTGCGCCTGGGCGCAGGTCGGGACGGCGGCCACCCCTTGCGTGTGGGGGTGAGGCGGAAGCCGGTGTCAGGTCCGGCGACTTCCTCGCATCATCGACAATGCCCGCCCGTTGTTTCCTCGGTGCTGCGGACGCGTGTCGTGGACATCTCAGTTGGGACTTCGACGCGTACAGGCCCCGAACCCCTGGAGGAGTGCCACGCCGCCGGAGGCCCCGGCCTGCCCGCTCGTCAGGTGCGCCGCTGCCCTTGGGGCGAGCCGGGCTGGGTGGTCGGGATCCGCTGGGTGAAGAACATCGCGAGCAGGGCGGAGAGCGCGAGGATGGTGAGTGCCGCGCGCAGGCCGTCAAGCCTCGCTGCGGCGTTCGCGTCCAGCACGGCCCGGGTCACGTCCGCGCTGGTGCCGGCCTGGTCGAGGGCGGTCCTGAGCTGGGCGTCCGACAGGAAGGGAGCCCCGCCCTGGAGTTGGACGGTCGCCTGGGTCTTGACGTCGGCCGGGATCGCCGGATTCTGTTCGACGCTGGTCAGGAAGGACGTGGTCAGCACGGCGATCAGGATCGAACCGGCCAGCGCCGTGCCGATGGAGGCGCCCAGGTTGGTCACGGTGTTCTGAATGCCGCCGACCTCCGCGCTCTGCTCGTCCGGTACGGCGGACACGGTGACCGCCCCGAGCTGGGAGGCGAGTGCGCCCATGCCGAGCCCGATCAACAGCAGCGGGACGGTCACGATCTCCGCGCCCGCGTTGGTGTCGAGGGCGGCCAGCAGGACCACCGCACCCGCGAGCAGCAGCAGGATTCCGAGCCGCACCACCCGCCGCGGCGAGATGTCCGGGAGCAGGCGGGGGATCAGCACCGCGGCGGCCAGCAGCGTCAGCGACAGCGGCAGGATGCGCGCGCCGGTCGCGAGCGCGGTCAGGCCCAGGGCGACCGACAGGTAGAGCGGGACGACGAAGAACACGCCCATCTGCACCAGGTACTGGAAGAAGAACATGGTCAGGCCCCCGGTGAGCTGGCGGTTGCGCAGCAGGGCCGGGTCCACGAGTGGCTCTCTCCGCTGCGCCACCAGGCGCGCCTCCCAGCGCAGGAAGAGCCAGACCAGCAGCAGGCCCGCCAGCATCAGCCACACGACCAGCGAGACACCGAGCCAGGAGGGCGCGTCGGGCTTCGGCCGGAACCAGCCCCATTCGCCGGAGCGGAGCACACCGAAGACGAAGGTCCCGAGCCCGAGCGCGGAGAGCAGCGCGCCGAGGAGATCGATGCGCGGGCGCCGGTCGGCGGGTGCTTCGGCGATCCGGCGGGCGAGCGCCAGGACCCCGAGCACGAGTACGGTCTCGCCGGCGAAGACCCAGCGCCAGGAGAAGTACGTCGTCGCGACGCCGCCGATCAGTGGCCCCAGCGCGATCGCCACCGCCCCCGCCGCGGCGACGAGTCCGTAGGCGGCGGGGCGGCGTTCCGCGGGGAAGTTGCCGGCGACCAGCGCCACGATCGCAGGCAGGATGAGCGCGGCTCCGACTCCTTCAAGGAAGGACCAGCCGAACAGGAGTACGGTCAGGTTCGGTGCCAGCGCGGTGGTCAGGGAGCCGCAGCCGTAGACGGCGCAGCCGATCATGAACGCACGCCTGCGTCCGATGAGCGCGCCGACCTTGCCACCCAGGATCATCAGCATCGCCATCACGAGCGTGTAGGCGGTGATCGCCCCCTGGATCCCGGTCACGGTCGTGCCCACGTCGTCGGCGACCGTGGCGATCGAGACGTTCATGACGGAGCTGTCGAGCGCCATCAGGAACTGTCCGGCCGCCAGCGTCAGCAGGACGACTCTCGTCGTCCCCGAGCTCTCGCCGTTGTCCGCCGTAGATGCCATGAGCGGATCGTCGCAGCGAGCCCGGGGAGCGGACCCCCGGCCCGCCGGGAACGTCAGCCTGATGGCGCCGACCGATCACCCGGGTCGACGCGCGCCGCGGCCCGCTCGGCGAGAACCGTGCACCGGGCCGACGCGAAGCCGACCGTCGCCGTCGCCGTCGCATCGGCCACGGCGCGCGGCCGGTCAGGCGTGCGTGTCGGGTTCGAGTGCGGGTTCCCTGCGCGGCGGCGACGGCCGGACCGCACGCGCGGCGTCGCGCAGTCCGGGGGCCAGCCACACCGTCACCGCGACCGAGGCCAGCGCCAGGAGCGTCATCGCGACGGCCGGGGACGTCTGTTGGGCGATCGCGCCGGCGAGTGCCGCGCCGATGCCCTGCATGGCGAGCATTCCGGCGGAGTGCAGACCGAGGGCCTGGCCGTGGACGTCCTCAGGGGTCACCGCGATGAGCTGTTCCTGGAGAAGGAGGCTCGACGCGTATCCCACCGCTGACAGTGCGACGGCCACCGACGCGACGGCGAACCCCGGATGCAGGGCGAAGATCAGGTACGGCCCGGCCAGCAGCAGCCGGAGCGGTGCGCCCAGGCGCTCGCGCCAGCGCTTCGGGAGGAACCGTCCGGCCACGGTGTCACCGATGAGCATGCCGAAGGCCGCGAACGCGAACAGCAGACTGGCGCGGCGCACGTCATAGGGCACGAACAGGGATTCGCAGCCCACGATCAGACCGTTGGGCACCCAGAGCGCGACGAACAGGTAGCGGCGTGCGGGAAGTGACCACAGTCGTGCGTTTGTTCGCCAGGTCTCGGCGACGGAGGGGCGACCCGCCGCGCGTGGGGCCCTGCGGGTGAGACCGAGCGAGGCGAGCGTGGCGGCCACAAACAGCGCCGCGCTCGCCACCAGCGCGCCACGCGGCGACAGCGTCGTCACCAGTACGCCGCCGAGGGCGAACCCGAGGATCTGGAACGCGCCGGTGGCCATGTTCAGGACCGAGCGGCCGAGGAGATAGCCCTCGGTCGGCAGGATCCGGGTCAGCAGTCCGTAGCGGACCCCGCCGCCCACCGCCGCGACCAGCCCGTTCGCCAGCAGGAGGACGAAGACGGCCCACAGGGGAACGCCGGGAACCGCCATGACCGCCGTCGTCAGGGCGAAGAACAGCGCCATCCCCGCGGTCGCGGCGCGCGGCGGAAGCCGGTCGGCGGCGGAGAGGAGGAACACCGCGGCGACGACCTGCGCGACCGAAGGACCGGACATGCTCAGCGCGGCCAGCAGCGGCGATCCGGTGCCGACGTAGACCAGGACGGCCAGGGCCAGCCCGCGGACCGTTGTGGCCGCCACCTGCAGGGCGGCGGTGGCGAAGAAGGGCGTGAACTCGGGGGCGCGGAACAGGTCCCGATAGGTATTCATGAGGCTGGAGTCTCAGGGCCGTCGGGCGGGTCTTGGTAGAGTTTCGCCGGGGGGCGAAACATGGGCTGGTGGTTGCTGGACGCCGACACCCTGGTGTCGAGCCGCTTTGTCGTCTCCCCGCTCGCCGAGGCCACCGCCTGCCTGTTCGCGCTGGTCCGGTGTGCGGCCACCGCGGCCGACGAGCGCGCGTGGCTGTCCCGCCATCTGCCCGGCTTCCGGGCGTACCTGGCCGCGGACCCGGTCACCGAGGCCCTGCTCGCCGCCGCGACCGGCGCCACCTGGACCGCCGACTTCCTGACCAAGCCGCCGTTCCTCGTCGAACGGGCCTCGTTCGACGACGAGTTGGCCGAGCTCCGGGCGATTTCGGACGCGGAGGTCCGGGCGAATCTGGAGGTCTCGCTGATGGGCCGTCCGTTGCCCGGTGTGCTGCTGACGGCGTCGGGACTGGCCGACCGCGCCGCCGACCTGCTGACGTGGATCTGGACCGAGACGGTCCGGCCCGACTGGGACCGCCGGCGCCGCGTCGTCGAGGCCGACATCGTCGCGCGGACCCGGCAGTTGAGCCTCGGCGGCTGGGCGGCGGCACTGGACGACATGCGCCCGGGGATGCGCTGGCTGGGAACCGGCCGGCTCCAGATCAACCGGCACGACTATCCGCCGCGGGACATCTCCGGGACGCGGCTGACCTTCGTCCCGGTCACGCCCAAGGCGGGCTGGGTCGCCTGGGACGGCGATCACCGGGGCTACGCCGTCTTCTACCAGTGCTCCGGACGGCTGGCCGAACCGGGCCGGGAGCCGGTTCCGGAGGCGCTGGAGCGGCTGCTGGGGGCGGCTCGCGCGCAGGTCCTTGTGCTGCTCGCGGCGCCGCTGAGCACGACGCAACTGGTGGCGCTGACCGGGCAGGGGCTGGGGTCGGTGGGACGGCATCTCAGGGTGCTGCTGGACGCGGGCCTGGTGTCGCGGCGCCGGGCCGGGCGCTCGGTGCTCTACTACCGGACCGCCGTCGGCGACGGCCTGACCACGGCCCGGACCTCGGCCCGCACCGGGTGCTGACGTACCTCGCGTCACCGTCGGAGCAACCACCGGAGCCGCGAGGGCGATCGGCCGGCTCAGGTCACGGACAGGGCCGGGACGTCGAGCGGGTCGTAGCGGATGCGCGAGCGCGGGACTCCGGTGCGTGTCAGGACGTCCGCGGCGGCGGTGACCATGGGGGCGGGGCCGCTGAGGTAGGCGTCGTGCCGGTACCAGGGCCCGAACTCCGTCAGCACCTGGGGCAGCGACCCGCTGAGTCCGAGGATGTCCTCGTCGGAGACGGCGGCCCGGACGCTGAGCCAGTGGTTGCGCTGGGCGAAGCGGAGCATGTCGTCGAGCCCGTAGAGCTCGTCGGCGGTCCGGGCTCCGACGAAGACGTCCATCTGGCGCTGGTTCCCGCTGCGGGCGCTCTCCTCGACGAGGGCGCGGATCGGGGCCAGCCCGGTGCCCCCGGCCACGCACAGGATGTCGCGGCTGGAGGCGGGATCGAGCACCATGTCGCCCATCGGCGGTCCGAGCCGCACCACATCGCCGACGGTCGAGCGCCGGACCAGGGCGTTGCTCACCCAGCCGGACGGCAGGGCGCGGATGTGGAAGGTGATCGTGCCGTCGGCGCGCGGCGCGTTGGCCGGGGAGTAGTAGCGCCACTCCCGCGGCCACCACGGTGTCTCCATGCTGACGTACTGTCCGGCGGCGTACGGGTAGGGCTGGTCGGGCCGCACGGTGATCGCCGCTATGCCGTGCGAGAAGTGCTGCCGGTGGATGATCCGGGCACCCCACACCGCGGGCCGCACCTGGGCGTCCTGCTCCGCGGCCTGCATCATCACCTGGGCCACGGTGGTGTACGCGAGGGTCCAGGCGCGCGCCACCTCGGGGCTCCACGCGGGGCCGGCGAAGCGGGCGAGGGAGGCCAGCAGGCACTCCCCGACCGCGTCGTAGTGCGCGTTCTCGGTGCCGAACTTGCGGTGGTCGCGCCCCAGATGCGAGCAGAAGCGCTGCAGGCCCTCCGGGTCGTCGACGAGGTCCACGATGTGCAGCAGCGCTCGCAGCAGGCGTCCGCGCTGGACGTCCATACCCGGCGGAAACATGTCTCTGACCTGCGGGTATCGCGTGAACAGGATCGAATAGAAATAGACCGCCAGATCGGCCGCGAGCGGCTCGACCACACCCAGGCTCGCCCGTATCAGGGCGATGTCACGGCTTGTCAGACCGCCGCTGTCGTCCGGTGCTGTTTCGTCCGGTGCCGGCTCGCTGCCGGCGTCCGGCGACTCCTGCCAGAGGGCGCCCGGTATCGCGGTGTCGGGATTCTCAGAGCGGGTCGTATCTCGGGCTTGCCGGGGTTGGAACCACACAGAGGACTGCTCCCGATCGCAACGAACTTCGCATGACATCCCCCGTTGGCATCACAGCTCGGCATCCGGCCAGGAGCTGCCCAGATTCTGCTCACAGGGCACTCAGGAGGCGCAACCCTGTCTCAGGACGGAGTACGGATCGCTACAAACCATCCACATTCGACACGCATTTGACGCATGAGCATCAACCTAGCATGCCGGTTCCCCCCGCCACCCGGGACGGCTGATCGGTTCCGGCCGGGGTGACGACGGAGTAGGAATCAGGGTCGAAGCGGCGCAGTTGGCGGATGAGTCTGCCGGTGGACCAGGGCCAGGCGAAGGTGTTGCGTCCGCCGGGGCTGAAGTAGTAGCTGGTGCAGCCGCCGGTGTTGTACACCGTGGTCCGCAGTGCGTGCTGGACCTCGGTGTTGTGTGCCGCCTGGGCGGCCGGCCGGACGTCCAGGGCGTGGTGGCCGCTGTGGTCGAGGTGGGCCAGGGCGGAGGTGAGGTAGCTCAGCTGGGCCTCCAGGACGGTGATCGCGGAGGTGGAGCCGCCGAGCAGGTTGGGGCCCAGCAGCAGGAAGAGGTTGGGGAATCCGCTGACCGTGGTGCCCAGATACGCCTGCGGCTCGCCGGCCCAGGCCTCGTGCAGGGTCCGGCCGTCGGCGTCGTGCAGGCTGCGGGCCAGCGGCAGTTCGCCGATGCGGAAGCCCGTCGCGGTGATGAGGACGTCGGCCCGGGCCGTGCTGCCGTCCGCGCCCAGGACCTCGTTCCCGCGTACGGCCGCGACGGCGGTGGGGTGCAGGCGCACATGCGGCTGGCTCAGGGCGGGGTAGAAGGTGCTGGAGGTCAACAGGCGCTTGCAGCCCAGCCGGTAGTCCGGGGTGAGCTGCTGGCGCAGTTGCCGGTCGGGGACCGCGAGCCGCAGGTGGGCGCGCGCGCCCGCTTCGACGAGGCGGGCGAGCGGCGGGTGGCGGAAGGCGTAGCCGAAGCCCTCCTGGAGTGCGTACTGCCCGGCGCGCAGGGCGTGACGCGCGCCGGGCACCTGGCTCAGGCCCCGGTTGAACGCGGCGGGTACGGGCAGGTCGGGCTTGGGCAGCACCCACTGGGCGGTGCGCTGGAAGACGTGTACGGCGGCCGCCTGCGCCGCGACGGCCGGGACGACCTGGACGGCGGAGGCGCCGCTGCCGACCACCGCCACGCGGCGGCCGGACAGGTCGACGCCCTGATCCCACCGGGCGGTATGGAGCACGGGCCCGGCGAACCCGTCGATCCCGGGGACCTCCAGGGGACGCGGGACGTGCCAGGGCCCGGTGGCCAGGACCAGTACCGCGGCGCTGTAGGGGCCGTCGCTGGTGTCCAGCCGCCAGCGGCCGGCCGCCGGATCCCACCGGGCCGCGTGCACCTCCACCCCGCAGCGCAGGACGTCGGAGAGCCCGTACCGCTGGGCCGTCGTCCGCAGGTAGTCGTGGATCTCCCGTTGCCCGGCGAAGACCCTGCTCCAGGCGGTGTCCGGGGTGAACGAGTAGCTGTAGAGCGTCGAGGGCACGTCACAGGCGCAGCCCGGGTAGGTGTTCTCGCGCCAGGTGCCGCCCAGTTGCCGCGCCTTCTCCAGGATCAGCACATCGCGGAATCCCGCCTGGCGCAGCCTGATGGCGGCGCCGATACCGGAGAACCCCGCCCCGACGACCAGGACGCGCACGTCTTTCCCGACGGGCACGGGCTTGCCGGCGCGCGTGGTCTGACCGGGGATCACAGCGCCGGTCCGGCCGGGCCGGCGGCAGCCCGGCTTCCTGCGTTCATGGCGTTCACGGCGTTCAGGTTGGTCATGGTGTTCAGGGTGGTCAACGGCGGGCCTCGCGCATCAGTGTCTGCTTTCCATCGTTTCCGGCAGATGGCGCCGCACGGCGAGCCGTTCCGGTGGAAACCGGGAATCTCGTCGTGCACGCACAGCCATCGTGCCGACCAGGACACCCCGTTGCGCCGAAACCACGGCGTCATCACCCGTACGTGGCACCGGAGTTTCGCTGCTGCCTCAAGCCGGCCGTGCCAATGTGGGCGGCGAACGCAACCGACGCGGTCATGGCTCGTTGATCACGCCATGAAGAACGTCATCATGCACCGGCGGCTGACCGTCGTGGTCGCGGTCGCCGCCCTGACGCTGGGGGTTGCGGGCGCGGGGAACGCGCAGGCGAGCCCGGCCGCCCCCGGTTGCCCGACGGCGGAGGTCTTCGCCACCGACAACACGGAGATCATCACCGATCCGGCCGACCCCCGACTCAGCACCCCCCTCACCCGCTTCGCGCACGAGGTACGCGCGATCATCCGCGCCAACGGTGCGAGGTCCGGCGCATCGACCCTGCTGAACGGCGTCTTCTGGTCCGCCGACCTGAAGCAGGCCACCTACGAGCGCTCACGCGAGTTCGACGTCAACAGGGTCGGCCGCGACGGGCTCCACCACATCGCCGATGTCATCGCCAAGCAGTACCACCAGGAGTCGGTGCTCACGTTCCGCTGCCTGCCGAGGACGTCGGCGGAGACCGACGCGGTCGAGATCCAGGCCCCCGGGGTCAACTCGACCCGGCTGCACGACGCGCTGCTCGCCGACCCCGAGGCGCGCGACCGGCTCGGCGGCGGCTCGACCACCCTGGACGGGCGGCTCATCCTGGTCGCCCCACTGGCCGACCTGCCGCTGGCCCGGAAGTTCGCGACCGAACTCGGCGTCAACGGGAAGAAGGCCGTGCTGCGCTACGGCGACGAGCAGTTCGTGAGCTGAGGCGGGCGCGCGGCCGTCGCCGTCGGGGTGACCTCAACGGCTGGGCTGACCCGGGAAGCGAGGATCCATGACCGACGAGGACGCACTGGCCGATGCCCAGCGCGGACACTGGCAGCACACCTACGCCGCGCATCCGGGGATGTACGGCGAGAGGCCGTCGGAGCCGGCGGTGTACGCCGCCGTAGCGTTCCGCGCGGCCGGGGCGAGGGAGGTACTGGAGCTCGGTGCCGGTCATGGTCGCGACGCCCTCCACTTCGCCCGCGAGGGCTTCACCGTGCGGGCCACCGACTTCAGTGCTACCGGCCTTGAGCAGCTGCGCGCCGACGCCCTGGCCCAGAACGTCACCGAGCGGATCACCACCGTCGTGCACGACGTGCGTGACCCGCTGCCGTACCCGGACGATTCGGTGGACGCGGTCTTCGCGCACATGCTGCTCTGCATGGCGCTGACGACCCCGCAGATCCAGGCCCTCGTCGGCGAGATCCGCCGCGTCCTGCGCCCGGGTGGGGTGTTCGTCTACACCGTGCGCCACACCGGTGACGCCCACTGCGGCACCGGCACCGCTCACGGCGACGACATCTACGAGCACGGAGGCTTCGCCGTGCACTTCTTCCCACGCGACCTGGTCGACTCCCTCGCCGAGGGCTGGAGCGTGCCGCAGGTCCACCCGTTCGAGGAGGGCGACCTCCCCCGTCGCCTGTGGCGCGTCACCGTGACACTGCCTCAGTGATCGCGGGCAACTGGTCGAGGTCGTTGAGGATCCCCGCCGGGCGGCGGAATACCGGCTGGTGGAGGGCGGTTGCAGGCGGGAAACGCAATCGAAGCGCGGGGGCGCGGCGCAGGCCGAAGAACGACCCCCGGTGACCCTGGAGCACACCATGGCCCGCTCGTTCCTCTTCCTCCTCGGCAGTGCCCGAAAGGACGGCAACACCGAACTGCTGGCTCGTGCGGCTGCGGAGCAGTTGCCCCGCGACACCGACCAGCGGTGGCTGGACCTGGCGGAGCTTCACCTGCCGGACTACTACGACGCCCGCCACGCGGCGGACTCCTGGCCGCAGGAGGAGAGCGATGAGGCGCTGCTGTGGGAGGCGACGCTCGCCGCCACCGACGTGGTGATCGCCTCGCCGCTCTACTGGTACTCCGTGTCGTCCTACGCCAAGCGTTACCTCGACTACTGGTCGAAGTGGCTGTCCACCCCCGACCCCGGCTTCAAGGCGAAGATGGCCGGCCGCACGCTCTGGGGCGTGACCGCGCTGGCGCACCGCGAGGAGGAGGTCGCCGAGCCGCTGGTGCTCACCCTGAACCACACGGCGGCCTACATGGGGATGCGATTCGGTGGCGTACTGCTGGGCAACGGCTCCCGGCCGGGCCAGGTACTCGCGGACGAGCGGGCCGCCGTCCGGGCCAAGACCTTCTTCGCCCAGGAGGCGCCGTTGGCCCGCTTCCCCTACGAAGCGGAGTGAACCGGGGCCGGCAGGGGTGCCCTGCCGGCCCCGCTCGATGTCGGCGACCCCGGATCCGTCCCGGTGTCGCCGACGTCAGGACGACTGCGGTCGCTGCAGTCCGCGGAGGAGCAGCTCGACCAGGCGGCGGGGGTCGTAGCGCGGGTCGCCGTCACGTCCGACGCAGAGGTTGCCGATCCCGCGCATCAGCTCGTAGGCCTCCGTGCCGGGGCTGATCTCGCCGGCCTCGACCGCGGCGTCGAGCAGCTGCGCGCAGGCGGGCACCAGGCGGTCCAGGAAGTAACTGTGCAGCGCCTCGAAGCCGCCGCTGTCCGACTGCATCGCGTGGGCGAGCCCGTGCTTCGTGACCAGGAAGTCGACGAAGAGGTCCACCCACTGACGGAGCGCCACGAGCGGGGAGCCCGAGCCGGCCAGCAGGGTCGGGCCGGCCTCGGCGCATGCCTCGACCTGGTGGCGGTAGACCGCGACGACGAGATCCGCCCGGGTCGGGAAGTGCCGGTAGATCGTCCCCATCCCGACGCCCGCCCTGGCCGCGATCTCACGGATCGGCGCGTCGACTCCGGAGCTGACGAACACCGCGGCGGCGGCCGCGAGCAGCGTCTGCTGGTTGCGAACCGCGTCGGCCCGCTTGCTTCGGGCCGGCACCTCCCCGGACGTGCTTGCAGTGGGCACCACGCTCTCCTTCCGACGGCCGTTGACAAAACGGAGCAGTGCTCCGTATGTTAATCGGAACAGCGATCCGCTTTCAGGGTAGCCGAAGCCGGACGCTCCCGGCCCCCCGGCCGCCTTGCCCGCCGTCGGCCGAACGGGACCGGCGGCAGAGGCCATCGAAGGGAACACGCACCATGAGTGAATCAACCAACACACCCGGCACCATCAGCTCGCCCAGCCCGGTCCTCTCGGTCGGCCCGGTAGTGCTGCCGGCTCCCGACCGGGCCGTGGACCTGCAGCTGCGGGTCTCCGCGCCGGTGACCGGGACCGACCTGCCGGTCATCCTGCTCTCGCACGGTCAGGGCTACTCGAACCACCTCTCCTCGCTGAACGGCTACGCCCCGCTCGTCAACTACTGGGCGGCGCACGGCTTCGCCGTAATCCAGCCGACCCATCTGAGCTCGACGACGCTGCGCCTGGACCCCGGCACCCCCGGGGCGCCGCTGCACTGGCGATCGCGGGCCGAGGACATGACGCGCATCCTCGACCGGCTGGACGAGATCGAGGCCGCCGTCCCGCAGCTCCACGGGCGCCTGGACCGGAGCAGGGTCGCCGTGGCCGGGCACTCGATGGGCGGCCACACCGCCAGCCTGTTGCTGGGCGCGCGGCTCACCGATCCCGAGGACGGAACGGAGGTGAACCTCGCCGAGCCCCGGATCAGGGCGGGCGTGCTGCTTGCCGCGCCCGGCAGGGGCGGCGATGCGCTGACCGAGTCGGTGGCCCGGAATCTCTCCTTCTTCCTGACCACGGACTTCTCCGCGATGACGACGCCCACGCTGGTGGTCGCCGGCGACAAGGACACCTCTCCCCACCTGACGGTCCGGGGCGCGGACTGGCACGCCGATCCGTACCTCCTCTCCCCGGGCCCCAAGTCGCTGTTCACCCTGTTCGAGGCGGAGCACGGGCTCGGCGGGGTCTCCGGATACGACGTGGCCGAGACCACGGACGAGAACCCCGAGCGCGTGGCCGCGGTCGCGCGACTCACCTGGGCCTACCTCCGCAGCGAGCTCTACCCCGGGGACTCCGCCTGGCAGGCGGCGTGCGACACGCTGACGGCCGGACCCAGTCCGTTCGGGCGGGTCGAATCCAAGGGGGTCGAATCCCACTAGCACCGGCCTGGGGCCCGACGCCCGGATGGGGGTGAAATAAGGCGATATGCCGCTCCCTGCTGTCACCATCGACCGAGAGGCAGCACGGTCGCGGGCGCTGAGGAGACGATGTGGAATCACCGGACGGGCCCGTCGCAGGCCCCCCGGCGTCGGTGGCCGCGGATCCCTTCGCCCCGTTGCGATCGAGGGGGTACCTGGTACTCCTGCTGCTGGCCGCCGTCCTCGGGGCCGTCCTCTCGGCGGGAGCCTGGGGGTTTCTTCAGGCCGTCTCCCATCTCCAGACGGTGCTCTACACCGATCTCCCCAAGGCGCTGGGCTTCACGCGGCCACCGGCCTGGTGGCCGCTGCCGCCGCTGGCGCTGGCAGGCGTCCTGGTCGGGGCGGCGGTGCGCTACCTGCCCGGCACCGGCGGTCACGAGCCGGCTGAAGGCCTCAAGACCGCGGGTGTCACCGTGGCCGCCGATCTCCCCGGCATCCTCCTCGCCGCACTGGCCTCGCTCGGCTTCGGTGCCGTCCTCGGCCCCGAGGCGCCGCTGATCACCCTCGGCGGCGGCCTGGCCGTGTACGCCGTCCGGCTGATCCAGCCCGGGGCCGACGCCAGGACCCAGGCGGTGGTGGGCGCGGCCGGGAGCTTCGCCGCCGTCAGCGCGCTGCTCGGGTCGCCGCTGCTGGGGGCGTTCCTGCTGATGGAGGCGTCGGGACTCGGCGGCCCGATGCTCGGGATCGTGTTGCTGCCCGGCCTGCTCGCCGCCGGTGTCGGCGATCTCGTCTTCATCGGACTCGGCTCCCTGGCCGGGGTCGGCACGGTCACCCTGTCGATTCCCGGCCTTCCGGCCGTGCGCCACCCCGACGTGGCCCAGTTCGGCTGGGCTCTGGTCATCGGGTGCGGCGCGGCCCTGCTCGGCACCGGAGTCCACCGTCTGGCGCTGCTGGCCCAGCGGCAGGTGAACCGCAGACGCGCGCTGCTCACCCCGCTGGCCGGCCTGTGCGTGGCGGGGCTCGCCATCGGCTACGCCGAGGGCACCGGAAAGCCGTGGTCCGACGTGCTGTTCTCGGGCCAGTCCTCGCTGCCTCAACTCCTGCTGCACAACCCGGACTACACCGTGGGCGCGTTGACGCTGCTGCTGGCCTGCAAGTGGCTCGCCTACGGGGCGTCCCTGGCGGCCTTCCGCGGTGGCCCGATCTTCCCGGCGATGTTCCTCGGCGCCGTGGGCGGGATCGCGCTGGCGCATCTCCCCGGACTGCCCGTCGTCGCGGGCGCCGCCATGGGGATCGGAGCGATGTCGGTGGCCATGCTCAGACTGCCGATGACCTCGGTCCTGCTGGCCACCCTGCTGCTGGGACAGGACGGTCTGACGGTCATGCCGCTGGTGATCGTCGCCGTCGTGGTCTGCCAGGTGATGTGTTCCCGCCTCACACCGCCGCCGGCCACCGCTCCGACCACCGCTCCGGCATCCGCGCCACTCGACGGGGGACGTCCGTGACGACCAGCCAGATCCTGCTGGGCGTCGGACTGACCCTGGTCCTCGCGGTCGGCTGCCAGATCGTGGCCAGTCGACTCCGCTTCCCGGCCCTGGTGATCCTGCTGCCGGTGGGCTTCACCGCCGGCGCACTGACCGGCGACGTCAACCCCCAGCACCTCCTCGGACCGGCGTTCTCACCGCTGGTCTCGCTGTCCGTGGCGGTGATCCTCTACGACGCCGGCCTCGCGCTCGACCTGCAACGGCTGACGGGTCACACGCGTCGGGCGGTCGTCCGGCTGATCTCGCTCGGGGCGCTCATCACCAGCAGATCAGCGAGGCCTGGGGTTCGCTGCTCCAGTTGCTGCTGAACGTCGTCGTGCTCGTCCTCGTGGGCGTCCTCGCGCTGCGTGTCCAGCGGAGCATCTGGCGGCGCGTGCTCCGGCGTGGCGGCGGAGCGCCCCGGCGGGCGCGGCCCTAGGTACCGCCGGCGGGCCGGCCTCAGCCGGCCGGGTCGTGCCAGGTGTCTCCGTGCGGGAGCAGCGCGTCCGCCTCCTTGGGACCCCAGGTGCCCCGGGCGTAGGGGTGGACCGGGACGACGTTGCCCAGGATCGGGTCCACGATGCGCCAGGCGGCCTCGACGGTGTCCTGCCGGGCGAAGAGCCAGCGGTCGCCGTCGAGCGCCGCGCCGATGAGACGGTCGTAGGGGCGCATGTCGGAGCCGGGCTGTTCGCTGAACGAGAGTTCTTCGTGCTTGGCCCGCCAGCCGCCGCCGGGCAGCTTCCCGGCAAGGGTCAGACCCACCTGGGTCTCCGGCCAGATCCGGAACCTCAGGGAGTTGGCGGCGGGTGTCGGCCGCAGGCCGAACACGTCGTGCGGTGCGCTGCGGAACTTGACGGAGATCTCGGTGGCGGTGACCGGAAGGCACTTTCCGGCGCGGATGAGGATCGGCACGTCGGCCCAACGCCACGAGTCGGCGCTGAGGCGGATGGCGGCGAAGGTCTCCACGGTCGAGTCGGGGTCGACGCCGTCGACCTGCCGGTAGGCCTCGTACTGGCCGCGCACGGTGTGCCCCGGGCCCAGCGGGTGGAGCGAGGAGACCACGTGCGCCTTGGAGTCGCGCCAGGATTCCAGGCCGCCCTGGCCGGAGGGCGGGTCGGCGAGGACGGTGGCGAGCACCTGCAGCATGTGGTTCTGCACGACGTCGCGGATGGCCCCGGCCCGGTCGTAGAACCGGCCGCGGTCGGCGACGTCGAAGGCCTCGGCCATGGTGATCTGGATGCTTTCGACGTGCGTCCGGTTCAGCAGGGGCTCGATCACCGAGTTGGCGAAGCGCGCGAACAGGACGTTCTCCACGGGGTCGAGTCCGAGCCAGTGGTCGACGCGGTAGATCGCGTCCTCGGAGAAGTACTCGTGCACGGTCGCGTTGAGCTTCCGGGCACTCTCCAGGTCGTTGCCGAAGGGCTTCTCGACCATCACCCGGGCGCCCTCGGCACGGCCGGCGGTGGCGATTCCCCTGGCGATCCGGGCGAACAGCGGCGGCGGGACCTCGAGGTAGTACAGGGCCCGCTTGCCGCTTCCCATGGCGTCGGACATCTGCTGGTAGGTCGCGTCGTCGTCGAGGTCCCCGTCGACGTAGCGCAGTAGCCCGAGCATCTTCGTCGCGGCCGGGGATCCGGGGTCCACGCCGTTCAGGGTGAGCGAAGCCTCGGCGTAGGCCCGGAACTGCTCCAGACCCCAGCCGCTCTTCGCGACCCCGACCACGGGTACGTCGAGGACCCCGCGTTCGACGAGTCCGACCAGGGCGGGGAACGTCTCCAGCTTGGCCAGGTCGCCGGTCGCTCCGAAGATCACCAGCGCGTCCATCTGTTGCGTCGCCATCTCTGGACTCTCCTGCCTCTGATTCTCTCCCGCTCGGGTGCGGCGGGGACCGGTCGGCTCAGCCGCGGGGTCCGCCCACGTAGTAGTTGACCTCGGGAGGGAACTCGTTCCCGTCCTTGTCGTACCAGTACTCGGGAGCCCGGTACTTTCCCTTGACGAACACGGCGGTGGAGTCCCGGTTGTCGCGTTCGCGCGGCGGGTAGTCCCCGCGTTCGAGGATCAGGACTCGCTTCCCGGTCGGCGCCAGTCGGTGCGCGAGCGTGCCGCCGCCTGCGCCGGTGCCGATGACGTCGTAGCTCTGATCGTCAGCCACGCGGGGTTCCGTTCTGGGGTGGTTCCTGCTGCTGAGGCCGCGGCCCGGTTCACTCGTGGGCGCCCGGTCGCGCACCGAGGCGCGCCCGTTCAGCGGTCCTCTGCGGACAGGTCATGCCACTTCGCACGCTATAGCGACCTGCGCGGGACGGCGACCGCAGGCGTCGCGGCGCCGCCCAGGGCGCGGAAGGCCGCTGCGGCGGCAGCCGATCGGGCCGCGCCCGACAGGGCTAACCGCGCGGTGTCCCGCGTTCGGCGAGCCCGGTCTGTGCTGTACTGCCGGAAAGGCATAAAAGGTAATTGATCGGCAATAAGGGACGAAGGTCCGTGCATGAGCCAGCTCGACCTTGCCCGTCTCCAGTTCGCCATGACGTCGATCTACCACTTCCTCTTCGTCCCGGTCACCATCGGGCTCAGCTCTCTGACGGCCCTTCTGCAGACCGCCTGGCATCGCACCGGACAGGGCGACTACCTCCGGCTGACCCGGTTCTTCGGGACACTGATGGTGATCAGCATCGCGGTCGGGGTGGTAACCGGTCTGGTCCAGGAGTTCCAGTTCGGTATGGACTGGTCGGCGTACTCGCGCACCGTCGGTGACGTCTTCGGGGCCCCGCTGGCCATGGAGGGTCTGGCCGCGTTCTTCCTCGAGTCGACCTTCCTCGGGCTGTGGCTCTTCGGCTGGGACAGGCTGCCCAAACGCCTGCACCTCGCCACGATCTGGGCTGTCGCGGCAGGCGGCACGCTGTCGGCCGCGTTCATCATGGCGGCCAACTCGTGGATGCAGCATCCGGTCGGCTACGCCCTCGACGCCTCGACCGGACGACCGCAACTCGACGACGTCTGGGCGCTGTTCACCAACCCCGTGTTCCTGCGCGGATACCTGCACGTCCTGCTGGCCTCCCTGGTGACCGGCGCCGTGGTGATGCTGGCAGTGTCCGCATGGCAGCTGCGCAAGGGCGCCGCCCCGGACGCGTTCGGTGCGTCGGCGCGCCTGGCCCTGGTCGTGCTGGTGCCCACGCTCCTGCTGGCGATGCTGGTCGGCAGCGAACTGGGGGTGACCGAGGGCACGTACCAGCCGATGAAGATCGCGGGAGCCGAAGCCCAGTGGACCACCTGCCAGCCCTGCTCGTTCTCCCTGTTCCAGGTGGGCGGGGGCAACAACGACCAGACCCCGACGAAGATCATCGCAGTGCCGCACCTGCTGTCCCTGCTGGCGACCAACCACTGGAACGGGAAGGTGCTGGGGCTGGACCAGATCCAGAGCCAGTACCGGCAGCAGTTCGGAGCCGGCAGCTACGTGCCGAACATCTTCGTTCAGTACTGGTCCATGCGGGTCATGGCGTATCTCGCCGTGCTCGTCCTGGTGGTCGGCCTGTGGGGGCTGTGGGCGATCAGACGCCGGACCCTGGCCTTGTCGCACTGGTTCCAGCGGGCCGCGGTATGGGTGGTCGTGCTGCCCTTCCTGATGAACACCGCAGGCTGGCTGCTCACCGAGAACGGCCGGCAACCGTGGATCGTGCAGGGCCTGCAGCTCACCAGAGACGGGGTGTCCCCGTCGGTCGGTACGACCACCGTGGCGATCAGCATCCTGGTCTTCCTCGTCCTCTACGCCGCACTGGCCGTGGTGGCAGGCGTTCTGATGACACGTCACGCACGCGGGGGGCTCGCCCCCGGCCCCGCCGCAGCGGACTCCCCCGTCCCGTCCCTGAGCTACTGAGAAGCAAGAGACCCACGAGGTTAGGCACATGGCGCTCGCCACGTTCTGGTTCATCCTCACCGCCGTGCTGTGGACGGGATTCTTCGTCCTGGAGGGCTTCGACCTCGGCGTGGGCATGCTGCACACCGTGGTCGCCCGCGACGAGGCGGGCCGACGCGCGGTGATCAACACGATCGGGCCGCTGTGGGACGGGAACGAGGTCTGGCTGATCGTCGCGGCCGCGGCCATGTTCGCCGCGTTCCCGGCCTGGTACGCGACCATGTTCTCCGGGTTCTACCTCGCCCTGGTCGTGCTCCTGGTGGCGCTGATCGTCCGAGGGGTGTCGTTCGAGTTCCGGGGAAAGATCGACAGCGTCCGGTGGCGACGCACCTGGGACACCCTGCTGACCCTCGGCAGCTTCTTCGTCCCGCTGCTCACCGGCATCGCCCTGGGCGACCTGCTCCACGGCGTTCCGATCGGGCAGAACGAGGAGTTCGCGGGCTCCTTCGCCGATCTCTTCCCGGCCTACTCGGTCTTCACCGGCATCACCCTGGTGCTGCTCTGCCTGCTGCACGGCGCCACCTTCATCACCCTGAAGACGACCGACCAGGTGCGGCGCCGGGCCTCCCTGCTGGCCCGTCGGCTGGCCCCGCTCACCGCCCTGGCCGTGCTGGCCTTCCTTCCGTGGACGCACTCCACGGCGGGCAAGGGAGTGCTGCCCAGCATCGTTCAGCTGATGGCCGTTCTCGCGGTCCTCGCGGCGACCTGGCTGGTGGTCTCCGGCCACGAGGGGTGGGCCTTCACCGCGACGACCTTCGCGATGGCCACCTCCGTCCTGTCGCTCTTCGTCGACCTCTACCCCCGCGTCATGGTCTCCAGCACCGATCCCGCGTTCAGCCTGACCGTGAACAACAGCGCCTCCGGGGCCTATGCGCTGAAGGTGATGAGCGTCGTCGCCATCGTCCTGTTCCCGGTGGTCCTGGCCTACCAGGGCTGGACCTACCACGTCTTCCGCAGGCGGGTCTCCAGCGCGCAGTTCCAGACGGCGCCGGAGCAGCAGCCCGGCGCCGGGCCGGGCTCCTCGGCCTCGGGCGAGTGACGGCCCTGGTGTCATCGACGCAGTTGCTGGTCCAGCGCCTCGTCGAGGGTGGTGGCCGCCATGATCAGGGAGAGGTGGGTGAAGGCCTGCGGGAAGTTGCCCAACTGCTCCCCGGAGGGGCCGATCTCCTCGGCGAACAGTCCCACGTGGTTGGCGTAGGTGAGCATCTTCTCGAAGGCGTACCGGGCCGGTGACAGGCGTCCGGCGCGGGCGCACGCGTCGACGTACAGGAACGAGCACAGGCTGAAGGTGCCCTCGGACCCGCGCAGGCCGTCGGGGGAGGCCGCGGGGTCGTAGCGGTAGACCAGGCTGTCGGAGACCAGCTTGCGGTCGATCGCGTCCAGCGTGGACAGCCACGCCGGATCCCGCGGGGCCAGCAGGCCGACCCGGGGGATCAGCAGCAGCGACGCGTCCAGCACGTCCTCGCCGCCGTAGTGCTGGACCAGGGCCTTCTCGGCCTCGCTCCACCCGCGGGTCATCATCTGTTCGAGGACGGCGTCGCGGGTGTCGCGCCAGCGGATGATGTCCGCGGGCCGACTGAACTCCTGCGCCAGTTTGATGCCGCGGTCGAAGGCGACCCAGGTCATCACCCGGCTGTAGGTGAAGTCCTTGCGGCCGCCACGGGTCTCCCAGATGCCCTCGTCGGGCCGGTCCCAGTTGTCCGCGAGCCAGTCGAGGGTCTTCGCCGCCCCCTTCCAGCCCTGGTAGCCGGCCTGAATGCCGATCTCACGGCCCTCGGCCATCGCGTAGAAGGCCTCACCGTAGATGTCGAGCTGTAGTTGGTCCATGGCGGCGTTACCGGCCCGGACGGGGTAGGAGCCCCGGTATCCCTCCCAGTGCTCCAGGATCTCCTCGCTCAACTGCGGGTCACCGTCGACCCGGTACATGATCTGCAGCCGCTCCCCGGGGAGGTCGAGCCGGTCCTGGACGCGGTCGCCGAGCCAGTGCGTGAACCCGGCGGCCTCGTCGGCGAATCCGAGGTCCAGCAGGGCACGGACCGACAGCGAGGCGTCACGGACCCAGGTGTAGCGGTAGTCCCAGTTGCGCTCGCCGCCGACCTGCTCGGGCAGGCCCATGGTCGCCGCGGCGATCGGGGCCCCGGTGGGCGCGTAGGTGAGGAGCTTGAGCGTGATGGCCGAGCGGTGCACCATGTCCGGCCAGCGGCCGCTGTAGTTCGAGGTACGCACCCAGCGCTGCCAGTAGTTGACCGTGTCCCAGAGCTGATCGGTGAGGCCCTCGACGGTGGGCGCCGGGGGCGCCGCGCCGTCGGCCGCACAGACGGTCAGCACCACTCCGGCGCTCTCCCCGGCGCTGAGGGTCACCGAGCCCCGGACATCCTTGTCCGCCCGTTCGAGGGGGAAGGTGGCCTTCAGGTGCATCGAGATCCCCGGTGCGCGGAACGCGGCGCCCTCGGCGTCCAGGTGGAGCTGGTGATCGGCGCGCCCGTAGTCGAAGCGCGGGCGGCAGTCCAGCGTGAAGCGGACGGTGCCGCGCACCGCCCGCACCGCCCGCAGCAGTGTGTGCCGGTCGGTGGCCTGGCCGGAGTGGTCCGGGGGCATCCAGTCGATGACCTCGCCGACCCCGTCGGGTGACATGAAACGCGTGACCAGGACGGCGGTGTCCGGGTAGTACAACTGCCGGCAGGTCGCCTCGGAGCCCTCGGGCGCCAGCCGGAAGTAGCCGCCCTTGTCGTGGTCGAGCAGGGCGGCGAAGACGCTGGGCGAGTCGAACCGAGGGGCCGCGAACCAGTCGAGGACGCCTTGGGAGGAGATCAGGGCGACGGTTTGCAGGTCCCCCACCAGGCCGTGGTCGGCGATGGGCGGGTAGCGGTCCATGCGTGCTCCAGTGTGTCGGTGAGCTTCCCCCGACCAAAGCTCTGCGAGTGTCCGTGATCAGCCGGTCCCGCGCATGGTCCTCGCGATGGCGAGCGGATCCTCGCCCAGGGCCTGCAGGCGTTCGGCGAGTCTGCGGATCTGGGCGTCCTTCTCGTTCTCGTCGGCCGCGGCGGTGGCGAGGGCGGTCCTTCTGCCCTCGTAGGCGCCGCCGTCGTAGACGCGCAGGACGAAATCCGAGGCCGTGGCCTGATCGAGGTCTTTCGTCAGGGCCAGGAGTTCGTTGGTGTAGGCGACGGCCGGATGCGGCTCCATATGACCATGAGAACGCCCATGGCCGGAGAACGCACGCCGGCCGGCCGAATGCCGGTGATCACGGTGGGCGGTCACCTGTTCGCGCTGCCCGGGTCGCGCGACGTCCCGAGGCGGGTTCCGCTGATTCAGGAGCAGAGGCCTCGATTCAGCGGCCCAGGCAGGCCCAGGGAGGCCAGGCGTGGCGACAGACGACTCACCGTCCGCGAGCAGTGCGTCCTCGACGCGGCCGGAGCACCACCGAATGCGTTCGAGCAGCTCGCTCGTGCTGCTGGTCGTCGCGTGGGTGCTGGCCCCGCTCTGTGTCGTGGCGGTGTTCGCGCGCTCCGAGATCACCGACACCACGCGGTTCGTGGCCACCATGTCCCCGCTGGCGAGCAACCCCGCGGTCCAGGACGCCGCGAGCAACCGGATCACCGACCTGGTCGTGCAGCAGCTCGATGTGCCCTCCCTCGTCGCGCAGGCCAGCCAGGCCCTCGCCGGGACCCGGGTGCCGCCGAAGGCGGCCGCCGCCCTGCAGGGCCTGCTGGCCGGGCCGGTCACCAACGGCGTCACCAGTCTGGTCCACACCGTGTCCCAGAAGGTCGTCACCAGCAGCGCCTTCGCGACGGTCTGGACGGGTGCCATCCGCACCGCGCACACCGCTGTGAACAACGTGCTGTCAGGGAAGAAGTCAGCGGCGCTCCAGCTCCAGGGCAACAACGTGGTCCTCCAACTCGGACCGGCCGTCGACCAGGTGAAGCAGCAACTGGTCGCCAGGGGACTCGGCGCGGCGTCGCACATCCCGACGGTGAACTCCACGTTCACGCTGTTCACCTCCAGCGAGGTCGCCAAGATCCAGACCGGCTACCGGCTGCTGAACGCCGTCGGGAACTGGCTTCCGCTGATCACCGTGCTGATCGCCGCCGGCGGGGTGATGCTCGCCGCCCGCAGGCGGCGGGCCCTGGTCGCCGCGGCCCTCGGAGTCGCGGTGGGGATGCTGGTCCTGGGGATCGGCCTCGCGGCCGCACGTCACATCTTTCTCGACCATCTGCCCGCCGACTCCTCCGAGCCCGCCGCAGCGGCGATCTTCGACCAGCTGGTGTTCTTCCTGCGCCACACCGTCCGGGCGGTCGGGGTGCTGGGCCTGGTCGTGGCGCTCGGCGCCTACGCGGGGGGCAGCGGCAGGTACGCGGTGCTCGTGCGCGGCAAGTGCCGTCTCGGCATCGCCTGGCTCCGTGACAGGTCCGGCTTCGGCCTCGGTCCGGTGGGGCCGTGGGTGCACCGCTTCAAGCGCTGGGTGCTGCTCGCGGTCCTCCTGCTGGCGGCTCTGGCGTTGGCGCTGTGGACCTATCCCACCGGCTGGGTCGTCTTCTGGCTGACCGTGGTGGTCCTGGGAGCCGTCGCCGTCGTCGAGTTCCTGGACGCGCCCGGCACGGTCGACGAACCGCCGGCCGCCGCGGTGGCCGGCGGCCTCTGACCCCAGGGACGGGGCGGTCCGGTTTCCCGTGGCGGGACCGCGGGAAACCGGACGGTCTGTCAGTGCAGGGAGACCCAGGCCCGTTCCCCGGCGCGCGCGAAGCCGGCGCGGAGGTAGACGAGTTCCTCGGCCGGGCCCTCCACGTCCAGGAACACCAGGCCGGCTCCGCCGTCGTGGGCGGCGCGAGTCAGCAGCGACGCCAGTGCACTGGCGATCCCGCGCCTGCGGTAGTCCATCCGGGTCGCCACGGCCGCGACCTCGGACACTCCGCCCTGCGGCTCGGTGACCAGCCCCGCGCCGCAGGGCCGACCGGTGGCCGCGTCCCGCGCCAGGGCGACGAGGCCGCCACGTCCGATCAGGGCCTGGAGACGGTCCAGGTCGTGCGAGCCGGCGGAGGCGGGCTCACCATAGGCCTCGTTCTGCACGTCGACGGCGTCCCGGAGGTCACCGGCCTCGGTGACCGCCGAGAGGGCGATGCCTGCGGGGAGCGGCAGATCGATCGCCGCCCCGGAGGGGCACGCCAGCATCGCCAGCCGCCCGTCGACGGTGAACCCCGCCCTGATCAGGGCGACCTCGGCCTCGGGCGCCGCGCCCGTCACGTATTCCAGGCGCGGGATCCGGTCATGGCGTTCGAAGGCCGCGACCAGTGCCGCGACCTCGGCCGGGCTGGGCCGCGCGCCGTCCATCGGGACCGCGAAGTTGCGGCCCAGGGTGGCGGTGTGCGGGTTGAGCGCCGCGAGGAACGGCCCGACCCGCAGGTGGTCGGACCGTCGGGTGATGTCGGCCCGCATGTAGGCGGCGACGCGTGCGGGCACGGTGGAACGGGGGGAAGCAAACATCGGGGTGAACACCTTACGTCCGAAAGGCTGCCCGGCTCACGGGCAGGGGATGCAGGGATGCCGCAGACGCCGGCCCCGCCGCAGAGCTGCGGGGTCGCTCGGGTCGAGCGCACCGACGGCCGCGGGAGCGGCTCGCCAGGTCACGGGGCGTCATCCTCTGTTCGGGCGTGGAAGGTTACGAGCCCGGGTGGCGGAACTCGCCCGGTCAGTGTGCCCACTCGTGGCCGCGGCACGCAACCGCGTATTCGATCGATGGATGGTTGCGGTCAGGTCCGCGCCGACGAGTCAGCGACGGAGGGCGCCGGGGACGAGGGCGTCGGGGTGGAGTGGGCCGTTGTCAACCCGTCCCGGGCGGACGGGTCGCCGGGGTCGGCCCGGCCGCGGATCCGGGGCGCGAAGTGCTCGATGATCTGGTGGAGCACGGCGACGGTGGCGGTGATCTGTTCCTCGTCGGTGTTCTGGAGCGCCTCGCGCAGACTGGCCTGATTCGCTTCTCTGAGGCGGGTGAGCAGGGCCCGCCCCTGGGCGGTGATGGCCACCTGCCGGGCCCGCCGGTCCTGTGTGTCATGGGTGCGCTCGACGAGGCCCTGGGCTTGGAGGGTGACGATCTGTCGGGTCACATGGGGGGACTCCACCAGCAGTCGGGTGGCGAGGTCGCCGATACGGCTGATGCCGCCGGAGCCCTCCAGGGCCAGCAGCAGGTAGATGTCCGAGCGTGCGGCGGTCACGCCGGCCCGCTGGGCCTGGCGGTCGTGCGCCTGCGACCGTGTGAGCAGGTAGGCGAGGGAGGCCAGCACCTTCTCCAGCGCGGCGGTGGCGTCCTGGCCCGCGGCGGAGTCCTGGCCCGTTGCGGCGTCCGGCATGGACGAACTGTAGCGGTAGCCGGGCGGGGCGGCCGGGCGAAGCCGTGAGGGCGGCATCCGGCCAACCTTGATCCGGACGGCGGCGCCTCCTTTTCGTTGGCATGTGCACGCGTTACGATCCAAAAGTTAGATGCTTTCGGTACCTAACTATCTCCGGGGATCGAGCCGGCCCCGGCGACGCGTTCACCGGCGAGCGAGGAGAGAGTCCCGATGACCACCGCGGAAGCTGCAGAACCCCTCACCGTCCCGGCAACCCGGGGGAGTTGCCCCTTCGCTCCGCCGCCCTCCTACGAGCGGGCCCGCGAGCAGGCCCCGGTCACCCAGGTCACGCTGTGGGACGGGTCCCGGTGCTGGATGGTCACCCGGCACGAGGACGTCCGCGCCGTCCTGAGCGACCCGCGGTTCAGCTCGGACGGCAGCCGTCCGGGCTTCCCCCACCTCAGCGCCGGCCGCAGGGCACTGGCCGAGGAGACCCAGGTCTTCATCCGGATGGACGACCCGGAACACGCCCGGCTGCGCCGCATGCTCACCGCGGACTTCATGATCAAAAAAGTGGAAGCGATGCGCCCGGAGATCCAGCGCATCGCCGACGACCTCCTCGACCGGATGACGGCCCGTCAGTCCCAGGCGGACTTCGTGGCCGAGTTCGCCCTGCCGCTGCCGTCGCTGGTGATCTGCCGCCTCCTGGGCGTCTCCTACGAGCACCACCAGTTCTTCCAGGACCGCAGTCGCATCCTGCTCCACAACGACTCGACGCCGGACGACGTCGGTGGTGCGCGGCGCGATCTGCGGCAGTTCCTGACCCGGCTCGCCGAGGAAAAGCAGAAGGAGCCCGACGAGGGGATCATCAGCCGTCTCGTCGCGCGGGGCGAGCTCACCCCGGAGGAGGTCGCCGCCACGGGACTGCTGCTGCTGGTCGCCGGGCACGAGACCACCGCGAACATGACCGCCCTGTCGATCCTCGCGCTGCTGCGGAACCCGGAACAGCTGGCCCGGTTGCGCGACACCCCCTCGCTGACCGGGGGAGCGGTGGAGGAACTGCTGCGCTGGCTGACGATCGTCCACTCGGGCCTGGGCCGGGCCGCGGTGGCGGATGTGACCATCGGGGGCCGGACCATCCGGGCCGGTGACGGAGTCCTGGTCATGCTCAACGCCGCCAACCGCGACGAGCAGGCCTTCACGGACGGCGCCGAACTCCTCGTGGACCGGGACGCACGGCACCACGTCGCCTTCGGCTTCGGGGTGCACCAGTGCCTGGGGCAGCCGCTGGCGCGGCTGGAGCTCCAGATCGCCCTGGAGACCGTGCTGCGCCGCCTGCCCGGACTGGAACTCGCCTGCTCGTTCGAGGACGTCCGCTTCCGGCACGACATGGCGATCTACGGCGTGCACGCACTGCCGGTGGCCTGGTAGGAATCCCCGGCTCGGCAACCCCCCCCGGCTGAAAGGACATCACCCATGCACATCACCGTCGACCTCGACCGCTGCTGCGGCGCGGGACACTGTGTGCTCGCCGCCCCGGAGGTCTTCGACCAGCGGGACGAGGACGGCCTGGTCGTCCTCCTCGACGCCGACCCGCCGGCCGGGGAGCACCGGCAGGTACGCCAGGCCGCCGCGCTCTGCCCCGCGTCCGCCATCGGGGTGCGGGAGTGAGCAGTCCCTCCCGGGTGGCCGTGGTCGGCGCATCGGCCGCCGGCCTGAGCGTGGTGGAAACCCTGCGCCGGGAGGGCTTCGCCGGCCAGGTCACCCTGATCGGCGAGGAGCGGCATCTCCCGTACGACCGGCCGCCGCTGTCCAAGCAACTGCTCTCCGGCGCCTGGGACGCCGAGCGCCTCAGGCTGCGCAGCCCACAGGCGCTGGACGAACTCGGCGTCACCCTCCGCCTGGGGGCACGCGCCGTCGCACTGGACACCGTGGCGCGCGAGGTCTCCCTCGCGGCCGGGGAGCGCGTCGGCTACGACGCGCTGGTGGTCGCCACCGGCATGCGACCGCGCCGCCTGCCCGGTACCGAGGGACTGGCAGGGGTGCACGCGCTGCGCACCATGGAGGACGCGCTGGCGCTGCGCGAGGCGCTGCGGGCCCCGGCACGGCCCCCCGTGCGGCTGGTCGTCGTCGGCGCCGGATTCCTGGGCGCCGAGGCCGCCGCGGTCGCGGCGGAACTCGGCTGCCGGGTCACCCTCGTGACCGATGAGTCCACCCCGCTCGCGGCGGTCCTCGGCACCGGGCTGGGGGAGCTGCTCGCCGAAGTCCACCGCGAGCACGGCGTCCGGGTCGAGTCCGGCGTGGTCGTCGAGGCCGTCCTGGCCGACGGCGGTCGGGCTTCGGGAGTGAGACTGGCGGACGGGCGGACCATCGAGGCGGACGCGGTGCTGGTCAGCATCGGTTCGATCCCCAACACCGAGTGGCTGGCCGGCAGCGGTCTGCGGACCGCCGACGGGGTGGAGTGCGACGCCACCCTGTACGCGGGCTCCGGCGTCTGGGCGGCCGGCGATGTCGCGTGCTGGCCGCACCCGCGAACCGGTCGGCCGACACGGATCGAGCACCGTACCAACGCCGCGGAACAGGGCCTCGCCGTCGCCCGCAACATCCTGGCCGGGCACCGGTACGCAGCGCCCTTCGACCCGGTCCCCTACGTCTGGTCCGACCAGTTCGATCTCAGGATCCAGATCTATGGCCGGACCAGGGGAGCCGATCGCGTCGACCTCCTGGAGGGCTCCTGGGCCGAACGCCGGCTCGTCGCCCGCTACACCTCAGGAGGCCGGGTTCTGGGAGTCGTCGGCGTCAACTCCCCGCGTGCGACCCGCACGTATCGGGAACTGCTGGTCGAGGCGGGCTGCCGGAGCCCGACGATGCGCGGCACTGTCTGAACTGCGGCGCCGTGCTCCCCGGGTGGCCTCAGAGCTGCTGGTCCGAATGCGCGGGCAGGGACGCGGCGTCGGTGTCGGCGACTGCGACGTTGCGCAGGGTGTGCTGCTGCGGGGGTGGCACCGGCGTGCGCGCAGGGGTACTGCGGCGGCGTCGGCGCAGCAGCCACCGGACCGTCGCCACCGCCGCTGCGACCGCCACCAGCACTCCGACCAGGACGAAGCCCGCGCTGTCCACAAGGCGCTCGCCGGAAGCGCCCAGGAAGAAGCCGACCAGGACGTTCCCGGTACCCCAGAGAACTGAGGCGGCGACGGTGTAGGGCAGGTAGCGGCGATAGGGCATGCCCGCGGCTCCTGCCGCGAAGGGCACGAAGGTGCGCACGAAACCGACGAAGCGCCCGACGAAGACAGCCGCGCCGCCATGACGCAGCATCAGATCATTCGCCCGTCGCGTTCCGGAGCGGAAGGCGACCCGGTCCCGCAGCAGGCGTGCCAGGTGCTGTCGCTCGGCCCACCGGCGCAGCCGCTCGGCCTGCCCGCTGCGCGCGGACCAGCGGCCGACCCCGAAGCCGACCGAGTCGCCGACTATGGCCCCGATGATCACGACCGCGCCCAGGCCGAACACGTTGAGGTGGCCACTGCTGGCCACCGCGGCGGCGAACAGGACGAGCGACTCACCCGGAAAGACGATCCCTACGAAGGCGCTGGTCTCGCCCATGATCAGGGCGAACACGAGCACATAGGCCCAGACGCCGATCGACGCGACGAACCCGGCGCCTATCACCGGAGGTTCGCTTCGAGACCCGGCGACGGGTCGGGATGCCGAGTGACGTCCTCACCTTTCACGTCGCCTCCAAAGCTTCGACCGCTGCCAGAGATTCCAAGTTCCACTTACCGGCGGTTATTCCCCGCTGGTTATTCCCCGACAGGGTCGCGGGTGCACAGGGACGGCCGTCACCGCACCGGAAGTCCTGCCCGGCATCGACACCATCGACACCATCGACGCCCTCCCGGCCCAGCCCAAGACCGCACGGGTCGCTGGTGGCGTCCGGGCGTCGTGCCGAGGGTTTCGCGCTGCGGCCGTCCGATCAGCGAGACTGCTCGGGTGAACCCCGCCTGGCTCGATCTTCCCGTCCGCGCCGCCGTCCCGGAGCTGCAACGAGCCCTGGAGCGGCGCGGTACGGCAGTGCTCGCGGCGCCGCCCGGTACCGGCAAGACCACGCTGGTCCCGCTGGTCCTGGCCGGGCTGGTACAGGACGTGCCCGGGCCGCCGCGCAGCGTGCTGGTGGCCGAGCCGCGCCGACTGGCGGTCAGGGCCGCCGCGCGGCGGATGGCCTGGCTGCTGGGCGAGGACCCCGGCACCGCCGGGAGGATCGGGCACAGCATGCGCGGCGAGCGACGGGTGGGCCCCGAGACCGTGGTCGAGGTGGTCACCACCGGCGTGCTGCTGCAGCGCCTGCAACGCGACCCCGAACTCCGGGGCGTCGACGTCGTCCTGCTGGACGAGTGCCATGAACGCCACCTCGACGCGGACACCGCGCTGGCCTTCCTGCTCGACGTCCGTGCGACGCTGCGCCCCGAGCTGCACCTGGTCTGCGCCTCCGCCACCTCGGACACCGCGGCCTGGGCCGAGCTGCTGGGCGGGGCGGACGGCCCCGCGCCGGTCGTGCGGGCACAGGGTGTCGCCTACCCCGTGGAGACCGTCTGGGCACCGCCGCCGCGCCCGGTGCGCCCACCGCAGGGCACCCGAACCGACCCCGCGCTGCTGGAACACGTCGCCGCGACCGTCCGCCGGGCGCTGAGCGAACGCGACGGGGACGTGCTGTGCTTCCTGCCCGGCGCGGGTGAGATCGCCAGGGTCGCGGTGCTGCTCGGCGGCGTGGCCGAGGTGCTGCAGTTGCACGGACGGGCGGACCGCTCCGTGCAGGACGCGGCGCTCAGCGCGGGCGGTCGGCGCCGGGTCGTGCTGTCGACCTCGGTCGCCGAGTCCTCGCTGACGGTGCCCGGCGTCCGCTCGGTCGTCGACTGCGGACTGGCCCGCGAGCCGCGCACCGACCATGCGCGGGGGTTGTCCAGCCTGGTCACCGTACGGGCCTCGCTGGCCACCGGACGGCAGCGGGCGGGGCGGGCCGGGCGGGAGGCCCCCGGCACGGTCTACCGGTGCTGGGCCGAGGTCGAGGATGCCCGGTCCCGGGCCCAGCCCACACCGGAGATCCAGCTGGCCGACCTCACCTCCTTCGCCCTGCAGGCAGCCTGCTGGGGCGATCCGGACGCGCGGGGCCTGGCCCTGCCCGACCCGCCGCCGGCCGGTGCGATGGCGGTGGCCCGGCAGTCCCTGCTCGCCCTGGGTGCGGTGGACGCCCAGGGGCGGGCCACCGAGCGCGGTCGGCTGATCACCAGGACCGGGCTGCACCCCCGGCTCGCCCGGGCGCTCCTCGACGGCGCGGCCCTGGTGGGGGAGCGGCGGGCAGGCGAGCTGGTCGCGCTGCTGTCCGAGGAGCCGCCGCGGGCACTCGGCGACGACCTCACCGCGGTGTGGCGGACGGTGCGGACGAGCCGGGACCCGTACGCGGCGCGCTGGCGCGAGGAGGTGCGCCGACTCGGGCAGCACCTGCGCACCGGTCGGCACGCCAACTCCGGGCAGCGGCCGAGCGGACGGCACGACCCAACGGCCGACACCACCGGCACGGCCGGCACCACCGGCACGGCCGGCATCACCGACGCTGCCGCCGCCGGCCTGGTCGTCGCCCTGGCGTTCCCGGAACGCATCGCCCGCGCCCGCAGTTCGGATCCGACCTCCTATCTGATGACCTCGGGCACTGCCGCCGCAATCACCGCCGGCTCCGCCCTGACCGGTACCGAATGGCTGGCGGTCGCCGTCGCCGACCGTCCTGCGGGCTCTCCCTCGGCCCGGGTGCAGCGGGCCGCCGGGCTCGACGAGAGCGGCGCGCGCCGAGCGGCCGCCTCCCTGCTGACGGTCCGTGAGGAAGTGCTCTGGGCGGTACCGGCAGGCGCACGCCGGGGCGATGTGGCCGGGCGGCGGGTCGAGTCGCTGGGTGCCATCGAGCTCTCCTCCGCCGCGCTGACCGCACCGGACCCCGCGCTGGTACGTGCGGCGCTGCTGGACGGCCTCGCCCGGGAGAGTGTCGGCGAGCTGCTGACCTGGTCCGCCGAGGCGACCGGCCTACGGCAGCGGCTGGCGTTCCTGCACCGTTCACTGGGCGCGCCCTGGCCGGACGTCAGCGACGAGGCGCTGGAGGCGAGCGCAGCCGACTGGCTGGAACCGGAGCTGTCCCGCGCCCGCCGCCGCGCCGACCTGGAACGACTGGACCCGCGGACGGCGCTGCCCCGGCTGCTCCCGTGGGCGACGGGCGCGGCCGGGCGGCTCGACGAGCTCGCCCCGGACCGGATCACCGTCCCGTCGGGCTCCCGGATCCGGGTCGACTACTCCGGGGACCGCCCGGTGCTGGCCGTCAAGCTCCAGGAGCTGTTCGGCTGGAGCGCGGCGCCCGCACTGGCCGACGGACGCGTCCCGCTGACGGTTCATCTGCTCTCCCCGGCCGGTCGGCCGGCGGCGGTCACCGGAGACCTGGCCTTGTTCTGGCGCGAGGGCTACCGCGCCGTCCGCGCCGACCTGCGGGGCCGCTACCCGCGCCACCCGTGGCCAGAGGACCCGTCGACCGCCGAACCGACCCGCCGGCTGAACCCGCGCAAGTAGTCGGACCCGCCCGTGCGTCCGGCCTGTCAGCCCTTGGCCGGCAGCAGGTCGATCTGGTGCTGGTCGGTCGCGATGATGTCCGGCAGGGGAAGGCCACCGCGCGTGTCCAGGTGCACCAGAGTCGCTTCGATCTCGGTGGGACCCGGCGTCATCTTCGTCCCGTCCGCGGGCCTTTCACGGTTCACCCAGCTGTGCTCGGCGCCGTCGCAGGTCGCCGCCGTACCGCCGATGCCGTGCCGCACGGACCCCGTGCCGACGCTGCTGGACACGAAGACCGGGCCGGGGCCGGTCAGCGGCGAACAGCGGTACGTACCGGAGAGGGTCACCGTCCCGTCGCCGGCGACCGTCCCGCTCTGGTCCGCGGAGACCGCCCCGGCCGCGGTGGCGCCGGCCGGCCCGGGGGTCACCGTCAGAAGAAGCACGCCCGCCACACCAGACACCCCGGTGGCAATGAGCCGTCCTCGCACTGGCAGATCTCCCTTACGTCCGTGTAGTGGTACGCGGCACCCCACGCCGGCCCACCTCCGGTGAGCCACGGCGCCGACCACGAACTGATCAACGCGCGGGCCACACGAACGTCACGGCAGACGCCATCGGCCCACGTCGCCCGGGGCCTCTGTGCCCTACGGATGAAACCGCCACCGACCTTCGGAGATGACATCCACCTTGTCGTCACTGACGCGAATGGCCGTCTCATCGTCGATGAAGTAGATCGGGAAGTTCGCCCGTGCGACGATGCGATCAGCCCAGACGTCGTCCCGCTCCGGGAAATCCGGTGAGGACAGATGCGGCTTCAGATACCAGTCGAAGAGACCGAACGGCGGCTTCACGGTCGTCGCACCGAGCACGTGCAGGTCTGCGGCGTCCCCGATGACGTCGGCGGAGCGTTCAGTGAGGTTCCGGCTGAAGATCATCGATCCGGCGCTCACCCCCACGTAGACCCGGCTCTCCAGCGCTTCCATGAAGCCGTCGGCCAGGTCGTTGCCGGTGATGCTGCGTGCGAGGTGGTAGTGGCTGCCGCCCTCGACATAGACGACGTCGGCATGCAGCAGCCGGTCGAGCACCATCTGCCGAGGCAGGCCGTTCAGCTCCAGGATGTCGAACTCCCGCCAACCAAGGCCATACAGTCGCATCAAATCCGCCACGAACCACCCGTGGTCTCCGGACTCCGCGACGGACGCCGTGGGAACGTACACGATGTTCGCCGACTCGAACGGCTTTCCCAGCAGGTCCCGCAGCGCCTCCCGAAGTGTCTCGTTGCGCAGGCCGCTCGACGTCAACAGAAGCTTCATCGGGCGAGCCAATCACGGCTGACAGGTGCGCGCAACGCACTGTGTCGGTCTACGCCACACAGAGCCCGACCGGGTACTTCGCCGAGATCCAGCGGATCGACCCCTCGACGGGCGCGAGCGTTCAGCAGACCGTCTCCACCAACGCCGGTCAGGGCGGGGCCGGCCGGATCGTCCGGGCAGGCGTCAACTCGGAGCTGGATACTCCGAGTTGACGTGCCGTCGTACCCCTGCTGAATGCCGGGGTCCGCGACTAGGCTCGGTGGTGCGTTGCGGGGGCACGCAGTAGGGGTGACCCTCGTGCGCGTCTACGAGGGGGAGAGTGTGCGCACTTCGATCCGTCATCTGATCCAGGCGCTGTTCGCGGCCGTGATCGTCGCGGCCGGTCTGCTCATTCCGACCGGTGTCGCCTCGGCGAACAGCGGGGGCACGTTCGTTGCCACCGGCAACACCTGGGGCGTCGGACTCTACGTCCGCCCGGACGTGAACGCCCCGAAGAACCCGACCAAAGGCTACGTGGACCTCCGCCCCGGCGGGCACGACGGCGCGTACGTGGTCTGCAAGACGACCGGCGTCGGCTTCGGCGGCGCCTCGGCAACCTGGTACCAGGCCAGTTCCATCCGCGTCGGCGTCGGCGACGTGGTCCTGACCGGCTGGGTGTTCGCACCGTTCCTCGACGGCAGCCAAGCCGCCAACTGGCTGCCGACGTGCGAAAGCAACGGAGGCTGGTTCCAGATCCAGTCCCCGCACCACCTCGGCCAGTACTCCTGCGCCGTCTGGAACGTGTGCATCATTCCCTCGGGGCCGTACGCAAAGAACGGCCCCGACCTCAACCCCGGCCAGTTCGTCTACGGTCAGTGCTACGTCTGGGGCAACAACATCGGCCCGGGCACCTCGACGCTGTGGTTCCTGTCGTCCAACAACGACCAGTACGGGGACCAGACCGGCGCCTACGTCTACGCGCCGTTCCTCGGTTACACCTCGCCGCCGTCGTGGATGAGCCAGTGCGCCGTGTGAGCTGACTCATCGTTCTGCGTTCCAGCCCGGCTCCGGCCGGGCTGGAACTACGGGTGGCCGCCGTAGCTGACCGGGGTGGGCAGGCTGGAGCAGATGTTCTGGTCGCCCGAGCGGCTCTCCGCGCTGATCGACGGTGCGGGTGCCTTGCTCCCGGAGCTCGTGGTGGTCGCCGGCGCGCCCTTGAGGTTGGCGGGGTCGTTCTGGCCCAGGACGAGGGTCAGCGTGCTGACGCTCGAACTCTGCTTGAGTACGGCCCCGGCCACCTGCGCGGCGAGGGCCTGGGCCTGGGCCTGCCGGCCTGCCGGGTAGAGGATCTCGGTCTGCGCGTAACCGCTGTAGCCGCTGTGGCCGATGCTTGCCTTCACGCCCAGGGCCTTGAGGTTGGCGGTCGCGTCGGTCGCCAGGTTGGGCGTGATGGTGCCGTTGAAGACCTGGACGGTGAGCGTGGTCAGCGGGACCGCGGTCGCCGCGGCACTGGCGGGTGTGGTGGGGGCTGCGGTGGCGGAGGTGCCGTAGGTCTTGGCGGCGTTGGAGCCGGGCAGGGGCTGGTCGTTGCGCAGGTCGGCCCAGACCTGGTCGAAGCCCTGGCCGGGCAGGACGCGGCCGTTGTCGGCGGTGTCGGAGGCCGGCGGCCACTCCCAGGGGGCGGTGATCATCTGGATGTAGTGGTTCTTGAGGTTCTTGACGCTGCCGGCCAGCGAGACCATCGCCGGAAGGGACTTGAGGCCGCTGTCGACGGTCAGGTTGCTGGTCACCGCCTGGGCGATGCTGTAGAGGGTGAGCGGGTTGGACAGCGTGCCGTTGCTGGTCAGCTTGGTGAACAGCGAGGAGACGAACATCTGCTGGTACTGGATGCGTCCCAGGTCGGTGCCGTCGCCCACGCCGTGCCGGTCGCGGACGAACTCCAGCGCCTGGGCGCCGCTGACGGTGTGCATCCCCGGACCCAGCACCAGGCCGCTGTAGTTGGGGTCGTTGATGCCCGGCGGCGGCACGCACACCTGCACACCGTGCACGGCGTTGGTCATGTCCTGCAGTGCGTTGAAGGTGACCTCGACGAAGTGGTCGATCCGGACCCCGGTCATCTGCTCGACCGTGGCCACCGCGCAGGCGGGTCCGCCGAGGTTCATCGCCAGGTCGAACATGGCCTTGTCGGTGGCGGGGACGGTGACGTCGGGATCGGTGCGTCCCTGGCATTCCGGGCGGGGTACCAGCAGGTCGCGGGGGATGGAGACGACCGTGGCCCACTGCTTCTCCGCGCTCATGTGCACCAGCATCGCGGTGTCGGAGATGTTGGTGCCCAGCTTGGTGGCGTTGCCCAGGTTCACCCCGTGCTGGCCGTCACGCGTCTGCGAGCCCAGCACCAGGATGTTCTCCGGGGTGTTGCCCTGCGCATCGGCTTGCGCCGCGGCGGGCTGGTTCTTCAGGTTCCCCAGGCTGACGGTGTTGATGTTGCCGACCAGATGCGTGTAGAGGTACGCCCCGACACCGGCGGTGAGCAGCACCACCCCCGCGGTGACGATCGCGACGATGCGCAGCACCTTGTACCTGCGGGAGCGCACGACCTTGCGTCGCCGGGAGCGGGCCGAACCGGCCCGGTGACCCGAGCCGGACCGCCCGGGTCCGGCGTCGGCTATCGGGTCGGCTATGGGGGAGGAGTCCGCACTCTGCGTAGTCCCGCCGTGACGCCTGCTCACGCTGATTCCTCCCACTCGACCCGCCGCGAGCCCGCCGCCGATCCTTGTTGATTCAATGCTGAAGTGACGCAGCAAGAGGCAGTATGGTTGCACACTTGCGCAAGAGAATGATTAATGCTCCCCGGTCACAACTGTCGCGGGGGATCGGCCCCGTGATCGCCGTCGTCCTCGTCGCGACGGCGCACCAGGTTCTCCATCATGCGGTGCACGATCTCGATCACCCAGGCATCCTCGACCGTGTAGACCTGGTAGCGGCCCTGGGTGCGCACGCTCACCAGGCCGGCGAGCCTGAGTTTGGTCAGGTGCCGACTCACCACGGCGAGCGACTTGCCGAGCTGCGCTGCCAGGCTGCTCACGTCGCGTTCGGCGCGGGAGAGTTCCCAGACGATGCGAAGGCGTGGGGCGGAACCCAGCAGCTCGAACGTGTCCACCGCCTGCTGGAAGATCTCCTCAGGCTGGTCTACGGTCGTCAGGCTCACCTGTGGGTACCGCCCCTTGCTTCGTGCGAGGTCCGCCGCCGGGTCCGGCCGACGCGTGCCGCCTCTGTCCCGGGGCGGCCGGCCGCATGCTCACGCCGGCACCGACGTCCGAGGGGCACTGTCAGTTGCATGGTTGCGCAACATAGCAAGCAACGGCCGCGTTCAGACAGCGCTCTGCCTCGGATCGTTGCTCGACAATTCCGACAGAACGGGACAGGTCAACCTCAACGGCAAGGGTGTTGGCCCGCCGGCCGGCAGATGCCCGGCCGCGAGCCGTTGCTCAACCGTTATGCGTCCACGGTCTCCGCACTTCCGGACCGGAGCTCGACCGACAGGTACGGGGACAGTGCCCGGAGGAAGTCCGCCGCGTCGAACATCGCGCCGGCCGAGGCCACGCCCGTGGTGCGGGTCCGCCCGGTCAGGATGCGCTGGACGGCCTCCACCGCCAGCGGCGCGGTGACCGCGTAGATGTCCTGGCCACGGGCCGTGGCGCGTCGCTCGACACCACCGGCGCGGACCAGGACGTCGACGACGAAGGTCTGGTCCGACCGCCCCAGGTCGTCGACCGGCTCCGGCGCCGGCGTGTCCTCCCCGGCCAGGTCCCTCGCGGCCTCGACGGTCATGTGGGTGCGGACCTCGGACACGGCCAGGTGGCTCGGAATGGTGACGACATCGGCCATGGTGAACTCGGCGATCACCGTCCGCCGGCCCAGCGGCTCCGGAAAGACCCAGTCCTGCTCCCAGGCCGCGTCGTCGTGGTACTGCAACGCGCCGTCCGCGAACCGCACCCGACGGCCCGCGCGACGCTGGTGCGACACCTGCCCCGCCGCCCGGGTGCCCTCCGTGGGATGCCAGCTGCTCAGCCCGTACGCGACGTGCGCCAGATCAGCGGTGGTCGCCTCTCCCAGCGCCGCGGTCACCAGCAGGTCACCGAGCCCGCCGTAGAAAGCCATGGCCGGAACCACGGGGATGCCCGCCTTTCGGGCCGCTTCCGCGTAGTCGGCGAACATCGAGACGTTCGCCTCGATCTCCGCCGCGACGTCGACGTACGGGATCCCCGCGCGCAGGGCCGCCTCGACGAGCGGGCCGGCCGTCACCGCGAAGGGTCCGGCGCAGTTGATGACCGCCACCGCTCCGGCGAGGGCGCGGTCCAGCGAACCCGCGTCGTCCACGGTGGCCGGCCGCGCCGCCACCTCGCCCCACTCGGCGGCCAGCACCTCCAACCGGGCCGCGTCACGACCGGAGATGACCGTGGCGATGCCACGCCGCAGAAGTTCGGCGACGACGAAGCGACCGGTGTGCCCAGTCGCGCCATAGACCACTACCGCGCCCGCTGTACTCATGATTCCCCGATCTCGATGTGCTGTTGAGTCCAGTCTGGCCGCCGGCGGGGCCCGACGGTGATGGTCCGGAACGACGTCATGCGTACACTTTCGGACATGCCCACTGTCGCGATACCGGCCGTCGGCCGCCTGCTGCACCTCGAGTTGGCGGTGGCCTACGAGATCTTCGGCAATCCCCCGCGCGAAGCCACGGCGGGCTGGTACGACGTGCTGCTCTGCGGGCCGGGGCCGGTGCGGGTCGGCCCGTTCACGGTCGAGCCCGACCGCGGGCTGGAGGGTTTGACCGGCGCCGACACCGTGATCGTGCCCGCGTGCGCCGACATCGACGATCCGCCGCCGGCGGAGGTGGTCGACGCCGTCCGCGCGGCTCACGAGTCGGGTGCCCGGGTTGCCTCCCTCTGCACCGGAGCGTTCGTGCTCGGCGCCGCGGGCCTGCTGGACGGCCGACGGGCCACCACCCACTGGGCTCATGCCGCGGAGCTGAGTGCCCGTCATCCGCTGGCGGTGGTCGACCCGGACGTGCTGTACACGGACAACGGCAGCGTGCTCACGGCTGCGGGCAAGGCCGCAGCCGTGGATCTCTGCCTGCACCTGATCCACCTCGACCACGGCGCCGCCATCGCCAACTCCGTCGCCCGTCGCCTTGTCATGCCGCCGCACCGGCCCGGCGGTCAGGCCCAGTTCGTGGCCACGCCGATGCAGGTCAGGGGCGACCACGTGCTGTCGCACCTGTTCTCCTGGGTCCAGCAACGGCTGGACCAGCCGCTGACGGTGACCGACCTGGCGCGCAGGGCGCACACCAGTCCGCGCAATCTCGGTCGGCAGTTCCAGTCGGTGATCGGCCAGACGCCGATTCAGTGGCTGCTGGCCCAACGTGTACGCCGCGCCCAGGAGTTGCTGGAGGCCACGGACGCCAGCGTCGAGGAGGTGGCGGTCGCCACCGGCATGGGCACCGCCACGACGCTTCGGCGCCAGTTCAAACGGATCGTCGGGGTCCCGCCCGACACCTACCGGCGCTCGTTTCGCAGCGCGAGGCCCGCCCTCTGAGAGCGGGACAACTGGCCGGTCGGCGCTATCGGGTGACGGTCGGTCACCACGTTCTGCGACGCCGGAGTCGGTTGGCGGTCACGGTCAGTGCGGCGCCGGCCAGCAGTGTCGCGCTGGCGGCCGCTGCCGCGAGCGGGACGGTACGGGCACCGGTTTCGGCCAGGTGGGGCGGGAGGGGGCGGCGGTGACGCTGCGGCTTGACGGTCTGGGTCATCGATGGGCCTGCCGTCGCTCATCTTCATCAGGAAATCTGACTATCTGTCCGCGCCGCGCCGCCGACTCCACCGGACGGCCCATCGATGTGATCGCCTGCCCCAGCTCCAGCCAGGCGCAGGCCCCGGGTGTCCCACCGCGCCCGGCCCCGTGAGCTCGCCTCGTCCTCGGCCGGGCCTGTGCCGGGGTGTGATCAGTCCTGCTGGGCAGGTGGTTCCGCGTCGGTGGCCCCCGGCTCGTCGCCCATGCTGGCGTCAACCCGTCGGATGAGCTCCCTGAGGCGCGCGATCTCCTTCCCGAACTCCGCGCGCCCGTTGCGGGTGATCCGCACCCAGGTGCGCGCCCGGCGCCCCTCGTAGCCCTTGTCCACCACGACCAGTCCGGCTTCCTCCAGCACCTGCAGGTGGCGGGAGAGGTTTCCCGCAGTCAGGTCCAGTACCTCGCGCAGGAAGGAGAAGTCCACGCGCGGGGTTTCGTGGAGGACCGCCAGGATCCCGAGGCGTGCCCGTTGGTGGACCATGTCGTCCAGGTCCTGGGTGGGGTGGTTCATACGCTCCTCCGGCGGCGCAACAGGTCGGGCAGCCCGAAACCCAGCCCGCCCAGCAGCAGGGTGAGGCCCGCCAGCCACAGGTTGGGCAGGAGATGCCACTGGTCAGAGGGCATCCAGCCGACCTGCGCGGTCAGGTTCTGCACGTCGTAGAGGTTCGCGACCAGAGACACGGCCAGGAAGAACGCGGCGAAGACCATGAGCGGGAGACTGCGCTCCAGCCGCGCCAGGACGAAGAGCCCGAGGGCGACCGCAAGCAGGGGCATCATCCCGTGCAGCGCCTCGAACGGCGCGAGGTTCTGCCACGGGCCCCGCAGTAGACCGTTGTCGACGCCGGGAGTGCACGCAACGGTCACGGCCAGCAGGCCCACGCCCGTCGCGATGTAGGGCCACACGCGGCCGGCCACGCCCACCCGGGCCGCGTGCCAGCGGTAGTAGCCGACGGTGATGGCGTAGCCGATGCCACCGGCGACCAGCCAGTAGAGGGTCGCGGCCCAGACGTCCCCCGCGCGGGAGATGGTGCAGAGGCCTGCGCCGCACGCAGGCGTGGGCGTCCGGTACCAGGGCGTCGCCGCGATCACCAGCACCCCGAACAGGACCAGGGGGAACCAGAACCCGCGCCTGGCCGCGCGCGTGCGCCGCACCGCCGCCCTCGTCATCCCCAGGAGCTCGTGCGCCGCCGCTTCCTCGTCCATGGATTCCCCCGGCCCTCGATGGTGCCCGGCTCTCTGCCGTACCATCAGCTTTGCATCGCAAACTGATTTGCACAAGACGGAATATGCTCATGGAGGGACATGGGGCAGCGGCCTCGCCGTGGGGGAGCGAGGCCGCTGCGGGGGTGGGGGTCAGCCGTGCCAGTGCTGGGTGGCGGAGCCGTTGTCGGTCCACTGGTCGACGGCCGCACCGTCGGCGGTCGAGGAGTTGTAGACCTCAAGCAGCTTGCCGGTGTTGACGTTCACGTACTTGTCCGACCCGTTGATGCTGATGTAGATCCACTCCTGGGTCTGGGTGCCGTTGCACGACCACTGGTCGACCTTGGAACCGTTGGTCTGGGCCGAGTGGTAGACCTCCAGGCACTCGAAGCTGTTGGAGTTCTGCAGCGTGTAGACGGGGTAGCCGGCGTAGGTCGAGACCTCGTTCTGGTACCACAGCTGGGTGTTGCTGCCGTTGCAGTCCCACTGGTCGACAGTGGCGCCGTCGTTGGTCGCCGAGTGGTAGGTCTCCAGGCACTTGCCACTGTTGTAGTTGACGATGCCGACCGGGTTGCAGCAGCCCATCGGCCGGGCCTTGGCCTGCTTGCCGCTCAGCGGGGTGAGTGTGCCGGTGATCGTGAGCGATCCGACGTGAATGGTCCGAGGCCCTCCGGTCGTGCCGGCCGGGGCGGTCGGGGCCGGGGTCGCGGCCGACCGGGCCGGCGCCGGGGCGGCCGGGGCGGCGGAGGCCGCTGCGGTGCCGGAGGTGGTCGCGGCGCCGGCCGGCGCGGCCGCCCCGAGCACGGTGAGCGTGGCGACGGCCGCGAGAGCCGCGGCGGCCCTCCTGAGGTTGAGCATGGGTCGGCCTTCCGTTGCTGGACGAGGAGTGCGCCGCGGATCGTCGCGGCACAGGGTCCACGGTGCACGCACGGAGCTGCCTCGATCGACCGCTATCGGGCATCGTGAGACGCGAACGACCGTCTCACAGCACTGACCTGACGATTTGTGAGGTGTGGGACGCGGGTTGTGAGACACCGTCAGCCCTGTGCCCGAGTGCCGGGACGTCCAGTTCGAGCGTGCCGGCGTCCGCGTCCAGGGTCGCGGGGAGGCCGAGCGGGACGGTGAGGCTGGTCGGGCCGTGGCCGAAGCCGAGTTCCCACAGCACCGGGACGCCCAGCGGAGCCAGCCGTTCCGCCATCAGGTCCTTGATCAGGTGTGGGGGACGGCAGTCCTGCCAGGAGCCCAGGGCGATGCCCGCCACGCCGGTCAGCGCCCCCGAGCGCAGCAGCTGGGTGAGCAGCCGGTCGAGGGCGTAGAGGTCCTCGTCGACGTCCTCCAGCAGCAGGATCGAGCCGGCGAAGTCGGCGCGGGCGTGCGCGGTGCCGCGTTCGGCCGCGAGCAGGGTGAGGCAGCCGCCGGCGGTGACCCCGTGCGCCCGGCCGGGCACCAGGCACTCGGCGGTGGGAGAGGTCAGCAGCCGCACGCTCTCGGGTTCGAACAGGGTCCGCCGCAGATGGTCGGCGGTCTGCTGGTCCGCACCGAACACCGCGGCCGCCGCCATCGGCCCGTACAGCGTGGACAGGCCGAGCCGGGTCGCGAAGGCCTCGTGCAGCGCGGTGGCGTCGCTGTAGCCGACGAAGGGCTTGCGCAGTTCCGGGGCGCTCATCGCGTCCCAGTCGAGCAGGTCCAGCATCCGCTGCGTGCCGTAGCCGCCGCGGGCGCAGATGACAGCGGCGACGTCCGGGTCCAGCCAGGCCCGCTGCAGGTCCGCCGCCCGGTCGGCGTCCGGGGCGGCGAGATAGCGCAGCAACGGGTCGCCGGCCAGGACGTGCGGCAGCACCTCGACCCGCAGCCCCCAGGACTCCAGGACCGCGACGCCCCGCTCCAGCCGGTCCGCGCGGACGCTGCCGCTGGGTGCGACCACCGCGACCCGGTCCCCGGCGGCGAGTCGGGGCGGGCGCCTGAGCGCGGGCACGGACGGCGCAGCGGGTACGGACGGCACGGCGGATACGGACGGCGCAGTGGGCACGGATGGCACGGATGGCACGGCGACGGCGGGTACAGCGGACACGGCAATCGACTCCTGACGACCTCGATGACGGTGCCACCGTACAGAGGCAGGACCTGCCGGTGCCCGAGCGCGCTGGGAACGCGCCGCCGCCTCGTCCCGGAGACCGGCAGGTGGTCCGGAGGGCCCCACGTCGTCCGGGACCGGTCGGCTCGTCGGGCGCGGTGATCGGGGGCGAGCCATAATGCAAGAGATCGCCCGGTGGCAGGTCTGCGACGCTGCTGCACGCGGCCCTACGATCAGAATCCGGAGCAGTCCATGGCTCTTGTGACGTCCCCCCGTGCCGGCGCCGCCGTCAGTCCGGTGCCCAGGTTCATCACCCCGCCCCGGCCCGCGTGGTGGGCGGACCAGCGCCAGGCTCTCGGCTACCTGCTGGTGGTGATCGGGGTCTGGCTGTTCACGACGATCTGGGCGCTCGACTACCCGACGACCGCGCAGGCCCAGAACGCCCACCTGAACGAGGTCATGGTCGGCATCGTGGTCGTCTTCAACGGCATGTCCCGCCTGCTCGTCTACCCCTCAAGGGTGAGCGACGTGGTCCTGCTGCTGTCCGGCGTGTGGCTTGTCGCCGCCCCCTTCGCGGTCGGCTACACCAAGACGGCGGAGGCGGGACAGGCGGCGGTCGCCGACTGGGTGACCGGGGGAGTGCTGGTGTTGCTGGCCCTCTACAGCATGTTCTCGCTGAGGATCTCCGAGCGGCTCTCCCAGCGCCTGGAGAGCCGCGCCTGACCCCGGCGGCCGGCCGCTCGGCCTACTGCGGCGGGGCCTCCAAGGGGAACTGGATCGGACTCAGCAGGTACTGCGCCCGCTCGGGGCTCGGACGGTTGGCCAGTCTGGGCATGATGGCCGCGCGAAGGTCGCCGATCAGTTCGTCCAGTTCCTCCGGGCTGAGCCAGAGCGTGTGCTGCCGGTAGCCGACCCGGTCGGCGACCGGGGCTGGTGCTGCTCGCCGCGGACGCCCAGCCGATGCACGAGGCGGCTGGGGCTTCACCCCGGATGGTGGACACGGGTTTGTGTGGTTATGCGGCGAGTGTCAGGGTAGCTGATTGGCGCTGCTCGTAGGCGACGGGGCTGAG
>NZ_JBGCCS010000021.1:0-142665 GCF_041262645.1 Streptacidiphilus sp. EB129
CCGCTGAGTAGTACTTGTGCACCATCGGTGCCATCTCTTCCTCTGAATCCACGAGATCCAGTGTCCGTGATGTCCACCGATTGGGGGGAAGCCCCAGGTGCTGTGCGTGGTCGAGCCCGATCGGTTCCTGTCGATCCTGAAGTACTCGACGGAGGCAGGCGGCAAGCGCGAGATCGCGAAGCTGGTTTACGGCCTGGACCTGCCTGTGCCCGAGTCGGTGAACTGGACTCTGGGGCGCCTGATCCTGTGGAGCAATGATCTTTTGCACGGGCTGGTCGGGGACGGTTTCGCCAATCAGCAGCACTCTGCGGAGTTCCTGTGGTGGGCGAAGGGCCGATCGGCTGACCTCGCATAAGACGCGGGCGACGGTGCCGTCACCGCTCCTTCAGAACGAACGGTGGATCGAAGACGCGCGGATGCTGTGGGGCGTGGTGACTGGTCGAGTCGGTGATGAGGACGATGTGGTCTTTCGGCCTGTCAGCTCCTGGGAGGGGCCCGAGCTGCCGCGGCCACTGACGTCGACGGCACCTCTGCTCCTCCACACGCAGGATCTGTCGTGGGAGGCGCTGGAACACCTTGTAGTGGAGCTTGCCGTCCAGTCCGATCACGCCAGGGAGGCGCGTCCGTTCGGCCGTCGTGGGCAGGCTCAGGGCGGAATCGATGTAGTGGCGTTCTTCGGGGCGGACTCGGCGGTGGTGTATCAGGCCAAGCGGTACAAGACCTTCACCGCCGCCGATCTCGGCAAGGCCGTCGAAGCCTACGCTCAGGGCCATCGGCCATTCGGAGCCCGACGTCTGGTAGTCGTAACCACGGCGGACGTCCAGGACACGCAGATCGATCTGATGCTTGGGCAACTGCGCGAGTCACATCACCCCTTGCAGATCGACCTGTGGGGACGCCAGCAGCTGTCGGACATGCTCTACAGACTTCCCACCCTGGTCTCCCGGTTCTTCGGCGAAGACACCATGCGGCAGTTCTGCCGGCCGGGCTCGACCATCGAGGCCGGTGATCCAATGGTGCCGGCGGTCGCCGGTGTCGACCTGCAGGAGTATGTGGAGCACCTGACCTCGTATCTCGCGGAGGACCTGCACGAGCTGGTGCCGCTACTCCTTCGGGAGCACGAAGGCGTGCAGGAACTGCGAGCAGACGAGCTGCCCCAGTGGCTTCGACCCACCGGCCACGTGCAGCTTGCCGGGGCGGCGGGCACCGGCAAGAGCCACTTGATCGCCCACACCGCGTTGGAAGCGGCCCGCCTTGGGTGGCTGCCAATACAGTTGCAAGCCGGACTGTTCGAGGGCAACTTGCAGGACAGCCTCGACGAATCCGTGGCGCCATTCTCGCTGCACGGCGTCCAGGCACTGGTCCACGGTGCGGTCCAGCACGGGCGCCAGGTCCTGCTGCTCGTGGACGCGATCAACGAGTGTCCGGGCAACCTGCGGAACCGGCTCGTCCAACAGTTGGGTGCATGGTGCCGGCGTAACGGCGCGACCTTGGTGTCCAGCAGCCACGACTTCCTGAAGGTCCCCGCATCGGTCAGCGGCACCAGGTTCTTGTTGAGAGATCCTGATTCGGAGCAGCGTGCGGCGTTGCTGCGCTCGCACGGGGCAGACCCGGGAGCGTCGGGTTCGTTCGAGGACCGCTGCGCCGCGTTCCGGACAGCCTTCGAACTGGCACTGGCGGCCCGCCTGCTCAGCCAGCTGCCCGAGCCGACCGGCCGCGGCGTCCTTGTGGACGCCTATGTGCGCGACCAACTGGAAAAGGCTTCGCAGCCCACCGCGGTACGCCGTGTGCTGCACTGCTGGGCGCTGCTGATGGACGAACACCTGACTGGGTGGCTTCCGCTCACACAGGCCCAGCGTAGCGCCGCTCAACTGCTCGCGTCCAACGGTGTTCCAGCCGGCGTAGTGGAGGAGGCACTGACGTCCGCACTGGTCCGGGTCCAAGGCCAACGGGTGGGATTCCGCCACGAGTGGTACGGCCACTTCATGACAGCCGAGGCGCTGCTGTGGGAGCACACGGAAGTCGATGACCTGACTCTTGAACTGGGGCACTCGCACCGCCGCGCGCTCGGTACCTGGGCAGTACCTCTCCTCCATGATCCCGAGGCGATTCGACGCATCCTGGAGGGGTTGCAGGACTCCGGCCTGCTGACAGAGGCATTGCAGGGCCGGCTGGGACCAATAGCGGATCAGGTGGTGCTCGCCGAAGCCCGGCGGTGCTTGCAGACCGCCGGCGAAGCGATGGCTGCCAGCCGAATCGTGTACCGCGACGACGACCAGTACACGCTGCGACCGCAGCAGTCGTGGACACGCTACGAGCAGGGCGTGTTCGTAGCCGTCGGCACCACCGCGAGCGACGGGCGCCTCCTGGAACCGCTCGCGCGTCTTCTGCGCGCGACCGATCAAGCGTCCTACCGGGGCGCGGAGGACGACGCGGCACTTGACCGGTTGCACCTGCCATCGCTGATGGCGGCCCTGCTGGCGGGACCAGTGGCCTTGGCCGCCGCGGACCGGCTACCGGCCGACCTGCTCATGGACGCGGCTCGCCTTGGGTGGGTGCGCAGGAGGGACAGTGGGCATCCACCAATCGGGGCATCGGAACTTCGCCGGTGGACCGAGTCGCTGGAAGCGCAAGACGTCGGCTTGCGCATGCTTCTGTGCCTGCTGCTGCGTAGCACCGATGACCCGGAGAGTGCTGCGGTCGCTCCGGCGCTCTTCGCGGGGGCTTGGGCCACGGGGGCCCACCATGTCCAGTTCGCTGCGCTCGACGTGCTCACCAGTGTCCGCATGATCGCTGACGAGGCGACGGTGGCCCAGATCAACTCGCTGCTGAATGATGTACACACCGATGACGTGTGGGTGTCCACCATGCTCGTGGACGCGCTCCATGCCTACGGCCAGATCTCGTCGCCCTACGACGTGGCTGATATCAGGGACGAGATCACCTCGCTGATCGCACACCCCGAGCAGCCTGAGGCACGTGCGCATGCTGCCAGGATCGTGGAGGCCCAGTTCGAGGACGTGATCGCCGCTCCGTTCACTGAGGCGATCGCTACCCTTGGCCCGGCAGAACGCACGGCACTGACCATCCTCGCGGTGAGCGGGGGCGATGTCGGCCTCTTCACTCAGAGCCACCTTGTCGACCTCATCCGGGACAAGGACCCTGCTGCTGTCCCGGCCTTCGAGTACTGGGCCTCTCACCTGGATCCGCGGGAGCCATACCGCCAAGGCGCCATCGCTTGCTTCGACCGCGGTATCGAGGGCTGCGCCACCCACCTGAGCAGCCCGCCGCAGATGCTGACCGGGCACGAGGGACCGGTTGCCGAGGCATGGCGCTGCTACGGCCGGATCCGCTTTTGGCTCCACCGTGCCGGGGCCAGCTCGGACGTGCTATACGAGCGATGTGCGCCGGAGTGGGAGCAGCTCACCGGACCACTTCTCGACCTGGCGGTCGACCCCCTGCACATGTTCGACCTCGCCGCCCGGAGCATGTTCGACATCCGCGAGAGCGCGATCGGGCGGCTGGTGACTACGTTCCCCGCACAGGTCCGCGGGATTCTGCACCACGCACTGGCCTTCCCTGAGCGCCTTGGTTCGCTGTTTCCGTACCCCGATGCGCTCGGCCGCACCGATACCGTGATCAGCCTCCTGAGCCAGGTGGGTGATCACTCCTCGCTCAGTAGCTTGACCGCCTATCGCAGCCACCCGAGCCTGGGCGGGGCGGCGTCGGACGCTATCCGGCGGATCAACGATCGTCAGCAACGCGGAGTTGGCGCAGAAGACGGCTCTGGAGCTGGCCCGGCATGGCGATGACCGTTCGGCGGGACGGGAACTGGGGGTGTGCCGCCTGGGCGGTCCTCTGGGAGGTCGGCCCCGGCGGTCGCCATAACGTGTTCGGGGGGACCACCTGTCGCCACCGGATGCGTTGAAGTCGCGACCGCTGGTCAGCTGGCGGGCCGTTGCGACCTGTCGGCCGCGAGGGGGGAGGCTTCAGCTGACTGCAGGTCCTTCGATCAAGCCGTGCTGTCGGTCGCCGTCTCGGTGCGGTAGAACGACTCCATTGAGGTCCGACTATGGCCGGGGGCGCAGTGGTTCAAGGCAGGGAGCGCGGTGTTCGGTACGGCAACGGCGACAATGCTGTTCTGCGGTTGGTACTTTGGCAGGTCTGGGACTCGAAGTGTTGCTGGTGCGGTGAGCCGGTGGAGTACCGCAATGCGCAGATCGACCACATCATTCCCAAGACGGTTAGGCACGCTCGTCTGCAGGAGTTGAAGGTCAGGTTCGGGCTGGCGGACGACTTCGACCTTCATGATCCGCAGAACCTGGCCCCGATCTGCGTTAGATGCAATCCCCGCAAGAGCGACACGGATTACGAGGCACCCTTCCTGAAGACCGTGCTGGACTGCGCCGACAACCGCCGTGCCGCCGTCATCTCGCGGGTGCTGAGCTTCGGCGCCTCAGGCAAGGTCGCCGAGCGCCTGCTGATCGCTCGCGCGGCCGGTCATAGCGACCAGGCCATCAGGGAAGAGTTCGAGGAGCACGCCCCTTTGCTCGCAAGGATTCTTTCGCTCGTGGACTACCAGTCCTTCGCGTTGGTAGACGTTGCGCTCAACCAGTCCGAAAGGTGCCAGGCTGTCGATGTCTCTCTCGACAGGCGCGGGAGAGCGACGAAGGCGCTGGTCGAGGAAGCATGCGGCAGCGATCTTGGTAGCCTCCTGGGACAACCTATAGCGCAGTTGATCGAGGACCTTGACGAGTCCATCCAGAGTGACTTCCAGTACATGGACTCCGACGCTCCGGTCCGTGCTGGGGATGGACGCGAATACCTGACGATCAACGTTGACACGGTCGACTTTGAGCGGACGGACAAGTCGATCCGCTTCCTCCTTCGTGGCAGCTTCTCCGCCGGCATGCCTACGTCCCTGCTGCTTAGCAATCCCAAGGATGGCGCGGAACAGCTTCAGGAGGGCGCAACGCTCAGTGGCCCCTTCCATTGCGATGTGCACTGGACGTTCGCTGGCTTCGAAGCATCCGAGTGTCTTCTGGAGGAACTTGTCCTCGACAACTGCTCCTCTCAGATCCACCTGAACTGAGCAGGGCCGCGCTAGCCGGGACGACCTCCCGGGCGGCTGGCAGGTCGTGACGGCCTGCCAGCCGGGAGGGCACAACTGGCAACTCACCACCAGCCACCAGATTGACAAAGGGGGCGCCCGGCCAGCAGTCGGACAGCCCCTCGACAAGATCTTCATCGGCCTTCTGGAAGATCACTGGAGATCTCGCCTGGTCAGCGCGGATTTCTGGGGGCGCCATCCCCTGTGGTCAAGGGGTGGCGGGGGCGAGTTGATCCACCGTTGCCGCGACACTCCCATACCGGTGGCCCCGATCGCTGGTTCAGGATTCGGTACCGGGGTCAGTCACGCCTGACCCAGGCCCCGTTCGACGGATGTCGGCCGGGATGCTCGACGGCGGGGTAGCCGCGTAGAAGTCCCGCAGCGGTTTCTCCACGTGCAGTTGGTGAAGCTGACGAGAAAGCAGAGACTGGTCCAGCATCGCACCGTGGGTCTCATCGGACTTCCATAGGATGAGCCACCGGAGCATGACTTGGAGCGTGAGCTTCCGCAACAGGACGAGATCCCGCTCCCCGAATGGATTGTCCTTAGGGGGCGGTGAGCCGTGGGCGTAGTGAGATCGGGCCCGGTAGGCCCTTCCCGCGAGTTCGGCCACCCCCACGCGACTGGCGTCCGACAGATGCAGGGCTGCGGTGCGTTGGATGACCTTGCGGGCCAAGTCGCCTGAGTCTCCGTCGGACAGAAGCGCCTCCAGAGCGATCACGTAGTGCGTGACCAACTCTTCGACCATGCCGTCCATCACCGTGTGGTTGCCGTAGGTGGCGTGTGTTGCTTGCACCAGATGCTCTGCTGCGAGGCCCAGTCGCTGTGCGCGAGCAGTTGCCTTCTTTCCCTTCGTCAGCTCGTTTCTCGCCGCGGCCATCAGCATTCCTACTCGGTCGCAGAAGATTGAGAAGGCGAGGCCGTCCTCTACTTCGAACGGGCCGATGGTGCGCTGTTGCCAAAAGGTCTCACCATCGCTTGATTGCTCCTCCACCGGGACGCCACCATGCAGATTGACGGTCTGTTGGCTGCCCTCCCTGGAGTAGATAGCGTCCAGATGGACTGGTTCAGGGGACCACAGCGCCATAACGACCTGTGGGTCCGCGTATTGCACATGCGGGCGGGCATGCATCAGCGGTAGCCGGAAGAAGGACCGCGACGGGTGCCTGTCAGTCTTCCGGTGCAGGAACGCAGCTCCCTGCAAGTGTTCGGAACCCAGCTCGAAGGGCCGGAACTGGCCCAGCACGCCCGTCGGCCGCAGTGTCTCCAGTCGCTCTTGCGTCACCCGCTCCAGCGTCCACTCGCCTATGGGGACGCGACAGTCGTCGGGGAGCTCTGCATCTAGCAGCAACCAGTCCTCACACACCGGGGCTGGATCGGTGACGAACCGGGCGAACTCTGCGGCGACTTCTTCTATGCCGATCCTGTTCCCGTCCTCCTCCCGGGACGCGGCTTGGGCTGCCGCGGCCAGACCCGAGGTGTGCAGCAGCCAGTGGTTCGAGAGCGTCGGCTGCCTTTGGATCAGTTCGCCCCGGCGTTTGGTGAAGGCCCGCTGGTACAGGTCCGGGCGTCGCTCGTAGGAAGCAAGGGAGGCCACTTCCTGCCGGACCTCTTCCCACATCGGGTTCTCGGCGAGGTGTTTCAAAGTCTCGCTTGAATTTGGATGGCCGATCGGGCCGGCTGTCACTGCTGTAAACCAAGTGCCGATCGCTGCACCCAACCGCGCTCCTCGCTGCTGGCTCACCCAAGTCCCGCTTTCCGTGCGCGCCTTACGCACCTAATCAGACGGCGAAAATCCGGCCTACTGTTACCAGCTTGACCGTTTCTGTGCCGCTCGGAAATATCTTTGCTTGCGACCGCGCGGTGACATCGCGGCAAGAATCAGCCGTACCAGTCACTCCGGACTGAGCGGATACTCGCCAGCGAGTACCAGACTCCTGAGAGGCCGGATGTACTAGCTCCCCACTTGTTCAATTTCTGGGGTCTCGAACCTGTACCATCCCACTACCGGGTCGTAAGCCATTCCTGTGGAGTCGCCAGGTGCCGGGAATAGCCACAGATGCGTGATCGGTAGGGGCAGTGTGGGTGGGCCTTGCGGTACAACGCCGCTCCCATGGTGGTCGATCAACGCCCTCCACACCCCCCACGGCACCGCGCTCATGTGCGCGTAGACCGCAAGGTGCCCTTCCGTGGCTCCCGGAACAGCAAGTTTGCCGAGGTTGTCGGCGCAGTGCGGATCGGCAGTGAAGTCGTTGATCCATTGGACGATGCATTCTGCCGAACCGTCCCACGCCCCGCCGCCCAGCGTCGTGTGCACCCAGATCTGCGCAACTTCTGGGGCGCGCGCCGAATGCGCCCGCTCGACACCGCACCGAGCCAGGGTCTGCACTGCGACGGTAACTTCCTCGCTGTCGCCCGGCCATCCGTACTGCTGACTCTCGAACTCAGTTAGACCTGCCAATTCCAGAGCCCGCAGCTGCGTCTCCGCGTGCCGCTTCAACTGCTTGAGGTTCGGGTTCTGTATGGCCTGGAGCGACCAGTTGAGCTGCAAGGACAGGGCGACCCAGGCGTTCTGGTCGTACATCTTGTGGAGCGTGCCGAGAGTACTGGCGACCCGCTGGTCTACGTCTGAGGTCACTTCTACCGGGGCCGCCCGCCGATCGGGGTAGCGGATCTCCAGGTCGTACATGCTCTGACGACTGCCGTCGTCGTGGGCATGTACTGGAACACCGAGAGTTCGGGAGATGCAAGTACGTACGAACTCTTCAGCGTGATCCTTGCTCGCTTCCATCGCCATGTAAGGGACATTACGGGCTTCGGCCTGTGCGAGGGGTGGATTTTCGTTAGCACTCCGGAGGACGGCGGCAGGATGCCGCAGTGGTGCGAGACGCTGCCATCGCCCGTAGCATGCAAGCCTGGTGTTCGAGGGAGGGCGGACCGTGCCGCTGGTGACCGTGCGCGTGCTGCGCGAAGCGATCGGTGTCTTCTTCAAAGAGCGGTTCAACTCCGACACGGTCGAGGAGATCTGTGTCGAGATGGGGCTACAACCGCCGGCGCCCCCCGATGATGTTGCCTTCCACAGCAAGCGCGCTTATGTAGTCTCCCGCCTACAAGGGAGGTCGCTCGCGGAACTGGTCACCTTCGCCATGCAACTGGACGAGCAGCATGACGCCCCGGAACTGCGGGACCTGATCGCTCAGGTCAGCCCGGTAGGGGTGGCTGGCCAGCCGAAGAACCTCATCTTCGCTGCGGATGGCCCGAAGCACCGGATGGTCCTCAGCGACGCGATCAACAATGACGTTCAAGTCGTCGCAAACGCTGACTTTTGCCTGGTCTATGATCGGCCACTCGATGCTGGCGGACTCACGTGGCGTCAGCTCACGGAGTGGTGGGCCGACCGAGAGGGTCTGTCGGGCTGGACCGATGACAATGTCTCGCAGAGCCTGTACGCCCGGCTGGGGCAGTCCCTCAACGATGCGGAGATGGTGATTCTGCGTCGTTACAGTCAACGGTACGTCGATGTTGGCGCTGACATCCCTGCGCTGATACCCCAGGTCTACCTGCACTACGACCCGTACACACGCCGAGAGCTCGGGCCGCGCGGTTCGGCGTTACCGCGTCAGCGTATGGACTTTCTTCTGCTCTTCCCCAATCGCATCCGCGTGGTCATCGAACTCGATGGAAAGCAGCACTACGCCGACGAGAAGACCCACATCGCTGACTCTCGCCGTTACGCGGGCATGGTTGCGGAGGATCGGCAGCTGAGGCTGCGCGGCTACGAGGTTTACCGCTTCGGGGGCGCAGAGATGGAAGACCGGGATGCTGCTGCGGCCTTGCTAGACGACTTCTTCGTTCGGCTTGCCAACCGTTATCAGCACTGACGTGGTCGCCGTCAATGGCAATCGCTGGCATCGCGCGATGAAAGGTTCTTGATGCTCGCCAGCCAGTCCTGCATGAACGCTTCGGCGGTGTCCTCACCGGCTCTGCGGAAGAGCGGAGGGCCAGCTGCTACCTGCGCCGCGAGTTGATCGCACAACCATGCGTAATAGGGGTCGAGACACACCACAAGAGTTTGCGTGAAGCTCTGGGGCTTCCAACACCCGGCGGCCATGCCAATGAGAGCCTGGCCGACGCCCAGGTCGTTGATGAGTCTGAAAAGTAAGCCCAGGCCCGGTGTCCTGGGCAGTAGCAACCCGTGCATCACGAGCAAACTCCCATACCCAGAGAGCTGGACGGCCGTATCGCGGGCTTTCAGTAGATCTTCGCCACTTGCCAGGAGTGCCCGTTCAAGTGGATCGACTATCAGGTTCTCGGGCACTAGGGGTCTGCCTTCCAGCTCCGCTTGGGTCAGCACCTCCTCCCACATCTCGCGTGAGACCTGGGGCAGGAGCCCGCTGCCGGCCAGCGCTTCGGCTAGAAGGTCTGCGCCGATACCTTGCCCGCCGAGCCCCGCCGCGGCACTGAGATGGATCAGCGCCGTCCCGGTGCCGCGGTTGGCAGCGTCGGAAGGAGCATCCTCGCCAGCGAGGATATGTCCGCGTAGACCCTCGGGGTCAAGGAGATGTGGACGGCCCCACTGGTGTCGCTGATTCTCGGCGTAGACGTAGAAGTCGTCCGCCTGTTCTTCGGTGTGCGCCTGCGCTGCCATCGACAGAAATCGCACTGCTGCCAGCTGCGGAAGTGCCCAGGCCAGTGCTTCTTTCACCGCTTCCATCGGCGGCTGAGGTGCGGGCTCCCCGTCCGTCGCGTGCTCCATTGCGGCGCCGCGGAACCAGCTCAGTACGGACCATCGCAGGTCGCGTCCCTGAGCAGTGTGGCGGGTCAGCATCGCGGTGATCTCGACATGCTCTCTCGTGGGCTCGGCTATTGACCCTTTCCCACGGCCTAGCCAGCGCCGGGGGTAGGGCGGCAGCAGTCCCGCTGCTCGCCAACGCTCCAGACGCGCTGCTGACGCATGGAGGTCATGCTCTGCCAGTGCCGCAAGTACAGCTGCGTCGGCAGGACTTGGACCGGAACGTGTCACGCTGCCAAGGCTACGCAATAGAACCCCGCGAAGTTCACTGAATCCGCCCCGCATCCTCTGGCGAGATAGGTGTGTCAGAACCGGACGACACTACGCGGAGCAAACATGTCGTGGCGCAGATCGAGGTCAGGCGGGCGCTTTCCTTGGACCCCAACGGTTGCGGCTGCGGCAGCACTTGTGCCACGGGGCCCAGAGGGGGCGGTATGCCGGGTGCTGCTCACGGCGACTGGCAGTGTGCTGCTACTGACATTCGTGGCGGTAGTTCTCGGCTCCGCCTTCGCGCGGAACAGCGCCATTCGTTGGGCAGCCCTGCGTACCCTCGAAGCCCTTCTCCGACCCGACCGACGCGCGGGTCGGTACCGCGCACAACCAAGATCACCCCGACGACGGACCGAGCCTGCCGTTCCTCAGCGTGAAGGGCCCCGCCGGTCACGGCAAACTGGAGTGGCGGGCCGGAACCCGGGCCGCCCCCCCAGCTCAGAAGGGAGCGGCAGGTAGGACGGTGTTCAAGTGGGTCTATGCCACGGACAACGCCTGATCCACTGCGTCATCCGGAACGCTCCGGTGCCTCCTGTCCAGACCTCATCCACGGCGGGACAGTGCCAGTAGTCGGTGGGATCTGCTGACACAGGCTTAGCAGACCGCCAGAATCTAGGGATGGGAGGGATTCGCAGCAGCGGCCGTGCGGTAGTCGAAGCGGTAATCGAGTTAGTCGGAGCGAAATCCGGGCTGGCCATCACGGAGCGGGATTTGATCCGAGCGCTTGAAAAGGTTCACTGCATAGCATTCTATCCAGGAATGTCATTGGAGCCGCAACGAATTCGGGCGGAAGCTGTCCAGGTGCTCTATTTCGGTGCGCTGGAAGTATTTTGCGAGCCTGGCGCGCTCAGGCTTATTTCTGCTCTCGGCCATGCTGTGCCTCAACGGTTGGACGGCAACCACGAGCTGGCGGAGCGGGCCATCGCCTTTGTGAAGCTGTGCCTGCGAGATCAGGGTCTCGGAACGATTATGGAATCAGTCTGGGATCGCTTCCCGCATCGGCCAGTGGGCTGCGGAAGTGAACTGGAGGCTGCCGTGGTGGCTGCTGTAGAGATAGTAAATGACCCTGAACTTGCCATGGCAGCGAAGATTGTGCTGGAAGAGTCCCTACTTCGAGAGAAGCATTCGAATTGGACATTCCCACAGCAGAGTGAGTGGGTAGATGCAGTACAGCTTGCGGAGCTATTCAAGTCGGACTCTGCCGTAGCAGAGTATGGCAGATTCTTCGATCAGCGATTTATCAATTTCCTTGCTAATAACTTTGAGGTGATTGGGTCAATTCACTGGCGTAAATTCGAGGCGCTAGTGGCAGAGTATTTCCACCGCAGTGGTTTTCAGGTAGAACTTGGCCCGGGGGGCAACGATAATGGCGTGGACATTCGCGTCTGGGAGAGCGGCCAGGGCCAGTCCGGCGCTCCAACGCTGATCGTGCAGTGCAAGCGTGAGCGCAGGAAGATCGCAAAGGTAGTGGTAAAAGCCCTGGCAGCTGATGTCCGCTGGGAAGGTGCGCAGGCCGGCATGCTTGTTGCGACAGCGGATTGGTCACCTGGTGCGCGCGAGGTGGTAGTGACTCGCAAGTACCCTGTGCACGAGGTTAACCCGCCAATTCTTCGCAATTGGCTGGAAGATATGCGGAAAGCTGGCCGCGGCCCTTGGCTGGCCGGGTAACGGGGTCAACGCCTCGCAGATCGTTCGACCGATTCAGGATCTGATCCGTGGTGAGCTGTCGAACGGATGGCACCCGATTGCCGTTGCGACATCGAAGGCCCGGCCACCCACAGCTGCTGCTGCCAGCGGCACCGGGATCGGGCGCGACCATGCGAAGGATGGTGACGACGCTTTCCGACGCGGGCAGCGGGTGGGCATTAATGGGCGATGCCAACCGCCGCCTGGAGAACTGACCAGCGGCAGTTTCCGCAGCTCACCGCGCCCCGGCAGCACGACGCCGGGGTGTCGCTGATCTTCGCTGATGGCCTCGGTTGCCAACAGCAGTGCTTCTTGGCCAACTGTGCTGCGTGGTCACAGCGGGTGTGACAACGCATCGTAGATGGCAAGAAGCCTCTGGCTAAGCTCCTGGCCAGTGCGTTGTGACGCTCTGTAGTTGGCATGGATGAGGCGGCTCTGGTGGCAAGCGCACTGCATTACGTGCGCCTCGCCGAGTCGCCTGTGCTTATCTCAGGGCGTGCTGGGACGGGACGCTGTGTGGCGGCGGAGCGCCTGGGTGAGGACGGGGGTGATGTCGATGAGCTGTTTCTGCTGTTCGGGGGTGAGGTCCTCGAAGGCTCTGCTGATGTCGGCCCGGTATTCGTCCCAGGTCAGTTTCTGCAGGGCGGCGCCGCCTTTGGTGAGGGAGACGACGGTGCTGCGGCCGTCGGCGGGGTTGGGGCGGCGTTCGACCAAGCCGTCCTCGTCCAGGGCGTCGACCAGGGCGGTGATGCGTCGCTGGGTCACGCCGAGGGCGTTGGCGAGCTGGGTCATGGTCTGCGCGCCGTTGGCGTCCAGTGCGTGGAGCAGGCGCATCCGGATGTAGCTGACGGAGGTGGCCGGTGTGCAGGCGTTGGTCCAGGCGCCCCAGGCGGGGCCGAGTTCGGTGAAGAGCGCGACGAGTTCCGCGGACCTCGCTTGGCTGGTCTGAGGGGCCATGTCGAGACCTTATCTCGCGGATAGAGGGAAGTGGTGCCCGGCCAGGTGCGGCCGGGCACCGGGGAGCGGGTCAGGAGCCGCCGGTGACGCTGATGTTGGCTCCGGTGATCCATTGTGCGCGGGGGGACAGCAGGAAGGTGACGGCCTCGGCGATGTCACCGGGTTCACCGGCGCGTCCCAAGGGCACTCCGGAGAGAAGGGCCTCGCGGGTGGCGCCGATGCCCTCGGCGATGGTCTCCAGGATGGCGGTGCCGCCGGGTGTGTCGACGGGGCCGGGGGTGACGAGGTTGACCCTGATTCCCTCCTTGGCGAGGTCCTTGGCGATGCCCTTGGTGTAGGTGTCGAGCGCGGACTTCGCGGCGACGTAGTGCAGGAGCGGCCCGGACGGGGTCTCGGTGCCGTTGGTGGAGATGTTGACGACGGACGCGTTCTCGGCCTCCCGCAGTGCGGGAAGGGCGGCGTTGACCAGGCGGACCGCGGACAGGAAGTGGATGTCCAGGGAGTCCTGCCACTCCTGGTCCGGGATGGCCTCGGAGCCTTCGAGGTAGACGCGGGCCGCGCCGGCGTTGTGGACGAGCAGGTCGAGCCCGCCGAGGACTTCCACGGCCTGCGTGACCAGGTCGGTGATCGCTTCGGGCGAGCGCAGGTCGGCGGCGATGAACGTCGAGCCCTCGGGCGTGGACTCCGCGCGGGTGCGGGCGGTGGTCACCACGCTGGCGCCCTCGTCCAGGAGCTGCTGGGCGATCGCGGCACCGATGCCGCGGGTGCCTCCGGTGACCAGGGCACGACGGCCGGCGAACTCGCCGGGGATGGGCTTGCTAGGTGTGTACATGCCTTCAGTCGTACCACAAAGTACTGAAGTCCGCCAGCAACTACTTACCCCCGCCCTTATTGTTTCCGTCGAGGGCGACGGTCGCATCGGTTGGGGGGCAAACCATGACAAGTCATGCAAATAACTGTGTCGCCAGCCTGCGTGAGCCGGTCATTTGCGTTGGCGAGACGACGATGTACTGTGGGTCTATCGGCGTTACTGAATGCCGCTAGTAAATGTGGGACGGAGTGTGGCCGTGACCGCGGGTGGCCTTTGGGCCGCGTGCGAGACGGGTTCCCCTCCGTGGGACTTCCCGCCTCGTGCTCGGAGCCCGGCCGCCCAGCAGGGCCGACCGGCAGTCTCGCGCGGCGGCCCGGAGCGGCGGCAAGCCGCATTCCTCAATGAACCGGAAGGAAGACCAGAATGGGCAAGATCTTGGTGACGGGCGCGAGCGGTCTCGTGGGGCGTAAGACCCTGCTGCACCTGCTGGAGAAGGTCCCCGCGGAGCGGCTCGTCGCGCTGGTGCGCGATCCGTCGAAGGCCGCGGATCTGGCGGAGCTGGGTATCGAGGTCCGCCAGGGCGACTACGCGGACCGCGACTCCCTCACCACGGCCCTTCGCGGTGTGGAGAAGGTGATGCTCGTCTCCGCGCCTGCCGGTGGCGACCGCAAGGCGGCGCACGCGAACGTGGTCGACGCCGCGGTGGAGGCAGGTGTGCGTCACCTGGTCTACATGCCGATCATCCGGGGCGCGAACGCCTCCGGTAGCCCGGAGGAGGCCACGAAGTTCCAGGTGATCGCCGACGAGGACATCTTCACCGAGGAGAAGATCCTTTCCTCGCCGCTCACCTACACCTTCGTGCGGCACCCGCTCTTCCTGGAGACGCTGACCGGCTACGTCGGGCGCAACGCGCGCGGGACCGGGGTGCGCGTGCCGGCGGGTGAGGGCAAGTTCGCGGGTGCCTCCCGCGATGACCTCGCCCAGGCGCACGCCGCCGTCCTTGCCGAGGACGGGCACGAGAACAAGGAGTACATCCTCACCGGCAGCGCAGCCGTCTCCTTCCGGGATGTCGCCGCGATCCTCTCCGACATCTACGGACACGAGGTGCCCCACATCGCCGTCTCCAGGGAGGAGTACTGCGCGATCGTCCACGAGGAGACCGGCATGGACATCGGCGAGTTCATCTACGGCTGGGTCAAGGGGATGGCCGACGGCGTCTGGGACACGCAGTCGGACGACCTGGAGAAGCTGATCGGCCACAAGCCCCAGACCGCGTCGGAGTACCTGCGCGCGGAACTCCTCGGCGTCTGACGACGCCGGACGACAGCAAGCGAGGACGATCATGAAGATTGGTTTCCTTGGCGCCGGCCAGGTCGCCCAGACCATCGCCAGACACGTGCTGCCGCTCGGGCACGAAGTCGTGCTGAGCAACACGCGCGGGCCACAGTCCCTGCAAGTCCTGGTGAAGGAACTGGGAGCCGGTACATCCGCAGGTACACCGCAGCAGGCGGCCGAGCAGGACATCGTCGTCCTCGCGGTGATGTGGCCGGCCGTGCAGGCGGCGCTGTCTTCTGTGCCCGACTGGTCGGGGCGCATCCTGGTCGACGCCACCAACAGGCTCCCCCGCTCGAACACGCTCTCCCCGGGGGACCTACCGGAACGCACGTCCAGTGAGATTGTCGCCGACCTGGCCCCCGGCGCGAGGGTCGTCAAGGCGTTCAACTCGGTTCCGATGGCGTGGATCGCCGACACCTCCTCGTCCAAGCCGAACACGGTGCTGTTCGTCTCGGGTGACGACCAGCACGCCAAGCAGCCGGTCCTGGACCTGGTCCAGGAGAGCGGGCTGTGCGGCATCGACCTCGGAAGTCTGAGGACCGGTGGCGGACTCCAGCAGCTCGGAGGACCCCTGGCGGGAATCCGGCTCACGGCCGGTGAGAGGTTCACGTCATGAAAGCCCTCGTCTATGAACGGGCCCACCCGATCGAGGACTTCGCGGTGGAACTGGCCGAGGTGGCCGAGCCCGCTGTCCGCGCGAACGATGTCCTGGTCGAGGTCCGCGCGATCGGGATCAACCCCGGGGAGGCGTTCATGCGCCGCACCCGCAGCGCCGAGCCCGGCGGCCGGGTCTTGCTGGGCTTGGAGTTCGCCGGCGTCGTCCTCGCCCGCGGGGATGAAGTCCGCGGCTTCGACGTCGGCGACCGTGTCTTCGGCACCGGTGACCCGACACGGGACGGTGGCTGGGCCGAACGGCTGGCCGTCGACCACCGGGTCATCGCCAAGGTCCCGGACAGTCTCGCCCTCGACGATGCCGCGAGCCTTCCCATCGGCACGCTCACGGCCTACGAGGCTCTCTTCCGGGACCAGGACGCGCTACCGGCGGGCGTTGGACGGGTCCTGGTCCTGGGCGGGGCGGGAGGCGTCGGCTCCATGGCCACCCAGTTGCTGAAAAGCCTGACCGGCGCCTTCGTCATCAGTACCGCATCGCGTGCCGACTCAAAGGAGTGGTGCACGAGCATGGGCGCCGACCTCGTGGTGGACCATGCCGCGGACGTCCCGGCGCAGTTGAGCGCCAGCGGCATTGACCAGGTCGATATGGTGCTGTCCACGGCCAGGACCGCGGAGAACATCGGCTGGATCGGCGGGCTGCTGAGGCCCTTCGGCCACCTCGCCACCGTGGACGGCGTCTCGTCCCTGGATGCGGGCGTGCTGGCGGGCAAGTCCATCTCCCTGCACACGGAGATGGTGTTCAGCAGAATCATCCACGCGAGCGCGCCGCAGATTCAAGGGCAGATCCTTGCCTCCGTGGCAGACCTCGCCGCTGCCGGTCGCATTCGTCCGATCGTCACGCGACGACTCGCCGGACTGACCTCCGAGACGATGCGGACGGCTCACGGGCTCATCGAGACAGGCCGCACGACCGGGAAGATCGTGATCGCAGTCTGAGCGGCCGCCGTGCCCGTCCCGACAAGATTCAGAGACGACGGTCCGGCATCCTTGCGATGCCGGGCCGTCGTACTTGAGGAGAGGAGCGCCGGCCCGCCGGTTCCAGGCGTCACCGGCAAAAGCTCTGGCCGATCTCGGACGCTCGACCGGACAGGGCGATCCCGTGTGCCATCAGGTGAAGGGTGCCTCCGGCCCGCGGAGGGAGTTGGGTCGCCGCGCTCAGCTCTGCCGTTCCTGGATGCTGCGTCGCGGCGCCCTGCGCGCCCCTCGCGCGGGTGGGCTGTCCGCCGTCGCGGGGTGGGCGGCGAGCCTGCTGCGGAACGCCTTGGTGAGTTTGAGTGAGATGTCGAGCAGGCGCTCCTGGTCCTCCGTCGACAGGTCTCCGAAGGCGACGGCGGCCTTGTCCTGGTGCTGCTTCCAGCCCAGGCGCTGATGACGCAGGCCGGTCTCAGTGATCGCCACCACCGTGCTGCGGCCGTCGGTCGGGTGCGCGAAGCGCTCGATCATGCCCTCCGCCTCAAGGGCCTCGACCAGGACGGTCACCCGCCGAGGAGTGACTTCCAGCGCCTCGGCGATCTGCGTCATCGTCCGGTCGCCATCGCATTCGAGCACGGTCAGCACACGCAGGCGGGCGTAGCTGACGGTGTCGTCAGGAAGGCAGGCGTGAACCCAACGAGCCCAAACGGGACCCATTTCCGTGAACGCCTCAACCAGGTCGGTCGTCCGGGAGCACACGCCCGCGCTTGACATGCTGTACCCCGCTAGCATTTGATGGACCCCGCCACTAAATAGTGGATACCGCCAATTCTAGCCATCACCACCGCTAGGGGTACCTCCCATGTCATCGCTCTCAACTCCCGCGCCCCCCAGCGCGACCGGGGCCGCCTCCGACCCACGGCGCTGGAAGGCGCTGGTCCTGCTCGCCCTCGTCCAGTTCATGTTCGCCCTCGACGGGACGATCGTGAACCCGGCGCTGCCCACCATCCAGAACGACCTGGGCTTCAGCGCGAGCGGCCTGGCGTGGGTCGTCAACGGCTACACCCTGATGGCCGGCGGCTTCCTGATCCTCGGCGGCCGGGTCGCCGACCTGTTCGGCCGACGCCGGATGTTCGTCGCCGGCACCATCGTCTTCGCCATCTCCTCGGCCGTCAGCGGCCTCGCCCAGAACCCCGCGACGCTCATCGGCGCCCGCTTCGGCCAGGGCCTCGGCGAGGCCCTGGCCGCGCCCGCCGCGCTCTCGCTGGTCGTCCTGCTCTTCCACGACCCGAAGGAGCGCGCCAAGGCCATCGGCGCATGGGGCGGCATCGCCGGCCTGGGAGCGACCCTGGGCGTGGTGATCTCCGGGATCATCGTCAACGAGATCAGCTGGCGCTGGATCTTCCTGGTCAACCTGCCGGTCGCCGCGATCGTGGTGTTCATACTTCCCCGCATGGTCACCGAGAGCCGCATGGAGGGCGACCGCAAGATCGACTTCATGGGCGCGGTGTTCGTCACCGGCGGCCTGACCCTGGTCGTCGACGGACTCCTCAACGCCAGCGACCACGGCTGGGGCAGCGACAACGTGCTGATCCCGCTGCTGATCGGCACCGCTCTGCTCATCGGCTTCGGACTCTCCCAAGCCGCGTCCAAGGCCCCGCTCGTGCCGCTGCGCTTCTTCCGCAACCGGACCCGGATCACCGCCAACCTCGCCACCGTCTTCGCCGGTGCCGGCTTCTTCACGATGTTCTTCACCGTCACCCTCTACATGCAGGACGTACTGCACTACTCCCCGCTCAAAGCCGGACTGGCCTGGGGGCCCTTCGGTCTGATGCTTTTCGTCGGCATGGCCGTGAGCATGCCCCTGCTGCCCCGGATCGGCGTCAAAGCGGCCCTGACCGCATCCTTCGTCATCAGCGGACTCGGTCTGTACCTGCTGACCTCAATCACACCCGAGGCCCACTACGCCAGCCACGTCCTGCCCGGGATGCTCGTCATGGCCTTCGGCCAGTCCATCAGCTTCATCGGACTGCAGAACTCCGCACTCCACAAGCTTGGCCCGGCCGATGCGGGACTGGGCAGCGCGATGTCGAACACCTCCCAGCAACTCGGAGGCAGCCTCGGACTCGCCATCCTGGTCACCATCGCCCTGCGCCACACCACATCCCGCATCAGCGACGGGGTCTCCCCGCCCGTCGCCGCCACCGACGGCTACGTTTGGGCCCTCAGGCTCGCCGCCGCTGCCATGATCGTGGGCGCCATCGTCGTGGCGACCCTGTTCGAGAAGGTCGCCTTCACGCCCCCCGACAAGCAGGCGCTAGAAGCCGCAGAAGCGTCCGCCGGCGAACTGAGCATGAGCGCGGCACGATGACGCAGACCGGCTTCCACTCTGGCATCACATCGCGTCACAGATTTGGCGCGCCCGTGATCGCCAGAGCCAAGGGGAGGGCTTGATCGAGCTTGCCACCGGCAGTGCCTTGTCCGACACTATTCCGCCCTCGGGCACCGTCACGGCCAACGTCAGACACCGAGCGGCGATCTCCGGCCCCCGCCGCCGGCTCCGTTCGGTGGCCGCGGGAGCCCGGGGCACCCACACCGCCTAGCCCAAGCCGTCGCGGAGACGTTGACTGCGCCTCTGCGGCTCGATCCCGAGTTCGGGCCGCCTCTGGGCCAGTTGACCTGACAGAGCTGTCCTGGGAACCTCAGCCACCCAGTACCATCCCTGACACCCGCCACGACCAGATGAACTCGGGCCGGAGACCGACCCGGGCTCAGTAGTGGCCGAGCGTGCAGTACTTCATCACTGAACGCTGGTTTCCGAACGGGGATGGGAGCCCCCGCCGGGGCTACATCTGATCTGCCAACTACGCTGCGTTGTCACAACGGCTGTGACTGCGCACTTGAGTTGGCGGATCTCGCCAACTCAAGTGCCGACAGGAGGCGGCCTCATGATGACACCCAGAACGGCGGGCGCGAGATAACTACTCGGCTGGCGTCCGCCCCTCCTTTGCGCGTCACCCCCGCCCGTCGGGCGGGTGGTCAGGCAGGAATGAGGAGGGCACTGAGGGCTGCGGTGGAGAGCCCTTGACGCTGCCCGTGGGAATCGGCACCTCTGCCACCCTGCCCCAGGTTTCGAGCATCGAGTATTTCGCAGAGTCGGCGTCGGCCTCTGGCCAACCGAACCGGGTATATAGCCGATTCAGCAGGTTGGACACGGTAATTGGTGCCCCAATCAAAAGCAGCGCCATCTTCTGCGGTGATGCCTCCAGCACGCCAAAGACGTCTCCGTGCTCCTGGTCCAGCAGCGCGCCCATCTCCGTGAAGAACAGACGGAGGCCGTGTCGACTGCCGTGGGCGACTGCCGACAGCGCGCGGTATGAGGTCCGGCCGAGCCGGCTCTCCTTGCTGACGGCTTGGTCCACGAGCGTTGTCGCGGACGGCTGGCAGTCGCCGATCCGTGGCGGCTTGTAGTTCCTCCCCGGGTGCGGGGACAGACGGGATTGAGTCGCTCCTTGGAGAATCTGGCTGATCTGGGTGTCGCACGCGTTAGCAGCGACTTCGTCATTCAGGTCCTTGACCAAGATCCGCTGGTCCCAAAGGGATGACAGACGGTCGTTCTGGTGGCGGCGAATGCGCTCCAGGGAGGGGAGGTCAGGTTCAAGCAGGTAGTAGCCACGGGCTGCGACCTCCGTTGCGCTGCGCGCGACAGCCGATGGCCCGAACACAAACGGCCTCGTTGACTGGAAGATGCCAGCTAGGCAGGTCAGATGGTCTACCGCCATGATCGCCAGATGAAGCCCGGCAATGTTGGCATCCCGGCACGGCGCCTTCCCCCAGTCTCCGGCGTGTGGCTCGTCCTTCGCGTCCTGGGCAGCCGGGGAACCAGGAAGGAAGCCTTCGTAGGTCTCGCGGTCCGCAGCAAACCTGTCGGAAAGACGGAAGATCGCGTTCGCCAGATCCGCCCACGGGTCAGAGGACATAGAACCAACATAGGGCGAGGCGGGTGGGGCGGCAGTTCGGTGTGATCCAACCAGTTGTCTCGCTGGGAGAGCCGGGGGTCGTGGCAAGGTCGCTCAGCGACGCTGGATCGGCACGCGAGCGACGAGCCCGCCGACACCCAGGCGCTGAGCAGAGTATCCGCCAATCCGGATGCTCATCCGCCAAATCAACTGATCCGGCACAAGGCGGTTCGCCTATGCGGAGCCGTCTCGACCGCTTAGACTAGAACGCATGTTCGATACATACCCGCCGCCTGTGCACACGCTTCACCAGGAAGTACCGCCGGACTGGCCTCTGCTCCTCGTACGCGCCGAGCCTCCGGGTCCAACCGATCCGTGCTCCACTCGCCGGCGCGAGGTGTTGGTCGCCATGGACGATGGGAGCTGGGAGGAAGCGGTGGTCTGGGCCTGGACGTGGAATGGGAGCGGGCGACCTGTTCAGTGGCGCTGTCAGATAGAGGTCGGAGGCCACATCAGTTGGTACGTCCACGACGATCGCGTGATCCGCCCGACCACGCCCGGCCGCTGATGTCCACGGACGGTCTGACGCCCGGCGGACAGCGACTTGCGCTTCACTATGCCCGCACGCTCGGCCTGGTCGCACAGGTTGCTCAGGCGGCGGAGTCTGGCGACTACCCGGCGCTTTCCGATTTCGCAGGGGCGCTCTCGACAGCGGCGGACGAATTGGCCGCCGCCGCGAGCTTTGTCACGACTGAAGGGTCAGCGACCTCGCCGCGCGGCCTCCTTCTTGCTGTTCATCGTCTCGTCTCGCCAGAGGAGTGATCTTGGCGGGCGAGCGGGCACCCGGCGGTGCCCGGCGTTCGCAGCTGGCTCGCGGGGTGCTCGCATGCCCAGATTTGATCACGCTCCGTGGTGAGGGTTCCGGTGAGGGAGCCGTCGATCCGATGCGAGCGGTACCGGATCCTCTTCAACTTGCGCCTGATGGCCTTAGTCCTTGGACAGTCCGGGAAATCCATGTGCCCGGCGTTAGCGCCCAGTGCCACCATCGAGCCATGAACGTTGACCGGGCTGTCCCCCGCGCGGCGGTGGACACCACGCTCGCTCGTATCAGTGATCTGCGGGCCGAGACGCTGAAGCCGATTCACAAGCAGCACCTTGTCTCCTGCGTCCTCCTGGAGCGGTTCACCGAGCCGACCCCCGCGGGCCTCGCGCTCTACCCCTTCAACCTGGACAAGCCAGACGGCCGCCACCCCGCCAAGGGTGTGAAGGGTGTTGGTCACATGGAGAACTTCGTCGCCTTCGCCTCCGGCTCGTTGGAGGAGCTGTGGCACGAGACCGAGATGCTGATGCCGCCGGTCTTCGACGCCGTCGATGCCGGGACCGCTCTAGAGGACCCGGCGTACGTCCGTCTCCTCCAAGACCTCCTTGCGCTCCACCTCACTCGCTCGCGCACCTATCGGCAGGTTCACGCCGATTCGTTCCTGAAGGCGTACCGGTGGTCGCTGACCCGGCTCACCGGCGAGATGCGTGAGGATCTGCGAGGCGCGGTACTGCGCGAACACGGCCTGCACATCGTCGGTCCGGGAGGGCTGGAGTACTTCGCCCACCGGTACATGGAACCCTCCGTCGAACTGTTCCGCACCGAGGCGTTGCTGCGGGCTCGCATCGAAGAGATCTACGCCGAGACCCGCCGCGAGGTGGGCAACGCCGGCCTGCAGATCATCACCCCGCAGCACGGCGACAGCGAGTTCCTGATCGGCGACAACCCCGCCTTCACCCGCGGCATCGGCCCCCAGGGGCCGACCATCCGCGTGGCCCTCGGCGACGCCAGCACCGCCATTCTGCCGATCGGCCCGCGGTACCTGCTCGCACTCGCCCGCAAGCACGAGCAGATCGCGGTTCCCCGGGAGGCGGTCATGGAGGTCAACATCCTCCAGGTGCTTACCGCTCACGACCGAGTCTTCATGCGGCCAAGCAGCGGCCTGCAAGACTTGGTCCGCAGGGTCTGCCACCGCAAGCGTGAGCTCGCCGAGCAGGAGGCCGACGCCAGTTGAGTCGACGCCGCGACAGCCTGCGGAGAGGGCCCGGGCGTACCAGATGATTCGGGCACTCCGTCGGCTACTGGGCGGTGCCGTCAGCCGGCGGCTCATAGGTGGCTGTCAGGAACTCTGAGGTGTCTCGGCCTGCTCCTTTAGCTGGAGGATCTCGCCGCAGATGATGTAGGTGTTGAGTGCAACCAGGTTCGCCGTGCGCAAGGCAATGGAGGCGTGGACGCCCTTGTTGGTCAGCTTACTGACGGCGGTGTACCGGCTGTGGAGGCCCTCGGTCAGGGCGACCATCATTTCGGCGGAACTAGCGCTCGCGTTTGCCATTTTGATGAACTCGAAGAGCCGGTTGCGGTAGGCGGGTTGGTCCAGCTTGTTCCCCGTCGCGCTGGGCTCCTGCTGGGCTGGCAGGGCATGATCGACCACTGCCTCCAGGATGCGTCGGCATGTAGTGGTCGCTTGTGCCAGCTCCTCGGCCGCTGGCTTGTCCGGATCATTCGAGGCAGCTTCGTTCAGCCGTCGATAGACGGCGGTGAACTGTTCGACAAGGCCAGGGACACCGGTGTTGAGGAGTCGGTCCACTGTCGCTTTGTAGCCGCCGAAGATCGAGTCGTTGATTGAGCTGTAGCCGAAGCGCCGTTCCCACTCGCACAAGTACGTGAAGGTGCGGTGCCTGATCAGTTCGAGCAGATTCGTAGTCCGGAGCGCGGCGGCAAGACTGTCGGGGGTGTCCTCCTGTCGGCTGAAGGTTGCGGTGAACCACTCCAGAGCGGGCACGGACGTGGAGTCGGTGAGCGATTCCGGATTGTCCCGGTCGACCATGCGATCTCTTAGGAATTCCCGGGTGGCTACTCGGCCTGGGCTGTCCTCTTCGCTGTCCCACATCTCCGGGTCGGGCAGAAATCGCTTCACGGCCTCGCGGTTGGCAACCGGGTCGCCGTTCCCGATGCCCGTCAGCTCCAACGAGAGCCGCACCGCGGTTTGCGAGTCCCCGGCCAGGCTGGCGATGCGGCATGCCCGCCGGACTGAAACGGGCAGGGGGCGGTCATCGAATTCGTCCAGCGCGCTGCGCACGAGGGCCAGGATCTCGTCTGTCGAAGTCACCCGCTGACTGTAGTTCCGTCGGCTCCCTGCGTGCGGCGACAAGGTAAGAACTCGGACCCCCTTGCTCTCTGTGACGAGAGCAAGGGGGTCCGAGTGAGCCTCCTGAAACTGACGATCCATCAGGAATTCTCGTGTCCGGTGCACATCGGGTGCACAAGAGGACGAGATCTGACGCAAACCAACGAGAGACGATGAGAGACGTTTTCGCAGGTCAGGTGCGGTTATTCAGGAGTTCGTGCTGGTAGGCCAACTGTGCGATTTAGAGGTCGAAGTAGAGCTCGAACTCGTGGGGGTGGGGGCGGAGGGCGATGGGGGCGACCTCGTTGGTGCGCTTGTAGTCGACCCAGGTCTCGATCAGGTCGGGGGTGAAGACGCCGCCGGCCAGGAGGTAGTCGTGGTCGGCTTCGAGGGCTTCGAGGACGGCCGGGAGGGTGGCCGGGACCTGGGGGACGGAGGCGTGCTCGTCGGGGGCGAGCTCGTAGAGGTCCTTGTCGACCGGCTCCAGCGGCTCGATCTTGTTCTTGATGCCGTCGAGGCCCGCCATCAGCATCGCCGAGAAGGCGAGGTACGGGTTGGAGGACGGGTCCGGGGCGCGGAACTCGATGCGCTTGGCCTTGGCGTTGGCGCCGGTGATCGGGATGCGGATCGCCGCGGAGCGGTTGCGCTGCGAGTACACCAGGTTCACCGGGGCCTCGAAGCCGGGGACCAGGCGGTGGTAGGAGTTCACCGTCGGGTTGGTGAAGGCCAGCAGCGACGGGGCGTGCTTGAGCAGGCCGCCGATGTAGTAGCGGGCCGTGTCGGACAGGCCCGCGTAGCCCTGCTCGTCGTAGAACAGCGGGGAGCCGTCGGTCCACAGCGACTGGTGGCAGTGCATACCGGAGCCGTTGTCGCCGAAGATCGGCTTGGGCATGAAGGTGGCCGTCTTGCCGTTCCGCCAGGCGACGTTCTTGATGATGTACTTGAACAGCATCAGGTCGTCGGCGGCCGCGAGCAGCGTGTTGAACCTGTAGTTGATCTCGGCCTGGCCGGCCGTGCCGACCTCGTGGTGCTGGCGCTCGATCTGCAGCCCGGCCCTGGTCAGCTCCAGGGACATCTCCGCGCGCAGGTCGGCGAAGTGGTCCAGCGGCGGCACCGGGAAGTAGCCACCCTTGTAGCGGACCTTGTAGCCGCGGTTGCCGCCCTCCTCGACCCGGCCGGTGTTCCAGGCGCCGGCCACGGAGTCGATCTCGTAGAAGGACTTGTTCTGCTTGGTCTCGAAGCGGACGTCGTCGAAGACGTAGAACTCCGCCTCGGGGCCGAAGTACGCGGTGTCGGCGATGCCGGAGGAGGCGAGGTAGGCCTCGGCCTTCTTGGCCACGTTGCGCGGATCGCGGCTGTACTGCTCGCCGGTGATCGGGTCGTGGATGAAGAAGTTGATGTTGAGGGTGGAGTCCTTGCGGAAGGCGTCGAGCCGTGCCGTACCCAGGTCCGGGACCAGCGCCATGTCGGACTCGTGGATCGCCTGGAAGCCGCGGATCGACGACCCGTCGAACATCAGGGTCTCAGCCGGATCGAAAGTCGCGGCGGGAACCGTGAAGTGCTGCATGACGCCTGGAAGGTCACAGAACCTGACGTCGATGAACTTGACGTCGTTCTCCGAGATGTACCTGGACACCTCGTCGGCGTTGTTGAACATCCATCCTCCTCGGCCCGGCGGAGCGCCAGGATTGCGGGTGCGGACCGCCGGTCCCGCCGGCGGTACACCGGTGTGGCAACGATAGGAACTGGCCGTTTCTCGCTCGTGACCCATATGTTTCACGGATGTTAACCACACCAGGTCAACGAGAGGTCGACCCTTGTCGTTCCTGGCCTGCGGGCACGTCATCGGGTCGGCAGGGTTCACTCCTGCGTGAGAGGTCTGGACCAATATCCCGAACCGCCCCCCGGGCGCGAATCGGGAGAACGCGGACGGCTACTGTGGGCGTGTGGACGACAGCAGAAAAGTCATCGGATCGTGGATCGAGGGCCCGCGGGCCGGCGCCGAGCAGATGGGCGCGGATTTCGGCTACCGGGGCCGCCGCCTCGGCCTGCCCGAGGAGGGGCCGGGCTCCATTGCCGGCACCGGGCGGCGGCTGGCCGCGGTCGTCATCGACTGGTGGATGTGCGCGCTCATCGCCTACGGCCTGATCTCCCACGGCAACACCGTGGTGGCCAACTACTGGGCCATGTTCGTCTTCTTCGTGCTCAGCGTGCTCACCCTCGGCACGGTCGGCAGCACCCCGGGCAAGCGGCTGCTGGGTCTGCGGCTGGTCAGCGTGAGCGGCGGCCGGGCCTCGGTGGGGCAGGTGCTGCTGCGCACCTTCCTGCTGCTGCTCGCCGTGCCGGCGCTGATCTGGGACCGCGACGGCCGAGGGCTGCACGACAAGGCCGTGGGCACGGTGGAGGTCCGGATCTGACCCCTGCGGGCCGGATCCGACCGGATCCGACCGGTGCCGCGGGTGTGAACCGTGCCGTGGGAGCGTGAAGAGGCCCCGGTCGCTCCCTTGCGGGGGAGCGGCCGGGGCCTCGCGTTGCAGTGGGGGCGGGGGCGCGGTCAGCGCCCCTTGCCGCCCTTGGGCATCCGCGCGCCCTTGGGCAGCGGGCCCTTCGGGATCGGTGCGTTCGCCATCAGGTCGCCCATCGCCCGGAGCCGGTCGTTGATCTGCGTGACCTGCGACGCGGGCAGCGTCCGCGGCATCCGGGTGAGGTGCAGCTGCAGCTTCTTGAGCGGGATCTGGCCCTCGTCCTCGCCGACGATGATGTCGGTCACCGGCACGTCGCCGACGACCCGGCTCATCTTCCGCTTCTCGGCGGCCATCAGCGGCCGCAGCCGGTTGATGTTGCCCTCGCCGACCAGCACGATGCCCTGACGGCTGACCGCGCGGTGCACCGCGTCCTGCTGCCGGGTGGCCGCGACCACGGGGGTCACCGTCCAGCCGCCGCGCCGGATGTTGTTGAGCACGGCGGCAGCCGCGCCGGGCTGTCCGTCCATCTGCCCGAAGGCTGCCTTCTCGGCCCTGCGGCCGAAGACCACGACCGCGCCGAGCACGCCGGCGAAGAGGCCGAGGATGCCCAGGTAGATCGGGTGTCCGATCAGGAAGCCGATAACGAGGAGCACCGCGAAGGTGCCGAGCCCGATACCGGCGATGATGAGACCGATTTTCGGGTCGACCCGCTTGGTCATGGTGTACGCCAGACGGATCTGCTTGATTCGTCCGGGGTTTTCGTCGGTGGTTTCCTGCCTCGCCATGGGGCTCATCGTACGGGGCGACCACCCCCGATGCCCAAGCCCGGGGGTGTTAATCCCGTCTCGGGTTGATCTCGACAGCCTCGACGGCCCTGGCGGCTCGGCGACGCCTCAGCGTGCGGGTCGGAGCCGGACCGGCTCGACGTCCTCGCGGTCCTGGGCGTAGCGGCGGTTCTCGCAGACGGCGTCCCAGGCGTTGCGGCGTGCGGTCTGCTGACCGCCGCCGAGGAGCACCGACTCGGCCCGGCGCAGGGCACCGCCCATGGACCGCAGCCCGCCGCTGAGCAGGCCGCTGCTGAGGTTCCCGGTGCTGAGACTCCCGGTGATCGGGCGGTGCGACTGCGGGCGCGGCTGCCGGTCGGTCTGGCCGCGCGTGGATGTGACGGACTGCATGATGAACCACTCCCCTTGTGGTTGCGCTGCGTGTCGGGGTGCGGCCCGCGCCGGGAGCGGGTACTCCCCGGTACTCCCTGCGCGGCTGCCACCCCATCGTCACCACGCCGTGTTACCGCGTGATGACCCCCGGGTCAAACATGCATGAAACCTGGACACCAAAAGATGATCGGTTTCGGTCGTACGCGTTCAGACCGCGGCGCTGCGGTGCTCCAGTGCCTGGCGGTAGAGGCGGCCGGCGCGGTAGGAGGAACGGACCAGCGGGCCGGACATGACGCCGGCGAAGCCGAGCTCCTCGGCCTCCTGCTGCAGCTCCACGAACTCGTGCGGCTTGACCCAGCGCTCCACGGGGTGGTGCCTGGGGGAGGGGCGCAGGTACTGGGTGATGGTGATCAGCTCGCAGCCGGCCTCGTGCAGGTCCCGCAGTGCCTCGCTGACCTCCTCACGGGTCTCGCCCATGCCCAGGATCAGGTTGGACTTGGTGACCAGGCCCACCGCGCGGGCCTCGGTGATCACCGAGAGCGAGCGCTCGTAGCGGAAGCCGGGGCGGATCCGCTTGAAGATCCGCGGCACCGTCTCGACGTTGTGCGCGAGCACCTGCGGGCGTGAGGAGAAGACCTCGGCGAGCTGCTCCGGGACCGCGTTGAAGTCCGGAATCAGCAGCTCCACGCCGGTCTGCCCGGTGGCCCGGTCGGCGGTCACGGCGTGGATCTGCCGGACCGTCTCGGCGTAGAGCCAGGCGCCGCCGTCCTCCAGGTCGTCGCGGGCGACGCCGGTGATGGTGGCGTAGTTGAGGTCCATGGTGAGCACGGACTCGGCCACCCGGCGCGGCTCGTCGCGGTCGAAGTCCGCGGGCTTGCCGGTGTCGATCTGGCAGAAGTCGCAGCGCCTCGTGCACTGGTCGCCGCCGATGAGGAAGGTGGCCTCGCGGTCCTCCCAGCATTCGAAGATGTTGGGACAGCCGGCCTCCTGGCACACCGTGTGCAGACCCTCGCGCTTCACCAGCGACTGCAGGGCGGTGTACTCGGGGCCCATCTTCGCCCGGGTCTTGATCCACTCCGGCTTGCGCTCGATGGGGGTCTCGCTGTTGCGGACCTCCAGACGCAGCATCTTCCGGCCGTCGGGTGCGACAGCGGACACGTGCGGCTCCCTCAATCTAGTTTTCGGGCGATCCCCCAAGGGTACGCCTCTGCTTCCATGGGTCGTGCCGGGCGGTGGGCCCCGTATCGAAGGGGACCGCCGGTACGGGTACCGACATTCGCGCGGGCCGGGGGCCGTCTACACGCCAACAGCCGCGCCGGGCGCGCCATTCCGGGCCGTGCCGGTCAGCTCGCCGAGTACCTCCGCGAGGTGGTGCTCGACCACCGGCAGCGCCTCGGCCACGCTGACGTCCCGGCCCAGCTCGGTGCTGAGCGAACCGACTCCGGCGTCGCGGATCCCGCAGGGGATGATCTGGTCGAACCAGGTCATGTCGGGGTCGCAGTTGAGCGCGAAGCCGTGCATGGTCACCCCGCGCGCCACCCGTACGCCGATCGCGGTGAGCTTGCGGTCGTCGCCGCGCTGGCCGGCGTTGGACGCGGCGTACTCGGGACCGGCCAGCCGGGGGTCGATGCCGAGCTTGGCGCCCATCCGCAGGGTCAGCGCCCCGATGTTCACCACCCGGTCCGCGTCCACCACCGCGCCGGGCAGTTCCTCGCCGAGCACCCAGACGCCGCTGCGGCCCTCGACCCGGCTGGTGCCGACCCCGAAGTCGGCGCAGGCTCGGATCAGCGCCTCCTCCAGACGGCGGACGTAGGCCACCACGTCCATCGGCTCCGGCAGTTTGACGATCGGGTAGCCGATGAGCTGGCCGGGGCCGTGCCAGGTGATCTCGCCCCCGCGGGTGACCTGGACGACGGGTGTCCCGTTGAGGGGGTAGTCCTCGGGACGGGTGCGGCGGCCGGCCGTGTAGACGGGAGGGTGCTCCAGCAGCAGGACGGTGTCCGGGATCTCGTCCGCGACCCGCAGCGCGTGCAGCCGCTGCTGCTCCGCCAGGGCCTCCGGGTACGGAACCGCCCGCTCGCCGATGCCCAGGTGTACGAAGCGCAGTTCGCCGCTCACCCTTGCCGTCCCTTCCCTCGGATGCCTGCTGGCAACTGTACGACCGCACGGCTGTCCGACCGTACGACCGCAGGGCGTGGGTGGGGGATGGAGGATGAGAGATGTGCTGACAGATATTGAAATCTGTCAGCGCATCATGCATAGTTGTCATCGGGCGGTCCGCCGCCCATCCCGTGATCGACACCCGTCGTTTCCCAGAACCCGAAGGACCCCTCATGAAGCTCCGCCAGCTCGGCAGCACCGGCCCCCGCGTCTCCGCCCTCGGCCTCGGCGCCATGGGCATGTCCGACCTCTACGGCCCGGCCGACGAGGCCGAGTCCATCGCCACCCTGCATGCCGCCATGGACGCCGGCGTCACCCTCATCGACACCGGCGACTTCTACGGCATGGGCCACAACGAACTGCTCATCCGCGACGCCCTGCGCAGCAGCGGCCGGGACCGCGGCGAGGTCGCCATCAGCGTCAAGTTCGGCGCGCTGCGGGACGCCGACGGCGGTTGGTGGGGCAATGACACCCGCCCCGCGGCCGTCAAGAACTTCCTCGCCTACACGCTGCGCCGGCTCGGCACCGACCACGTCGACATCTACCGCCCGGCCCGGCTCGACCCGAACGTCCCGATCGAGGAGACCGTCGGCGCCATCGCCGAGCAGGTCCAGGCCGGCCATGTGCGGCACATCGGGCTGTCCGAGGTGGGCGCCGACACGCTGCGCCGCGCCCACGCCGTGCACCCCATCTCCGACCTGCAGATCGAGTACTCGCTGATCTCGCGCGGGATCGAGGCCGAGATCCTGCCCACCGCCCGTGAGCTGGGCATCGGCGTCACCGCCTACGGCGTGCTGTCCCGCGGCCTGATCAGCGGCCACTGGACGGCCGACCGGGCGATGGCCCCCGGCGACTTCCGCAGCATCAGCCCCCGCTTCGGCGCCGGCAACCTGGACGCCAACCTGGCGCTGGTCGAGGCGCTGCGCACGGTGGCCGAGGCCAAGGGCGCGTCGGTGGCCCAGGTCGCGATCGCCTGGGTGCTGGCGCAGGGCGAGGACATCGTGCCGCTGGTCGGCGCCCGCCGCCGGGACCGGCTGAGCGAGGCGCTGGGCGCGGTCGACCTGAAGCTCGGCAGCGAGGACCTTCGGGCCGTCGAGGCGGCCGTTCCGGCCGGTGCCGCGCTCGGCGACCGGTACATTGCTGCCCAGATGGCACACCTGGACAGCGAGAAGTAAGGCCGGACGACCCAGCGATGGCGGACACAGCGCTCAGCACCGAGCAGATCCTGGAGGCGGCGGAGGACGTCCTGCGCCGCTTCGGTCCCGCCAAGGCGACCGTGGTGGACGTGGCCCGCGCGCTCGGCGTGAGCCACGGGACGGTCTACCGCCACTTCCCGAGCAAGGCCGCGCTGCGCGAGGCGGTCACCGAACGCTGGCTCAATCGCGCGCACGCGGCCCTGCCCGCGGTGGCCACCGGCCCCCAGGCCCCGGACGTCAGACTGCGGCTGTGGCTGCGGACCCTGTTCGAGGCCAAGCAGCACAAGGCGCTGGACGACCCCGAGCTGTTCGCCACCTACACCGTGCTGGTCGAGGAGAGCAGCGCCCTGATCGGCGAGCACCTGAGCGGGCTGGAAGCGCAGCTCGGACTGATCATCGGCGAGGGCCAGCACGAGGGCGTCTTCGCCCTGGACGCCGACCCGCTGACCCTCGCCCACGCCGTATTCCAGGCCACCGCCCACTTCCACGACCCCGTCTACGCCCCCGGCTGGTCCGACCCCAGGGCGGCCGAGGACCTCTCGGTGCTGACCGACCTGCTGCTCCGCGGCCTGCGCGTCGGCGGCTGAGGCCGCCGGCCGGTGACGCCTGTCGGCGGCGGGCCGCAAGCTGGCGCCCACGGTCCTGCCCTGCGGTGTGGCCGGCGGTGCGGCGGGTGCGGCCTACGGTGGTCCGCGCGGCAGCGATCCGCGTCGGTGTCCGCGTCGGTCTGCGTGGCGGCGGGCTCAGGCGGTCTCCAGGGCGGTGGCGAGCTGGGGCGGTTCGTCGGTGTCCGGGCCGGCCCGGAGCCGGGTGCTGATCCCGGCGGCCAGCGCCCGCAGCAGCGGGGCCTCGGCGGAGCGGTCGTCCAGGCAGTCGGCCAGTCGCAGGTAGACCGCGATCAGGGCGGGGTGCTCGTCGCCCAGGGTCTCCTGGAAGATCGACGCGGCCTCCCGTAGCACCGCCTCGGCGCGGTCCCGGTCGCCGGTCGCGCGCAGCACCGGGCCCAGCCGGGACAGCGTCTTGGCGCGGTAGTGGTGCCGCTCGCCGTAGCGGGTCCGGTAGATCCGCTCGGCCTCCTCCAGCGTCGCGCGGGCGTCGTGCGCCCGGCCCTGGGCGAACTCCAGCGAACCGCGCTTGTTCAGCGTGGACGCGTACTTGTGCTCGTCGGTGTCGCGGCGCTTGTAGTGCAGCGCCACCACCGGTTCCAGCAGTAGCCACGCCTCCTGCAGTTGGCGCGCCGCGGCCCGCCGCAGCTGCCTGCGGCGCAGCGGATGCCGGGTGGCCCTGGCCCGGTCCCGGTCCTGCTCGCCCTGCCGGCGCAGCACGTCGGCCAGGAACTTGGCGATCTGCACGGTGTCGAAGTCCGTCGCGCCGGGCTGCTCGTGGAACACCGCCAGCGCCGCCCGCAGCTCGCGCTCGGCCTCGTCCAGGTCGTCCCGGTCCTGGGCCAGGATGCCCAGGTCGCGGCGGATCGTGGCGCGGAACAGCAGGTGCTGCGGCAGTTCCTGGCTGCCCCGGGCCGGCACCAGCCGCTCGGCCCGCCGGAAGCAGGCCGCCGCCCGGGAGGGGCGGCCGGCGTTGCGGTGGATCAGGCCGGCCTGCTGCTCGGCGATGGCCCAGTCCAGGCTCTGCCACTCGGAACCGTGTGCCTGATAGATGGTCACGGCCTGCCGGACCGCGTCCAGTGCCTCGTCGAAGCGGGTCTGCTCGCGCAGGATGCCGCCGAGTTCGCGCAGGCACTCGGCCCGGACCGGCAGGAACTCCGGCTCGGCCCGGTGCGCGGCACAGTGCGCCAGCGCCTCCCGGCAGGCGGTCTCCGCCTCCGCCAGCCGGGCCAGCAGGAAGTACTGCCGGGCCACCGCCAGCCGGGCCCTGGCCCGGCTGAGCGGGTCGCCGATGCCGAGGTCCCGCAACTGCGCCTCCCGCTCGAACAGCAGCAGCGCCCGGGGCCAGTCGCAGCGGTGCTCCTGGTAGCTGCCGGCCCGGTGCAGCAGCCGCACGATCGCCTCCGGGTCCCCGGCCTCGGACTCGACCTCGTCCGCGACGGCGTCCGAGCCCCAGGAGAACTCGTTGGTGCTGGCCTCGACATGGGGCATCAGCCGTTCGCACATCGCCCGCAGGTCCGGCTGCAGGAAGCTGTGCGGGAAGGCGGCCTCGACCAGCCGCACCGCGGCCTGGGACCACTCCAGCCGCCCCAGCTGGTCCAGCCGGCTGCGGATGAACAACTGCACCCGCGGGTGCAGGCCGTAGGCGACCGGGACGTTCCGTCCGTCCCCGGTGCTCGTCAGCAGGGAGTGGCTGACCAGCAGGATCACCACCCGGTCGATGGTCGGTTGCTGACCCAGCATCCGGCGCAGCCGGGGCGGGAGCACCGCGCGGTGCCGGTAGAGGGTGCTGTGCGGCACGTCCTCCGACGCCAGGTAGGCACAGAGGCGCAGCAGGTCCTCGGCCCCGGGCACCTGCCGGGTGACCCGGTCGATGGCCAGCTGGAAGGTCTTCTCGTCGGCGGCGCCGGTGGCCACCAGCGCGGGCAGATGGCCCAGGTAGTCCTCGGCGGACATCTTGGCCAGGTCGAGGTAGGCGCCGGCCTGCTCCAGCGCGAGCGGCAGCCAGCCGAGCCTGCTGCCGAGTTCGGCCAGTCCGGCCTGGTCGGCCCCGGATCGCTTGCGCAGGAAGCGCAGCCCGTCGGCCGGGCCCAGCGGGGCCAGCGCGATGTCGCCGTAGGCGAGGCCGTTCCAGTTCTCACGTCGCTGGCTGGTGATGATGATCTCGCCGTTGCCCTCCGGGGGAAGGTAGCGGCTCAGCGCCAGCGGGCCGGTCTCGCGCGGGTTGTCCCCGGTCGGGAAGTCCTGGACGTCGTCGTAGACCAGCAGCCATCCCGGCTGGTCCCGCAGCCAGGTCCACAGCTTGCTGAGCATGACGGTGTGGCTCTCGTCGTAGGGGATGCCGACGCAGGCGGCCAGTTCCAGCAGCTCCCCGCGCAGGGTATTGGGGCGGGAGGCGTTGAGCCAGCGGCTCAGCAGGTGCTCGCCGACGTGCTTGCGGGCGTAGGCGAGCGCCAGCTGGGACTTGCCGACGCCGCCCAGGCCGTGGATGGCGCAGACCCGCGGCGTCTCCGAACCGTGGGTGTGGGCGAGCAGGGCGCGCGGCGGCGTGGCGGCCGGGAGCAGCAGCTCCTCGATGCGGTGCAGTTCGTCGTCCCGGCCGGTGAAGTAGACCGAGAGCGGGGGCAGGTTGTGCGCCGGCGCGCCCAGTTGCGGCCCCGACTGCGTGAGCGGGAGCCCGGCGACGGACAAGTCGGCCCCGACCGGCCCGTCCGCGTCGCGGGTCCGTACCGGGAACAGCGCGAGCACGGCGGCGCCACCCGTCAACAGGGCGGCCCCACCCGTGAGCACCCAGAACAGAAGTTCACCGGGATGCAGGGTCTGCGCGATGATCTGGGAGAACGTCTCCAGTACGGCGATGGCCGCGACAACCCCGCAGACCAGTAGCGCACGGCTCCGACCGGGTACTCCGCCCCGCTGCCGCGGCACTGTCATGAAACCGCCCTTCGGTCCGCCGCCGATGGATAGGCTGAAAGGGCGGACCTGCTCGCTGCTGCGTGAAGTAGCGTTCTGTCAGTATTTCAGCGCGACAGTTTCCCTGACGCAATGCCGTTCGACTCCACGTTTTTCCGGAGCGCTGCGGAACGTCCCGGGAAATGGCTAGGATCCGCGAATGCGGAATTGGTACTTCCGTCGCCTTCCCTGGGGCTGTCCGAGCGAGGGTGCGTATCCGTACCCGTCGGAGGCACAGTGAGCGACCCCCAGGACCCCGCCGATCCGGGGAGTCCTGCCGATCCTCAGGGTCCCGCCGGCGCCACCCCGGACGTCGCTCTGGTGCACTGGGCGTTCCCGCCCACGGTCGGCGGTGTGGAGACCCATCTGTGGGACTACTCCCGGCTGCTGGCCGCGCAGGGGCACCGGGTGCTGGTGCTGACCGGGACGGCGCACCCGGACCGGCCGACCGGGGTGCCGGGGGTGACCGTGCTGCGCCACCCCGGTCTGGACCTGACCGCCGCGACCGGCGGCCCCGAGGAGCGCGACGACCTCCGGGCCTGGTTCCGCAGCACGCTGACGCGGCATCGGATCCGGGTGGTGCACGCGCACAACCTGCACCACTTCAACGCCGCCCCGGCCGCGGCGCTGCTGGAACTGCGGGCAGCCCTGCGGCTGGTGCTGCTGCACACCTACCACAGCGTCTGGCACGAGCCCAGGGGCGAGGCGGCCCGGGCCGTGGAGCGCTGGGACGGCCACTACGCGGTGTCCGAGTTCCTGGTGCGGGACTGCGCGGAGGTACTCGGGGTCAGCGCCGGCCGCACCTACCTGGGCATCGACACCGCACCCTTTCTGCCGCTGGAGCCGTTGCCGGCGGACCCGCCGCAGGGTCCGGCGACGGTACTGCTGCCCGCCCGGCTGATCCCGGACAAGGGCGCTCAGTGCGCGATCAAGGCGTTCGAGGCCATCCTCGGGAAGCGGCTCTGCCCGGACGTGGACGCCCGGCTGCTGCTCACCGACACGCCCGACTCGGTGGATTTCCACGGTGAGAAGATCGGATTCCGGGACACCGTCGAAAAGCTGATCAAAACGCCGCTGCTGGCCGGCCGGGTCGCTTTCACGGATGAGAAGGCAGGCGTCGCACAGATGCCCGGACTCTATCGCCGGGCCCGGGTGGTGATCTATCCGTCGGTGTTCCGCGAGCCGATGGGGCTGGCCCCGCTGGAGGCGATGTGCGCGGCACGGCCGGTGGTGGTGACCCGGGTGGGCGGGCTCGACGAGGGGCTCAGCCGGGACAGCGAGGTGGGCTACGTGGTCCCGCCCCGCGACCCCGAGGCCCTCGCCGACCGCATCGCCGCCCTGCTCAACCAACCCGCCCGGGCCCGGGCGATGGGGCTGGCTGGTCGCCGGCACGTGCTGCGGCGCTTCGACATGAAAGACCGCTACCTTGCGCCGATGGTCGCCGAGTACCGGGCCCGGCTGGCGGACGCCGACGCGGGCCGGGCCGGCGGGCGCGTCGGGGCCGAACCGGCGTCACGGACCCTCGGTGCGCAGGTGCCAGCCCTCCGGTAGGCCGTCCACGCACACCGCACCGGTCCGGTCCACCGCCACGTCCAGCCGGGCACCGGCCAGTCGCAGGCCGGTCGCCGACAGCGGGCCGAGGAACTCCGGCGGCATCGGACGGACCGTCAGCACCCGGGCCGCGGCGTCCGGGCGCAGCCCGAGCAGGGCGCCGAGCAGTGCCACCCCGGCCGCCGCCGACCAGCCCTGGGGCCGGCAGGCGGCGGGGTAGTCCAGCGGCCCCGGGGTGTCCGGGGTGCGCTCGTCGCCGCCGTACAGCTCCGGCATCCGGTACTGGAAGTGCGTCGCCGCGTCCAGCAGGCCGTCGGTGAGCCGGGCCGCCTCCGCGTGGCGGCCCGCCGCGCACAGTCCCTGGACGGCGATCGCGGTGTCGTGCGTCCAGACCGAACCGCCGTGGTAGCTCAGCGGGTTGAAGCCGGGGACCAGGGCCGATCGGCTGCGCAGACCCCAGCCCGAGTTCAGTTCGGCCGAACACAGCCAGGCGGCCACGTCCCGGCAGTCCGCCGGGTCCAGGATGCCGGTGTCCGGCAACTGGCCCATGTTGGACGCCGGTCCGGTCACCGGCGACAGCGCCCGGCCGACCGCGATGGCGACATAGCGCGACGCCGGGGCGTCCGCGTCCCCGGCGTCCACCCAGAACGCGTCGCGGAAGCTCTTCCGCAGGCCCAGCGCCCAGGCCCGCAGCTCGGCGGCCCGGTCGGCCCGGCCCAGCGCGGCCACCAGCCCGGCCAGCCCCACCGCGGCCTGATAGGCGTAACCCTGCACCTCGCAGAGCGCCAGCGGCGGCGGGATGTGCCGGCCCAGGGCGTCCCGCACCGCGTCGGTCGAGTCCTTCCAGCTCTGGTGGACCAGCCCGCCCGGACGGGGCCGGTACCGCAGCAGGCCGTCCTGGTCCTGGCCGCAGCTGCGCTGCACCCAGTCCATGGCCAGCTCGGCGTGCGGGAGCAGCCGCTCCACCTCGGCCGTCGGCAGCCCCCAGTGCCAGGCCTCGACCAGCAGCGTGACGAAGAGCGGGGTGGCGTCCACGCTGCCGTAGTAGTGGGCGGGCAGCCGCAGGCCCCGGCCGTGCCGGGCCTCGCCGGGGCGCAGCTCGTGCAGGATCCGGCCGGGCGCCTCCTCCCTGAAGCGGTCATGGCTGCGGCCCTGGCGCCGGGCCAGCGTCCGCAGGGTGCCCAGGGCGAGCCCGGTGCCCAGCGGCAGCAGCATCCGGGCGGCCCAGATGCTGTCCCGCCCGAACAGCGCCAGGTACCAGGGGCAGCCCGCCGCGACGAACTGGTCCTCGTGGCCGTCGCCGTCCCGGCTCATCGGGTCGGCCAGCCGCAGCGCCCGCAGGTCGGCCAGGCCCCGGCGGACCAGGGCGACCAGCCGCCGGTCGCCCTCGACCGTCGGCACCGACCAGGGCGCCTCCAGGGTCGGCGCGTCCGGCTGCCCCGGCGGCAGCGGGCTGCTGCGGCCGCGCACCCGCAGCGTGACCTGCCAGCGGGCCCCCGGCCTGAGCAGCAGCACCGGCCAGGTCAGGGTGCCGCCCTCCGGGCCGTCGGATATCTCCGGCTGGGACGTCACCGGGCCGAACGCGTTCGGGCGGGTCGCTGCCGCGCCGGGGGCCGGTTCGACGGTCAGGGTGCTGTGCGACTCGCCCTCCGGGCCGACCAGACTCCAGCTCAGCCCGGTCGGCGTGGCCACCGCCGGCAGCGGCGTGGCGCCCCGGCCGCTCTTGACCGTGGCGATGTCGGTGAGGTCGGTGGCCGCGGCCACGTCGATCCGCAGCCGGCGGTCGCGTGCGCCGTCGTTGCGGACCGTGATGGTCTCGGTGCCGTCGGCGCCCCGGACCCGCTCGATCAGCACCGTCGGGTCGTCGGTGGGGTCGCCGGGGTAGCGGTGCACGGCGGTGAAGCGCATCCGGTCCGGGCCCAGCGGATGGCAGCCGATGGCCTCGGGCTCGCGTTCGTCGACGGCGAGGTGGAGCGTGTGCAGCAGCCGCCGGTCCCGGTCGTAGAAGCCGTCGGCACCCGCGCCGCGCAGCTGCCCGTCGCGGGCGGAGACGGCGAAGGCCGGCGCGGAGACGCAGATCGCGGCGTCGTGCAGCAGCGGCTGCAGCAGATAGCGTCCTGACGGGCCGTCGGATGCGAACACAGTTCCGTCCTCCCCATCGTGAGTGCGACGGAACCCCGCACTCCCCTCCGCGCCCTCGCGGTCGCGTCCGGCAGGCCCCGGTCCGCGCACCGGGTCCGCAGGCCGGGCGGGAGGCCGCCCCTGCTCGGGCCGGGCGTCGCTACACCTCGTGTCCGTGGCGTCACTCATTCGGACGAACGCGAGGTCGGAACCGACCATCCGGGGCAAATGCTCGCTACATTCACGCCGTTCCCTGTAGGGAGCTCGCGGCGTGATCCGGGGGGCGGAACCTCCGTGCGGCGGGAGCCCCGGAAGGTGTGTGGCACATGGCCCAACGGCCAGTAACCGACCGGCCGACGATCGACCCCCGTCCGGACCGCCCCGTTGTCCCGGACCGATCCGTCGTCCCGGACCGATCCCGGCTGATCGACCAACGGATGAGCCCGCCACGGGCTTTGGAGTCGCCCATGAGCCAGCCCGTGAATCATGGCCCGTCCCGCTCCGGAGCCGAGCGTCCCAAGGAGCAGCGCTCGTCCTCGGTGCGCGCCCCGCTCGTGCGCTCCCAGGGGGCGCGTTCGCATGTCGAGCGCTCGCAGAACCAGCGGCTGGCCGCGCTGATCGAGGAGGCCGGCTTCTCGCACGCCGGGCTGGCCCGCCGGGTGGACCAGCTCGGCCTCGAACACGGTCTCGACCTGCGCTACGACAAGACCTCGGTGACCCGCTGGCTGCGCGGCCAGCAGCCCAGGGGAGCGACCCCGGCGCTGATCGCCGAGGTCTTCACCCGCCGGCTCGGCCGCCGCCTCAGCGCACAGGACCTCGGCCTGGACGCCTGCGCCCCGGTCTACGCCGGGCTGGAGTTCGCCGAGACCCCGGCCGAGGCCGTCGACATCGTCAGCAGCATGTGGCGCAAGGACACCGGCGCGCATTCCGAGCTGCGCCGGATCGCCTTCACCCCGGCCGGTCTGGTGGTTCCCAGCCGGGACTGGCTGATCGGCCGCAGTGACGACCGGGTGGCCCGGGAGACCCCGCAGGACCTGGGCGTCGGCACCCCGCCCCGGTCCGCGCAGCGCCCCGGCCTGCCCGGCAGCGGGGGGCTCCCCGGCATCCCGGCGCAGAGCCGCCGCCCCGGTCCGGCCCTCCCCGAGCCCGCGCTGCCGCCGGCGCCGGCCCCGCGCGGGCTGCAGCGGGTGGGCCGTGGGGACGTCGCCGCGGTCCGCGCGGTCGGCGACCTGTTCCGCTCGCTCGACAACGCCTACGGCGGCGGCCATGCCCGGCAGGCGCTGATCCGCTACCTGGAGAGCGAGGCCGAGCCGATGCTGCGCGGCCGCTACAGCGAGGCCATCGGCCGATCGCTCTTCGGGGCGGTCGCCGACCTCACCCGGCTGGCCGGCTGGACCTCGTACGACATCGGCGCGCACGGGCTGGCGCAGCGCTACTTCGTCCAGTCGCTGCGGCTGGCCCAGGCCGCCAACGACCGGCAGTACGGGGCGTACGTCCTGGTCACGATGAGCCGTCAGGCCGTCTACCTGGGCCACGGCCGGGAGGCGGTGCAGCTCGCGCGGGTCGCCCAGCAGGGGGTCGGCACCGCCGCCCCGACCACGGTGCTGGCGCTGCTGCACGCCGCCGAGGCCCGGGGGCACGGGCTGATCGGCGACGCCCGCTCCTGCACCACCGCCCTGGTCCGCGCGGAGCGCGCGCTGCAGGCGGCCCGTCCCGGCGACGACCTGCCCGGCTGGGCCCGCTTCTTCGACGAGGCGCAGCTGGCCGACGAGTTCGGGCACTGCTACCGCGACCTGCAGCAGTGGCGGCCCTGTGCCCAGCACGCGGAACGGTCGCTGCGGCTGCGGGGCGCGGCGTACGCGCGCAGCCGGGTGTTCTGCCGGACGGTGCTGGCGACCGCGCGGCTGGGGATGGGCGAGGTGGACGAGGCCTGCGCGGCCGCCGCCGAGGCACTTCGGGGCGCGGCCGACATGCGGTCGCTGCGCGCGGTGGAGTACCTCCGTGACTTCACCCGGCGGCTCACCCCGTACCGCGGTAACCCCGCGGTCCGCGCGTTCGAGGAGGCGGCCCACGCCGCCGGCGTCATCTGACCCGCCCACCGACCCGCCCACCGGGCCTGCCACGACGACGGCGGATGGACCGTCGTCGTCGTGGCAGGCCGCCCGCCGCCGCGGCGACGGCGGTGTCCAGCGCCGCCACGACGGCGGGCACCGGTCAGGCGGCGAGTTCCTCGGGGTGGGTGGTGGGGAGGCCGAGATCGCGCAGGACGGCGTGGGCCACGCGGCGGCCGGAGGCCAGCGCGCCGTGCGTGGTGCTGGTCGCCCGGTGGTCGCCGCACACGTAGAGGCCGTGCAGCAGTCGCACCGGGCGGGTGAAGTGGTGCGGTGGCGTCATCGCCGGCAGGGCGTCCGGGCTGTGGCGTACCGTCAGGAACTGCCAGCGGGAGGGGTCCGCGCCGTAGAGCCGGCCCAACTGGCGGCGGACGGCCGGTTCCAGCGCCTCCGGCCCGTCCGCGTCGATGCCGGGGTGGCCCAGTACCGTCGAGGCGATCAGGGCCGCGCCGGACGGGGCGTACGAGCGGTCCACCTCGCTGAGCACCAGCGCGTGCGTGACCGGTCCACCGGAGCGGTCCGCCTCCAGCACCAGCTGCGGTCCCTGCGCCGGAGCCTCGGCGGAGGCGTGGTAGTAGGTGGTGACCGGGAGGTACGCGGGCTGGTGCAGCCCCGGCAGCAGCTCGCCGGCGCTCCGGGCGTCGGTGGCCACCACCACGGCCCGGCAGGGGATCCGGCCGTGCCGCTCGGTGTCCACGCCGTCCACCGACACCACCCGGACCCGCACGCCGAGTTGCACCGTCCCGGCCGGGAGGCCCTCCGCCAGCTGCGCGGGGACCGAGGCGAGGCCGTCGGCCGGCAGACTCAGCCGGGCCCGGGCGTATCCGCGCAGCACCAGGTCGGCGACCCGGCTGCTGGTGACCAGCTGAGGGTCGCTCAGCAACGCGGACAGCAGCGGGCGCAGGAACACGGCGATGGTCCTGGCCGGGATCCCGCGGACGACCAGGGCCTCGGCCGCGGTCCGTTCCGGCCGGGCGAGCAGCTCGGAGGTCGGCACGGCGGCCAGCCGGGCCAGGGCCGCGCCCAGCCGGGCCTGGTCCCAGGGGGCACCGATGGGCGCACGGACCGTGGCGAGCGCCGCCCGGGCGGCGGCCGAGGGCGCGGCGGCCGCCGGGGCGCCCAGCCGGGTACGCCGGCCGCGGTGGTGCACCAGCACGTCCGGCGCCAGCGGGCGCAGCTCAAGACGGTCCAGGTCGAGCACCCGGCCCAGCTCCGGGAAGGAGGGGTTCAGCAGATGAGAGCCGTGGTCCAGCCGGAACCCGTCCAGCTGGTACCCGGCCATCCGCCCGCCGATCCGGTCCGAGCCCTCCAGGACGGTGACGGTGAGGCCCGCGGCGTGCAGTCGCCGGGCCGCCGAGAGACCGGCGGGGCCCGCGCCCACGACGACCACGTCGACTCTGCGCGCGGCGCGCGCGGACCCGGCGGCGGAGTGGGTGCGGTAGAGCGGTGTTGCGGGCACGAGGCAGCTCCCTCCGTGGCCCGGTCCGTCCTCTTCCGGGCTGACCGGTCCCCAGGTGATGCCCCGTCATGCCGCGACTCAGACAGCCAGTTCCGGCCGCGTTTGCAGAAAGCGACCGGTGGGGAGCCTGGTGTGACGCCGGCGTGCGCCCGGGACGGGCGGGGCAGCGGAGAGTGAGCGTGCGCCCCTCCCGTGCGCTCATGCGCCAGCACGGCGGCGCCGCGCGCCCACAGCGTGCCACCCGCGCCCCTCCAGTGCGCCCCCGCGCCCCCGGGGAGGGGTCAGCGCGCGGCCTGGATCGCCTGGTCCACGGTGGGATGGGCGAAACGGAACCCGGCGTCCAGCAGGCGGGCCGGGACCACCCGGTGGCTGCCGACGACCTCCACGGCGAACTCGCCCAGGGCCACCTTGATGGCCGGCTCCGGCACCGAGAACACGGTCGGCCGGTGCAGCACCCGGCCCATCGCCTCGGTCACCTCGGCGTTGGTCACCGGCACCGGAGCGGTCAGGTTCACCGGCCCGCTCAGCGTCTCGTCGTCGATCAGGTACCGCAGCGCCGCGACCTCGTCCCGCAGCGAGATGAAGCTCCAGTACTGCCGGCCGTTGCCGAGCCGTCCGCCGAGACCCAGCCGGAACAGCGGGAACAACCGGCCCCAGGCGCCGCCGCCGGCGGCCACCACCAGCCCGGTGCGGGCGTGGGCCACCCGGACGCCCGCCGCCGAGGCCGGTTCGGTGGCCTCCTCCCAGGCGGTGCAGACCCGGGCCAGGAAGTCGCCGCCGGCCGGCTCGGTCTCGTCGATCAGGCGGTCGCCGGTCTGGCCGTAGTACCCCACCGCCGAGCCGCTGACCAGCACCCGGGGCGGCTGCTTCAGCCCGGCCACCGCCTCCGCGATGGTGGTGGTGCCCAGCACCCGGCTGTCGTGGATCTGCCGCTTGTACGCCGCCGACCAGCGCCGGTCGGCGACCCCCGCGCCGGCCAGGTGCACCACCGCGTCCAGCCCCGACCCGTCCGGTCCCGCCGCCAGCCCCTTGTGGTCGATCTGACGCAGCGTGGGATTCCAGCGCACCTCGGTGCTGCCGTCCGACCGCGCCTCGGGGGCGCGGCGCACCAGACGCACCACCGCGTGGCCGTCGTCGAGCAGCGAGCGGACGAGGGCGGAGCCGATGAGGCCGGTCGATCCCGTGACTGCGATGCGCATGGGGGCATCCTCTCAGGTAGCGGCTGCTGGAGATCGTAAGCTTGACGCCATGTCCGCAGCCCACCCCACCCAGCCCGCCGCCCCGGCCCCGGCCGCCGCTGATCCGGCCGCCGCTGCTCCGACCGCCCCCGCTCCGGCCACAGCCGCCACCGCTGCCGCCCCGACCGCGGTCCCGGCCGCCCCGGTCGCAGGCCTCGTCATCCGCCGCGCGGAGCCGCAGGACGGCAACGCCCTCTACGCGCTGAACCACCGCTCCTGGTCGCCGATCGGCGACGTCCAGGAGCTTTCCGAGCCGCCCACCCCCGACAGCACGGTCTTCAACGAGCGGCACCTGCCGGGTGACTACCAGCTCGCGGTGCTGGACGGCGCGCTGGTGGGCTACATCCGCCTGATCCCGGCGACGCCGCTGCCCTGCAGCGCCCACGTCCGGTTGATCCAGGGTCTGACCGTGGACCCCTCCGCGCGCCGCATGGGCATAGCCCGGGTGCTGCTGGACGCCGCGATCGCCGAGTCCCGCCGGATCGGCGCCCGGCGGGTGACCCTGCACGTGCTCGGAACCAACGCCCCGGCCCAGGCGCTCTACGCCTCGGCCGGGTTCGTGGTCGAGGGCGTCGCACCGGAAGAGTTCTACCTGCACGGCCGGTACGTCGACGACATCTCCATGGGCCTGGCCCTCTGACCTGGGCCTGGCCCTCTGACCGACGACCGGCACCGCGCCGCGCTCCGCTACCGGACGGCCGCCGCCCCGTCTCCCGGCCCGGTGCCGACCCGCCGGCCACCCGCGAGCTGCGGGCGGCCGGCGGTGAGCTGCGCTCCCGGCCGCGGGCGGTCAGCCGCCGAAACGGGCCCAGAGACGGGGGAAACGTTCCGCCATGATCCCTGCGTCGTCGAAGTCGAAGCGTGAACCGACCGGGTCGGCAGGCCGGGGACGGATGCCCAGGGGCGGCAGCGACAGGCCGGTGAGCTGCTCGTGGGCGCGGTCGGCGGCGTCCCCCAGCTCCTCGGCGTCGCCGTCCTCCTCCTCGTCGAAGTCGGGGACCAGTTCGGCCAGCTCGTCCGGGTCGGCCAGCGCACCCTCGAACACCTCGCGGCCCTGGCTGATCAGCCAGCAGCAGAAGTAGTCGAAGGCGTCATCGCTCGCGCCGCCCAGCAGCAGGTCCGCGGCACCCCACAGGTCCTGGCGCCAGGCGCGGGTCATCCGGGCCTCGAACAGCCGGGCGAAGTCGACCACCTCGTCCGGGGTGCGCTCCACCAGCCGTTCGACCATCAGGTCGGCCTGCTCGACCGGGTCGCCCTGGGCACCCTCTCGGCTCTCGTCGATCAGCTGCCAGAAGTCCGTCTCGTCCATGCCCTGATCCTCGCAGGTATTGAGGGCCGCTGCCGTCCACCGCCACAACAGCCGACTGCCCCCGGCCCGCTGGAGCGGGTCGGGGGCAGTCGCGTTCGGTGCGGTCGGAGGCCTACAGCCCGAGGTCGCCCTCGAACGCGCCTTCCTCAAGGCGGGCCTTGACGGTGCCCAGGAAGCGGGCGGCGTCGGCGCCGTCCACGATCCGGTGGTCGTACGACAGGGCCAGGTAGACCATGTCGCGGACCGCGATGGTCTCGCCCAGCTCCGGCGTGGTGACGACCACGGCCCGCTTGACCGTCGCGCCGATGCCGAGGATCGCGACCTGCGGCGGCGTGAAGATCGGGGTGTCGAACAGCGCGCCGCGCGACCCGGTGTTGGTGATGGTGAAGGTGCCACCGGACAGCTCGTCCGGCTTGACCTTGTTGTCCCGGGTACGGGCGGCCAGGTCGGCGGTCTTCTTGGCGATACCGGCGATGTTGAGGTCGCCCGCGTCGTGGATGACCGGGACCATCAGGCCCTTCTCGGTGTCCACCGCGATGCCGACGTGCTCGGCGGCGTGGTAGGTGATGGTGCCCTCGGCCTCGTTCAGGGTCGAGTTGACCACCGGGTGGGCCTTGAGGGCCTCGGTGGCGGCCTTGACGAAGAACGGCATCGGCGAGAGCTTGACGCCCTCGCGGGCCTGGAAGCCGGACTTCGCCTGGTTGCGCAGCCGCATGATCCGGGTGACGTCGACCTCGACGACCGTGGTCAGCTGGGCCGTGGTCTGCATCGCCTTGAGCATGTTGTCGGCGATGACCTTGCGCATGCGGGTCAGCTTGACCGTCTGGCCGCGCAGCGGGGAGGCCGCGGCGATGGTCGCCGGAGCCTTCGCCGCGGCGGGGGCCACGGTGGCCGCCGCCTGCGCGGCGTCGGCCGCGGCGACGACGTCCTGCTTGCGGATCCGGCCGCCGACGCCGGTGCCCTGGACCAGGTCCAGGTTGACGCCGCGCTCGGACGCGAGCTTGCGGACCAGCGGGGTGACGTAGGCGTCCGAGCCGTCGGCCACGGCGGCGACCCGGTCGGCCGGAGCCACCGGGGCGACCGGCGCCGCGGCGACGGGGGCCGGGGCCGCGACCGGAGCGGCGACCACGGGGGCCGGGGCCGCGACCACGGGCGCCGGGGCGGCGACCGGAGCGGGCGCAACGACCGGAGCCGGGGCGGCCACGGGGGCGGCGACCGGGGCCGGGGCCGCGGGCGCGACCGGAGCCGGGGCGGCGGCACCGGGGGCGCCGATCACCGCGAGCTCGGCGCCGACCTCGACGGTCTCGTCCTCGGCGACGCTGATCCGCAGCAGCACACCGCCCACCGGGGCGGGGATCTCGGTGTCGACCTTGTCGGTGGAGACCTCGAGCAGCGGCTCGTCGGCCTCGACGGTGTCGCCCTCGGCCTTGAGCCAGCGGGTGACGGTGCCCTCGGTGACGCTCTCGCCCAGCGCGGGCAGCAGCACCGGGGTGCCGGAGACCGCACCGGCCGGGGCCGCGGGCGCGGCGGGGGCCGCAGGGGCCGCGGCGACGACGGGGGCGGGGGCCGGGGCGGCGACCGGGGCCGGAGCCTCGACCACCGGGGCGGCGGCGACCGGGACGGGAGCGCCGGTGCCGTCGTCGATGATCGCGAGCTCGGCGCCGACCTCGACGGTCTCGTCCTCGCCGACCTTGATCGAGGCCAGGATGCCGGAGGCGGGCGCCGGGATCTCGGTGTCGACCTTGTCGGTGGAGACCTCGAGCAGCGGTTCGTCGACCTCGACGCGCTCACCCTCGGCCTTGAGCCAACGGGTGACGGTGCCCTCGGTCACGCTCTCGCCGAGAGCGGGCAGTGTTACTGAGACTGCCATGAGTTCAGGTACTCCTACTGTGTGCGTGCGGATGGATGCGGCGTGCCCGTGGGGAGGTCAGTCGTGATTGTGCAGCGGCTTGCCGGCCAGCGCCAGGTGCGCCTCGCCGAGGGCCTCGGACTGGGTCGGGTGCGCGTGGATCAGCTGGGCGACCTCGGCGGGGAGGGCCTCCCAGTTGTAGATCAGCTGGGCTTCGCCGACCTGCTCGCCCATGCGCTCGCCGACCATGTGCACGCCGACCACGGCGCCGTCCTTGACCTGGACCAGCTTGATCTCGCCGGCGGTCTTGAGGATCTTGCTCTTGCCGTTGCCGGCCAGGTTGAACTTGGCGGTGACCACCTTGTCCGCGCCGTAGAGCTCCACGGCCTTGGCCTCGGTGATGCCGACCGAGGCGACCTCGGGGTTGCAGTAGGTGACCCGGGGGACACCGTCGTAGTCGATCGGCACGGCCTTGAGGCCGGCCAGCCGCTCCGCGACCAGGATGCCCTCGGCGAAGCCGACGTGCGCCAGCTGCAGGGTCGGCACCAGGTCGCCCACGGCGGAGATGGTGGGGACGTTGGTCTGCATGTACTCGTCGACCAGGACGTAGCCGCGGTCCGTCGCGACCCCGGCCTCCTCGTAGCCGAGACCCTGCGAGACCGGGCCGCGGCCGACGGCGACGAGCATCAGCTCGGCCTCGACCTGCTTGCCGTTCTCCAGCGAGGCGCGGACACCGGTCTCGGTGTACTCCACGCCGGCGAAGCGGGCGCCCAGCTCGAACTTGATGCCGCGCTTGCGGAACGCGCGCTCCAGCAGCTTGGAGGAGTTCTCGTCCTCCAGCGGGGCCAGGTGCGGCAGCGCCTCGATGATGGTGACCTCGGCCCCGAAGGACTTCCAGACGGAGGCGAACTCGACGCCGATGACGCCGCCGCCGAGGACGATCACGGACTTCGGGACCCGGTCCAGGGTCAGCGCGTGGTCCGAGGAGATCACCCGGTTGCCGTCGATGGCCAGGCCCGGCAGCGACTTCGGCACGGAGCCGGTCGCCAGCACGATGTGCCGGCCGGTGTAGCGCTCGCCGTTCACGTCCACCGTGGTCGGCGAGGAGAGACGGCCCTCACCGGTCACGTAGGTGATCTTGCGGCTGGCCACCAGGCCCTGCAGGCCCTTGTACAGGCCGCTGACGACGCCGTCCTTGTAGGCGTGGACGCCGTTGATGTCGATGCCCTCGAAGGTGGCCTTCACGCCGAAGCCCGCGCTCTCGCGGGTCTGGTCGGCGACCTCGCCGGCGTGCAGCAGCGCCTTGGTGGGGATGCAACCCTGGTGGAGGCAGGTGCCACCGAGCTTGTTCTTCTCGATGAGCGCGACCTGGAGGCCCAGCTGGGCCGCCCGCAGCGCTGCGGCGTATCCGCCGCTTCCGCCTCCGAGAATGACTACGTCGAAAACGGTGCTGGCGTCGTTCGCCACGTCACGTCCTCCATGCAATATGTGCTGCGGATCGTCCCGGTCGGTCGCCGGCCGGGGAGCGGTTCTCCCTCGTGAGGAGACCAGTCGTGCCGGATATACATCTTCGCACCTGTTCCGGACAGCTGACGTCCGGGGCCGCCCTGCGGACACTCCGGGCACCTGTGGTGATCCGGTGACGACTCGTCGAACAGTGCGGTTGCGCTCATGGCGAACGCCGGGGCGCCCACCCCGTCAACGGGGGAGGGCACCCCGGCGTCACGTTACCGGTGCCTGTGGCGGGCGCTGTTACAGGGCGCCGTCGGCGGCGAGTTCGGCGAGCTGCACCAGGGTGCGGACGCCGGCGCCGGTGCCGCCCTTGTGGATGTAGCCGAAGGGCGCGGCCTCGTGGAACGCGGGCCCGGCGATGTCGATGTGGGCCCAGGTGATGTCCTCGGCGACGAACTCCTTCAGGAAGAGTCCGGCCACCAGGCCGCCGCCCATCCGCTCGCCCATGTTGGCGATGTCGGCGATCGGGGAGTCCATGCCCTTGCGCAGCTCGGCGGGCAGCGGCATCGGCCAGGACTGCTCGCCGGCCGCGGTCGCGGCGGCGTGGACCTTCGCGCGGAAGTCGTCCTCGTTGGACATGATGCCGAAGGTGCGGTCGCCCAGCGCCATCACCATCGCGCCGGTCAGGGTCGCCACGTCGATGATCGCGTCGGGCTTCTCCTCGCCGGCCCGGACGATCGCGTCGGCCAGCACCAGCCGGCCCTCGGCGTCGGTGTTGAGCACCTCGACGGTCTTGCCGCCGTACATCCGCAGCACGTCGCCGGGGCGGGTGGCGGTGCCGGAGGGCATGTTCTCGGCGAGCGCCAGCCAGCCGGTGACGTTGACCTGCAGGCCCAGCCGGGAGGCGGCGACCACGGCGGCGAACACGGCGGCGGCGCCGGCCATGTCGCACTTCATGGTCTCGTTGTGGCCGGCCGGCTTGAGCGAGATGCCGCCCGAGTCGTAGGTGATGCCCTTGCCGACGAAGGCCAGCGAGGCCTTCGCCCTGGGGTGCGTGTAGGCCACCTTGACCAGGCGCGGCGGACGGGAGGAGCCCATGCCGACGCCCATGATGCCGCCGAAGCCGCCCTTGGTGAGCGCCTTCTCGTCGAGCACCTCGACCTTGAGGCCGTGCTCCTTGCCGGCGGCGGTGACGATGTCGCCGAAGGACTTGGGGAACAGGTCGTTCGGGGGCAGGTTGACGAGGTCGCGGGTGCGGTTCATCTCCTCGCCGACCACGGTGGCGCGCTCGGCGGCGGCCTTGGCGGCCTTGTCGCCGCGCTTGGTGCCGACGACGGCGATCTCGCCCAGCGGGGCCTTGGCGGCGGCCCTGTCGGCCTCGCCGCGGCAGGCGGTGAAGGAGTAGGCGCCCAGCAGCGCGCCCAGCACGACGGCCTCGACCTCGGCGGCCTCGGCGGCGGGCAGCGCGAACGCGGCCTTCTTGGCACCCTGCAGGGTGCGGGCGGCGGTTCCGGCGGCGCGGCGCAGCGCCTCGCCGGGGTAGCCGTCACCGTCGGCGGGGGCCTCGCCCAGGCCGACGGCCAGCACGAAACCGGCCTTGACGCCGGCGGGGGAGGGGAGCTTCACGGCCTCACCCTCGGCGCCGGTGGCGCCCAGGGCGCCGAGGACGTCGGCGAGCTTGCCGTCGAACGCCTCGTCGACCGTCTCGGCGCCCGGGGCCAGCACGAGTCCCTTGGGGCCCTTGGCTACGGCCACGACGACGGCGTCCGCGCGCAGCGCGTGGGCCGCGGAGGTGCTCAGAGACACTGAAGTCACGTAATGCGTCCTGTTCTTCATGCGGTCCTCGGCACGCGGGTCAGGAATACCGCGCTGAGGAAGGCGAGGGGGAGTTCGGGGCTACTCGGGGGTGCCGTACCGCATCGTAGTCCGCATGGTGGGATCACGCGCCCTTCCGATGGCAGATAGTCACCCCGGCTTGTGGTGACAGCATCGCAGGGATACCTCCCCGGTGGTTGCCCCAGGGCCCCTTTCCGGTCTCCGGGCGTTCCTGCGGGGTTCGTCCGGGGGGCTCGGAGGACGTCCCCTCGCGCCCCGTCGGTACCCCGGACGCCGGGCGCCCGCCCGGGATCGCGCGGGACGTCACCCACTCACGACCCGGCGAAGAGCACCCACAGCACCAGCGCCGCCGTCGACGCCGTCTCCACCATGGCCCCAAGGACGTCCCCGGTGATACCGCCGAACCGGCGGACACAGTGCGTGAGCAGTACGGCCGCGCAGATGAGTCCGGACGCCAGTGCCAGCAGCGCGCCCACGGCCAGCCGCAGCCCGCCGGCGCCCCCGCCGCCGACACACCACGCGCCGGTGCCCAGGGCGGTCAGGGTGACCAGGCCGGCCGACAGCGCCCGGGAGGCCGGCACCGTTCCGGCGACGGTCGCGCCCAGCCCGTCCGGCCGCGCCGACGGGGTGCCCGCGGTGCAGCCGCGCAGCAGCGCGCCGCGGCCGGTGACGGCGGCGACCAGCACGCCGAACCCGCCCAGGTGCGGGCCGACCGCGAACGCCTGTGCCAGCGCCGCCACCTGGGCGAACAGCACCAGCACCAGCACCAGCACCCCGAACGGGCCGATGTCCGAGGCCTTCATGATCTTCAGGGCGGCGGCGGGCGGCTTGTTGCTGCCCAGCCCGTCGGCCACGTCGGCCAGGCCGTCCAGGTGCAGGCCCCGGGTCAGCGCGGCCAGCGCGGCCACGCTCGTCACCGCGGCCAGCAGCGGCCCCGCGCCCAGCTCGCTCAGCCCGGCGCCGAGACCGGCCGCCAGCAGTCCCAGCACCAGGCCGACCAGCGGCGCGGCCAGCATCGCCCGGCCGGCCGTCGGCCGGTCCCAGCGGGTCACCCGCACCGGCAGCACCGAGAGCGTGCCGAAGGCGAAGCGCAGCCCCGCCCCGACCGCCGCGGCGCCCCCGGTCACGCGTATCGGAAGGCGCGCCACGCTCAGCCCTGCTCGGGCGCGGCCGCCGCCGCGGCGTCCGGCTCGGCGGCGGTGGGCTTGGTGGGCTCGGTGCTCGCGGCGGCCTTGGGCTCGGCCGGTGCGGCACCCGGCTCGGCGGGAGGGGCGGCGTCGGGCTCGGCGGCGGGCTCAGGTGTCGCCACGGGCGCCAGCGGGAGTTCGGCCAGGAGTGTGGACGCGGCCTGCAACAGTGGCAGTGCCAGCAGCGCGCCGGTGCCCGCGCCCAGACCCACCTTCTGGTCCAGCAGCGGTTCGATGCTCATCCGCTCGTACGCCTTCGCCTGCGCCGGCTCCCCGGTGGACTGGCCGGCGCGCCACCACTCCGGGGCCCGGAACGCGATCCGCTGCGCCACCAGCGCGCAGGCGGCCGAGACCACGCCGTCCAGCAGCACCGGGGTGCGCCGCACCGCGCTCTGCAGCAGGAAGCCGACCATCGCGGCGAAGTCCGCACCGCCGGTCGCGGCCAGCAGCTCCACCTGGTCGCCCAGGACCGGGCGGGCGCGGCGCAGCGAGTCGCGGATCGCCGCGCACTTCACCATCCACACCTGGTCGTCGATGCCGGAGCCGCGCCCGGTCACCGCCGCCGCGTCGGTCCCGCACAGCGCGCCGACCAGCACCGCCGCCACGGTGGTCGAGCCCACGCCCAGGTCGCCCAGGACCACCAGGTCGGTGCCCGCGTCGGCCTCCTCGTCCGCCAGCGCCATGCCGACCCGCAGCGCGGCCTCGGCCTGCTCGCGGGTCAGCGCGTTCTCGACGTCGATCCGGCCGGACCCGCGGCGGATCCGATGCCGGCTCACCTCGGCCGGGAACGCGTCGGGTTCGGCGTCCACGGCCAGGTCCACCACCCGCACCCGGGCCCCGTAGCGGTCGGCCAGCAGGCTGACGGCGGCGGTGCCGTCCAGCACCGAGCGCACCCGGCGCTCGGTCGTCCCCGGCGGCAGGACGGACACGCCCAGCCCGGCGATCCCGTGGTCGGCGGCGAACAGCAGCACCTTGGCCCGCCGGATCGGGCGCGGCGGGCACTGGCCCTGCACGGCGGCGAGCCAGCCGCCCAGCTCCTGCAGCGCACCGAGCGACCCGCGCGGCTGGTCCAGCGCCGCCCAGCGTTCCTCGGCGGCCTGCCGGTACTCGTCGTCGGGGCGCGCCACCAGCGCGGAGAACTCGTCGAGGTCGAAGGTACTCACCGGCGGAACGTTACCGTCCCGGCCCTTTCAGAGGCAGCGCCTGACCGGCCACCACCAGCAGCACGTCGTCGCTGGCGGAGGCGACCGCGGCGTTCAGCCGCCCCAGTTCGTCCCGGAACCGCCGCCCGGACACGGTGGCCGGGACCACCCCGCTACCGACCTCGTTGCTGACCGCGACCACCCGGCGCGGGGTGGTACGCCAGGCCTCGACCAGCGCCGCGGTGCGGGTCCGCAGCCGGTCCCGGCCGTGCCCGGCCCAGGCCGCGTCGTCCCAGGCGTCGCAGTCGTCCATGACCGAGGTGAGCCACAGTGCCAGGCAGTCGATCAGCAGCGGTCCGCCGGGCTCGGCGAGCAGCGGCTCCAGCGCGCAGGTCTCGGCGGTGCCCCAGGCGGCGGGGCGCCGGTCCCGGTGCAGGCCGACGCGCTGCGCCCAGTCCTCGTCGCCGTCCCTGCTGCCGCCGGTGGCGACGTACAGCACGTCCTGGCGGCCCGTCATCATGGCCTCCGCGGTGACCGACTTGCCGGAGCGCGCGCCGCCCAGGACCAGGGTCCGCCGGGGCGGAGCGGGCCGTCGGCCGAACTCCAGGCCGAACCGCCGGGTGCCGCTGGGGGAGTGCTCCGAGAAGATCCGCATGGAGACATTGTTCCCGGCGGTGTTGGCGGAATGTAAAAGTGGGATTTGGTGCTTTGTTATCGTTCTGAGATGTTGGGTCCAGCCTGCAGAGGGCTGGGGAAGGGGAACCAGATGAATGCCGTCATGCGCCAGCGCAGTGCCAACGCCCGCAGGATCGCCGCTTCGGGCAGGATCGCCGCAGGCACCGCCGCGGCCGCGGCGGTCGTCGTGCTGTCCGGCGGGGCCGCGCACGCGAGCACGGTGACCGAACTGCGGGCCCGCCCCGGCGACTCGGCCGGGGCCGCCGCCTTCGACCGCGCCGACGCGGTGTCCGGTCGCGCCGTCGGCATCGACCTGCTGGCCGACGAGCCGGTGTCCGCGCCGGGCGCCCGGGCCACCGTGGCGCTGACGGCGCAGGCGGTGCACGGCCATGTGGTGCTGGGCGACGACGGCACCGCCACCTACCGCTCGCTGCCGGGCTTCACCGGCACCGACTCCTTCGGCTACCGGATCAGCGACGAGCAGGGCCACGGATCCCGGGTCACCGTCGCGGTCACCGTCTCCGCGGACACCGAGCCCGGGTCCGGCCACGGCCTGGCGGCGTACGCGGCCTGAAGGACTGGACGGCCCGGAGACTGGACACCCCGAAGAACTGGGTAGCCTGCGATCCGACAGCGAGGTACGGCGGAAGGGGTCCGGCATGGTGTGGACGTGGCGATTCGAGAAGACCGACGGATCCACGGTGGCAGCGCCCGACGGGACGGAGGAGTTCCCGACCCAGGGTGACGCGGAGTCATGGATCGGCGAGACCTGGAAGGATCTCGTCGCCGGCGGCATCGACCAGGCCGTGCTGCTGGAGGACGGCGAGAAGGTGTACGGCCCGATGAGCCTGCACCCGGACGGCGAGTAGCGCACCCGGGGGCGCGGGGAGCGATCCCCGCGCCCCGACGCCCGCAACCGCCGCCCGGCCGCGTTCGACCGCGCCAGACCGGGCAACCGGGCACCCGTCAGGGACGCGCCTTGGGCGAGTTCTGGGCGGTCCGCTCCGGGTCGAACTCGGCCACCGGCGCCAGGATCGCGTCCATCTGCTTGAGCAGTTCCGCGTCGAGCCTGACCCCCGCCGCCTTGACGTTCTCGGTGACCTGCTCGGGCCGGGAGGCCCCGATGATGGCCGCCGAGACATTGCCGTTCTGCAGCACCCAGGCCACCGCCAGCTGGGCCAGGGTCAGCCCGGCCGCGTCCGCGAGCGGCCGCAGCTGCTGCACCCGCTCCAGCACGTCGTCACGCAGGAAGCGGGTGACGAAGTTCGCGCCGCCCTTCTCGTCGGTGGCACGGGAACCGACCGGCGCCGGTGCGCCCGGCAGGTACTTGCCCGTCAGCACGCCCTGGGCGATGGGGGACCAGACGATCTGGCCCAGCCCCAGCTCCTCGCAGGCCGGGATGACCTCGGCCTCGATGACCCGCCACAGCGCGGAGTACTGCGGCTGGCTGGAGACCAGCGGCACCTTCAGCTCGTGCGCCAGCGCGTGCGCGTTGCGGATCTGCTCGGCGGTCCACTCGGACACGCCGATGTAGTGGGCCTTGCCGGAGCGCACCACGTCGGCGAAGGCCGTCATGGTCTCCTCCAGCGGGGTGGAGACGTCGTAGCGGTGGGCCTGGTAGAGGTCCACATAGTCGGTCTGGAGCCGGCGCAGGGAGTTGTCGATGGACTCCATGATGTGCTTGCGGGACAGGCCGCGGTCGTTGCGGCCGGGCCCGGTGGGCCAGTAGACCTTGGTGAAGATCTCCAGGCCCTCGCGGCGCTCGCCCTTCAGCGCGCGGCCGAGGACCGCCTCGGCGCGGGTCTCGGCGTAGACGTCCGCGGTGTCGAAGGTGGTGATACCGGCGTCCAGGGCGGCCCGGACGCACGCGGTCGCGGCGTCCTCCTCCACCTGGGAACCGTGGGTGAGCCAGTTGCCGTACGCGATCTCACTGATGATCAGGCCGCTGCGGCCCAGATGACGAAACTCCATGGCACCGACCCTAACGGTGCTCCGGCTGCTCACCGGCACCAGCCACGAGGAGCGCGGGCCACGGTCGGCCCGCGCGGTCAGCCGCGGCGGGTGCCGACGAGGTGGAGCAGGGCGGCGACGGCGCGGTAGGGGTCGGTCCGGCCGGCCCGCTCCTCGGCGTCCAGCAGCTGGGCCAGCTGCCGCCCGTCGACCGGCGGCGCGGCGTGGTCCGGGGCCTGGTCGGTGAAGACCCGCACGCCGTACCAGCGGCGCAGCGGCACGTCGAGCTCGGCGAGGGTCCGGGTCAGCGGCTCCAGCCGGTCCGCGCGGGTGGGCAGGCCGAGGCGGTTGGTGTACCGGTCGCCGTCGAAGGCCTCCAGCGCGCCGCCCCAGTCCCCGCCGCAGCCCGGGCGCATGGCCAGCGCGTCACCGTTGCGGACCACCACCGACAGCATCCCGCCGGGGGCCAGCACCCGCGCCAGCGAGGCCAGCAGCGGCTCGGCCTGCGGCATGTACATCAGCACCCCGTGGCAGAGCACCACGTCGAAGCTGCCGGGACCGAACCAGCGCCCGCAGTCGCCGCCCTCGCCGGTGAGCAGGGCGACCCGCTGCCGCACCTCGGGGGCCTCGGCCGACAGCGCGGCCTGGGCCGCGCCCAGGGTGGCCGGGTTCGGGTCGAGCCCGGTGACCAGGTGCCCGGCGCGGGCCAGCCGCAGCGCCTGGGTGCCCTGGCCGCAGCCGACGTCCAGCACCCGCAGCATCTCGCCGTCGAAGTGTTCGGTGATCTGCTCGGCCAGCTGCCGGGCGACCAGCTCCTGGCGGACCAGGTTGCGCAGGCCGCCGAGCTTGGCCAGCCAGCTGTCGGCGGCGGAGCCGCCGTCGGCCTGCCGTTGGTCCGGCAGCCAACCCCGATGCGCGAACGTCTCGATCAGGGCTTCTGCCCTCGCTTGACCTGGGGCTTGGGCAGCCGCAGCCGACGCATCTGCAGGGTGCGCATCAGCGCGTATGCCACCGCGCCCTTGGTGTTCTTGTCCGGGAACCGCTGGGCCAGCTGCTTGCGCAGGCCGAAGGCGATCACGAAGGAGTGGCCCACGATCGCCACGATGATGATCACCCAGAGCAGCAGCGAGATCAGCTGGAGCTGCGAGTTGCGCAGCACGCTCAGCAGCAGGATCACCACCGCGAACGGCAGGAACCACTCGGCGGCGGTCATCCGCGCGTCCACGTAGTCGCGGGCGAAGCGGCGCACCGGGCCCTTGTCGCGCGGGGGCAGCGCCGACTCGTCGCCGTTCAGCAGCGCGTTCCGCTGCCGCTCGCGGTCGGTACGGGACCGGGAACGGGCCTCCTTGGCAGCCTCCTTGCGGTCCTTGGGCACGTAGGCACGGCCGCGGCGGTTGGCCTCGGCCTCGCTGCGCTTGGGCGTGGGGCGGCCCTTGGGCGCTTCTGCGTCGGGGCGCTCGGGCGCGTCAGCCTTCTCAAGCGTGACGGCGTCGGCGGGGGCATCCTGGGGGCTTCGTCGGAACACAGGTAAAGACTACGTGGTCAGCAGGTGTATTCCCTAGCCCTGTCGGCCCCGGGGTCCGGCTCCGTCCTGTGGTCGAGACGGCGCGTCACCGAATCGGTCGCACGGATGACGCCGGGGCCGGTCCGCTGTAGCAGTCTTGTTGCAGGCCGGTGCGCTGCGGTGAACGCCCCGCGCCCCGTAGTCTTGGGTACGAGAACCGGCAGGCCGGAGAAGGGGGCGCGCGAGGCCCATGAGCGACGGAATCATGAAGCGGATGTCGATGATCTTCCGCGCCAAGGCCAACAAGGCCTTGGATCGTGCGGAGGATCCGCGCGAGACACTCGACTACTCGTACCAGAAGCAGCTTGAACTGCTGCAGAAGGTGCGTCGTGGAGTGGCGGATGTGGCGACATCGCGCAAGCGCCTGGAGCTCCAGCTCCAGCAGCTGCAGAAGCAGTCCTCCACGCTGGAGGAGCAGGGCCGCAAGGCGCTCTCCCTCGGCCGCGAGGACCTGGCCCGTGAGGCGCTCACCCGCCGCTCCGGGATCCAGCAGCAGGTCGCCGATCTGGAGACGCAGTACCAGGCCCTGCAGGGCGAGGAGGAGAAGCTCACGCTTGCCTCCCAGCGGCTGCAGGCCAAGGTGGACGCTTTCCGGACCAAGAAGGAGACCATCAAGGCCACCTACACGGCCGCACAGGCGCAGACCAGGATCGCCGAGTCCTTCTCCGGTATCTCGGAGGAGATGGGCGACGTCGGTCTGGCGATCCAGCGCGCCGAGGACAAGACCGCGCAGATGCAGGCGCGTGCCGGTGCCATCGACGAGCTGCTCGCGTCGGGTGCGCTGGACGACCCGACCGGGATGCGCAAGGACGACATCACGGCCGAGCTGGAGCGCATGTCCAGCGGCTCGGACGTGGAGCTGGAGCTGGCCAGGATGAAGGCCGAGCTCTCCGGCGGCGCGGCACCGACCCCGGCGATCGAGCCGGGGCAGCACCCCCAGGCTGCGAACCCTCAAGACCAGCCCCGTCTCGACAAGTAAGGGAGACGCGCATGATCGTCAGGATCATGGGGGAGGGTCAGTTCGAGGTGCCGGACACCCTGGTCGACCGGCTGAACGAGCTGGACAACGCGGTGCTGGCGGACCTGGAGGCGGGCGACCACGCCGACTTCCGGGTCAGCCTGGCCGCTCTCCTCGCGGCGGTCCGCGCCGCCGGGACGCCGGTCGCGCACGACGTGCTGGTTCCCTCGGAGGCGACCCTGCCGTACGAGGAGGCCACCGTCGACGAGGTGAGGGCGCTGCTGAAGCCGGACGGCCTCATCCCCGGCTGAGCCGAACTCCGGTTGAGCCGAGCACGCTACGACGAAGGGGCACCCCGCGGGGTGCCCCTTCGTCGTAGCGTCGGACTGTCGCGGACGCGCTACGGCAGGGCCAGCATCTGGTCCAGCGCCGCCCTGGCGTACTTCTCGGTCTCCGGGTCCACGGTGATCACGTTCGGCACCCGGCCCTCGACCAGCGACTCCAGCGCCCAGACCAGGTGGGGCAGGTCGATCCGGTTCATGGTGGAGCAGAAGCACACCGTGCGGTCCAGGAAGACGACCTCCTTGTCCGGGTGCGCCTTGGCCAGCCGGCGGACCAGGTTGAGCTCGGTCCCGATGGCCCACTTGCTGCCGGGCTCGGCGGCGTCCAGGGCCTTGATGATGTACTCGGTCGAGCCGACCAGGTCGGCGGCCTCGACCACCTCGTTCCTGCACTCCGGGTGGACCAGGACGGACACGCCGGGGACCCGCTCGCGGACCTCGTTCACCGAGTCCAGCGAGAACCGGCCGTGCACCGAGCAGTGGCCGCGCCACAGGATCATCTTCGCGTCGCGCAGCTGCTCGGCGGTCAGGCCGCCGTTGGGCTTGTGCGGGTTGTAGAGGGCGCAGTCGTCCAGGCTCAGGCCCAGCTCGCGGACGGCGGTGTTGCGGCCGAGGTGCTGGTCCGGCAGGAACAGCACCTGCTGGCCCTGCTCGAACGCCCATTCCAGGGCCCGCTTGGCGTTGGACGAGGTGCAGATGGTGCCGCCGTGCCTGCCGGTGAAGGCCTTGATGTCGGCGGAGGAGTTCATGTAGGCGACCGGGACCACGGTGTCGGCGACGCCGGCGTCGGCCAGCACGTCCCAGCACTCGGCGACCTGCTCGGCGGTGGCCATGTCGGCCATCGAGCAGCCGGCCGCCAGGTCCGGCAGGATGACCCGCTGGCCGGGGCCGGTGAGGATGTCCGCGCTCTCCGCCATGAAGTGCACGCCGCAGAAGACGATGTACTCGGCCTCGGGACGGTCGGCCGCGTCCCGGGCCAGCTTGAAGGAGTCGCCGGTGACGTCGGCGAACTCGATGACCTCGTCGCGCTGGTAGTGGTGCCCGAGGATGAACACCCGGTCGCCCAGGGCGGCCTTGGCGGCGCGGGCGCGGGCGACCAGGTCGGGGTCGGAGGCGGCGGGCAGGTCACCGGGGCAGTCGACGCCGCGCTCGCTGGCCGGGTCGGCCTCGCGGCCGAGCAGCAGCAGGGCCAGCGGCGAGGGCGCAGGCTCCTGGTAGGACAACGGCGCTTCGTACGGGCTTGTGGTGGTCACGGGCGGACTGCCCTCCTGTGGGGGAGAGGCAGCGGCGCCTCGCCCTTTTCGTCTTTCTGACGTTATCTATGATAACCCCGCTGCCGTCGCGCTGACCACGGACGCCGTGGCAATGTGACGCACGCCGCTATCGCCGCTTCGGCGGTAGTCGGCTGGCGCCGGAACGTGCCGGAGGTCAGGCTCATGACGGGGCGGCTTCCGGTGGAGCAGGCTCCCGGCGGAGCGACCGCGACCGGAAGGGTACGTGCAGGATGACCGAGGAGTCGAACGCCGGGACACTGGCCGGTGCGGTACGGCCGATGATCGCCCGCAGCCGCGAGGAGGAGCACCGTGCCTCCACGCCGCTGGAGCTCTTCTTCGACCTCTGCTTCGTGGTCGCGGTCGCCCAGGGCGGCAGCCAGCTGGCGCACGCCCTCGCCGCCGGGCACCTGCGGCACGGGCTGGCCGGCTACTGCTTCGTGTTCTTCGCGATCTGGTGGGCCTGGGTGAACTTCACCTGGTTCGCCTCCGCCTACGACACCGACGACGTGCTCTACCGGGTGGCCACGCTGGTGCAGATCACCGGGGCGCTGATCCTGGCCGCAGGCGTGCCCCGGCTGTTCAACGAGGACTTCTCGGTCGGCGTGGCCGGGTACGTGGTGATGCGCTGCGTGATGGTGGCCCAGTGGCTCCGGGTCGGCCGCAACGCCGAGGGCGCCGAACGGGCCATGGCGCTGCGCTACGCGGGCGGGATCACCGCGGTGCAGATCTGCTGGGTGCTGCTGCTGTTCGCGCCGCACGGCGCGGTGGTGCCGCTGATGCTGCTGTTCGTGGTGTTCGAACTGGCGGTGCCGGCCCTCGCCGAGCGCCGGTTCCAGACCAGCTGGCACCCGGAGCACATCGCCGAGCGCTACGGCCTGTTCACCCTGATCGTGCTCGGCGAGACGGTGTCGGCCGCGACGGTCGCGGTCCAGTCCGCGGTGGACGGGCATGACGCGCTGGGCAAGCTGCTGCCGATCGCCGGAGGCGGCCTGCTGATCTGCTTCTCGGCCTGGTGGATCTACTTCGCCCGCCCGGTGCACGACTACCTGCGCTCCAACCGGCAGGCCTTCCTCTGGGGCTACGGGCACTACCTGGTGCTGGGGTCGGCGGCGGCCATCGGGGCCGGCCTGGAGGTCGCGGTGGACCGGGTGGTGCAGCCGCCGGAGATCTCGGCGACGGCCGCCGCGGCGGCGGTGACCGTGCCGACCGCGCTCTACCTCTTCGTGGTCTGGGTGCTGCACGCCCGGCACAGCAAGACCGGCGTCCAGCAACTGGTGCTGCCGGTGGCGGCGCTGGCGGTGCTCGCGGTGACCCCGGTCGGCGGCCCGGGGGCGGTGCTGGCCGCCGGGGCGGTCTGCGCGGCGGCTCTGGCCGTCGGACTGGTCCTTCATCTGCGCGACCGGTCCGGCATCTAGGCGCGCGGCCCGCGGCCGGGAACCGATCCGCTGAGGTGTGCTAATTCTGTACTCGTGCCTGCCCCACTGAATCCTCCCGCCCGACTGGACGAGACCGACCGCAGGGTCCTTGAGCTGCTCGGACGCGACGGTCGAGCCTCCTATGCGGAGATCGGCCTGCTGGTGAACCTGTCGGCGACGGCGGTGAAGCGCCGGGTGGACCGGCTGCAGGAGCGCGGCGTGGTCCGGGGCTTCACCGTGCTGCTGGACCCGGGCACGCTGGAGTGGCGCACCGAGGCGTTCGTGGAGGTGTACTGCCGCGAGCGGACCTCCCCGGAGGAGATCCTGTCCTCGCTGCGCCAGTTCCCCGAGGTGGTCGCCGCCTGGACGGTGACCGGCGACGCGGACGCGCTGGTGCATCTGCGCGCGGCGGACACCGGCCACCTGGAGGCCGTGATCGAACGGATCCGCCGGGAGCCCGGGGTGCAGCGCAGCCGCAGCCAGGTCGTGCTGAGCCGGCTGATCGGCTGACCGGCCGGCCCCGGACGCCACTGCGGGGCGGGGGTGAGCCGGAATCGTGCGTGCGGGGGCGAAGGACGCAGGATTGCTGCGCGGGGTGCAGGGTTCCGACATGCCGGAGTCGCCGGGTGCTGCCTAGGGTTGATCAGGCCAGTACCGCCGTGAGAGGACGCCCCCCGTGACCCAGCGCATGCACCAGTACGACGCCCGTATGGTCGACCTGGTCTTCGACTACATGCGGGAGCGGCTGCAGTACGACCCGGTCCCGCTGGACCACCCCGGGGACGGGGACCGGCTGGCCGGCGTCCTGGACGGCCTGCTGACCGCCGGAGGAAACGATCCTGCGGATGTGCTGAAGCTCTACGACCACGAGCTCTCGCGTGCCGTGATCTCAGCTGACAGTCCCCGTTATCTGTCATTCATTCCCTGCGCGCCCACCAAGGCCGCGCTGCTGTTCGACATGGTGGTCTCCTGCGCCTCGCTCCAGGGCATCTCCTGGCTGGAGGCGGCCGGGGCGATCGCCGCAGAGAACCAGGTGCTGCGGCTGATCGCCGACCGGGCCGGGCTGCCCGCGTCGGCCGGCGGCTGCTTCGTCTCCGGGGGGTCGGCCGGCAACCTGTCCGCCCTGGTGGTCGCCCGGGACACCGCCCGGCACCGGCTCGGTGTGGGCATAGGCGCCCGGCTGCGGATCGCGGTGAGCGACCAGACCCACTCCTCGGTCACCAACACCCTGAACATCATCGGCGTCGAGAAGTTCCTGGTCCCGACCACCGACCACCGCCTCACCGGCGATGCGCTGCGCGCCGCGCTGGAGGCGGACGACGACCCGGGCTCGGTGATCGCCGTGGTCGGCACCGCCGGGACCACCAACGCCGGGATCGTCGACGACCTGGCCGGCATCGCCGACGTGGCCCGCGACTTCGGCCTCTGGTTCCACGTGGACGGCGCCTACGGCGGCGCGGGCCTGTTCGCCCCCTCGGTCCGGGAGAAGTACAACGGCATCGAGCACGCCGACTCCTTCGTGGTGGACCCGCACAAGTGGCTGTTCGCGCCGTTCGACTGCGCCGCGCTGATCTACCGCGACCCCCGCCCGGCCAAGGCCGTGCACACCCAGGACGCCTCCTACCTCGACGTGCTGCACACCGGTGAGCACGACCAGGAGTGGAACCCCACCGACTACGCGTACCACCTCACCCGGCGGGCCCGCGGGCTGCCGCTCTGGTTCTCGCTGGCGGTGCACGGCACGGACGCCTACAGCGCGGCCATCGAGACCGGGATCGCGCTGGCCCGCGACACCGCCGCGCTGATCCGCGCCGAGTACCCGCACCTGGAGGTCGTCCGCGAGCCGGAGCTGTCCAGCCTGGTCTACCGGCGCCGCGGGTGGACCGCGGCGGACTACTACGCCTGGTCCGAGCAGCTGCTCGCCGAGCAGACCGGGTTCGTCACCCCGACCGGCTGGGAGGGCGAGGTGGTCTCCCGCTTCGCGTTCCTGCACCCGGGCACCACCATGGACATGGTCCGCGAGATCCTCGACACCATGGCCTGAGCCCGCGCCACCCGTCCGGCTACAGGTAGGGGCCGGAGGGCAGGTAGGGGGCCGGAGGCCGCATCCCGCGCAGCGCGAGGTAGCCGCGGGTGCGGACGGCCAGCCCGGCCGCCAGGCCGACGTCCACGGCCCAGTCCTGCTCGGCGGTGACCCCGTGGATCGCCGCCTCCTGGCCGACCGGCATCCGCGCCAGCGCCTCGATCAGCAGCCGCGCGGCGAGCCGCTTGGACGTCGCCGCCAGCAGCACGATCCGTCCGCCGGTCCGGTAGCAGTAGCCGCTGCCGGTGAGGACGTCGACGACCAGCAGCTCGTCGCAGGTGCGCAGCAGCACCGGATGGTCGGGGCCGTGCGCGCCGCCACGGGTGCGCCGGTCCACCGAGTCCAGCAGCTGGAGGTGGCCGGGGTCGCCCAGATGCACCGGGATCCCGGTCGGGTCGGGCAGGGCGGCCGGGTCGATCGTCCCGGTGAGGGACATCGTCGGGTGAAGCCGGAACCCCGCCGCGTGGTAGCGGCGGGCCGCGCGCGGGTCGGCCGAGGCGACCACGATGCCGCGCAGACAGCCGCGTCCGTAGGCGACGGCGTGGTCCAGGAGCAGCCGTCCCAGGCCCTTGTCCTGGGCGGCCGGGGCCACGGCGAACAGTGACAGTCCCCACAGTCCCTCGCGGCGCAGCGCCAGCGCCACGCCGACCGGCAGCCCGTCCTCCTCGGCGAGCCAGCAGCCGCCCGGGTCGGTCACGGCCAGATGCCGGGCCCGGATGTGGGCTCTGGCCACGCGTTCCCGGGTCCACGGGGTGACCGGTTGGCCCAGCTGCTGCTCCATCGCGGTGAACGCGGACTGCGACACTTCCCGAACCGCGGCCGCGTCAGCGGCCGAGTCACGAACCTGGCGAAGGATCATTCGCCCAGTCTCACGCATGGAGCCGGTGTGCGAGCATGGGTGGGCGGCTACTTCCCCGGAATGTCCGGGGCCCGGAATAGATCCGGGGCGCGGCCGGTTTGCCGCTGTTAGCACCACGTCGTCACAACCCGGGAGTATGCAGATGACCGTCCAGGACGAGACCAACGTCGAGAGCGGGATCCTCCTCAGCGATGCCGCCGCGGCCAAGGTCAAGAGCCTGCTGGAGCAGGAGGGCCGCGAGGACCTCGCGCTGCGCGTCGCCGTGCAGCCCGGTGGCTGCTCGGGCCTGCGCTACCAGCTGTTCTTCGACGAGCGTTCGCTCGACGGCGATGTCGTGAAGGACTTCGGCGGCGTCAGCGTCGTCACCGACCGGATGAGCGCTCCCTACCTCGGCGGCGCCACCATCGACTTCGTCGACACCATCGAGAAGCAGGGCTTCACGATCGACAACCCCAACGCCACCGGCTCCTGCGCCTGCGGCGACTCCTTCAGCTGACCCGGACGCCGCGAGGCTCCCGGCAGCGACACGGTGAGACGGCGCGTCCCCTCGGGGACGCGCGACGGCGGAGGCGCCCCCACCCCGAACCGGTGGGGGCGCCTCCGCCGTCGTCGTCCCGTGCCCGGTCGTTCGGCGCCCGGTCGTGCTCTGCGCCTGGTCGTACTCTGCGCCCGGTCGTGGTGGCGTCAGTTGGGCCTGGTCGGGCCGTGGGTCATCATGCCGCCGCCGGGAATGACGTTCTGCTGCGGGATGATCCGGCCGGTGGTGGCGTCGACCACGGTGCGGCCGTCCAGCGGGGAGCCGAGGTCGGCGGACACCGCCTGCTGCCGGATCAGGGCGGGGCAGAGCTGGCCCGGCCTGGGGCCCCCGGTCACCACGATGGTCACCCGGACCTCGCCCGCGGTCGCCTGGTCGGCGACCAGGCCGAACTTCTGGCAGACCCCGGCGTAGAAGTCCACCGTCAGCACGGTGCCGGCGGCGCTGTAGCCGACCGGCTTGACCGTGCCCGGGCGCGGGGTCCCCGAGCTGGGCTCGGCGGCCGGCGGCGTCAGGCCCGCATGCGGGGTGCTGCCGCCGGGGGAGGGCGTGACCGTTGCCGGTGCCGTGGGGGAGACCGGCGCCGTCGTGGCGGAGGGTGAGGCACTGCTGCCGGCGGCGAGGGTGTGGCCGGTGCCGCTGGCGCACGCCGTGAGCGTCCCCAGTGCCATGATCGCGGCGACCCCCAGAGCCGCCGAAGTCCTACGCGTCACTTCACCCTCCCGATGCCGCTTCCGTCCGAACACAGATGTGACGGGGGAGCCCTGTCATCGGTTCCCTCCCGGACCCCCGCCGCCGGGTTCGCCGGACGGCCGGGTCTCGGCCGGGAGGTGATGGAGACGAGTGGTTCAGTCGCCGAACTCGGAGAGGTCGTGCAGCAGCGAGGCCTCGTGCGGGGTGACCCGGAAGCCGGGGGCGACCCGGGCCGCGGTCGGCGGGTGCGGCTCGTCCACGGCCAGCAGGGGCCAGAACTTCCGCATCCGGCGTGAGGTGTGCACCAGCCCTGCGAGCGTTTCGGCGTCCGCGTCACCCCGCAGGAACGGGGGGACATGGACCGGGTTGCTCCTGGGCATCATCCGGGCCTCCAGGTATCGACGGGCGCGGCCGGGCCGGCCGCCCTCTCTCGACCCTAGGTCCAGGTCGGGGCGTGATCCAGTCCTACCGCAGGGTAACCGCACAGGTTCGATGCGGTAACGGGTGATGAGCGGCCGGTACGGTAGGGCCGACACTCGACCGTTCCTCCCTAGGAGCATCCCCGTGCGTATCGCTGTCACCGGTTCGATCGCGACCGACCACCTCATGACCTTCCCCGGCCGTTTCGCCGAGCAGTTCATGGCCGACCAGCTGCACACCGTCTCGCTCTCGTTCCTGGTGGACACGCTCGATGTGCGCCGCGGCGGGGTCGCTCCGAACATCTGCTTCGGAATGGGCCTGCTCGGCCTGCGGCCGATCCTGGTGGGCGCGGCCGGGGCCGACTTCGCCGAGTACCGCTCCTGGCTGGACCGCCACCACGTGGACACCAGCGCGGTGCGGATCTCCGAGACCCGGCACACCGCCCGCTTCGTCTGCACCACGGACACCGACCACAACCAGATCGCCTCCTTCTACACCGGCGCGATGAGCGAGGCCCGGAACATCGAGCTGCAGCCCATCGCCGAGCGGGCCGGCGGCCTGGACCTGGTGCTGATCGGCGCGGACGACCCGGACGCGATGGTCCGGCACACCCAGGAGTGCCGCAGCCGCGGCTACGCCTTCGCGGCCGACCCCTCCCAGCAGCTGGCCCGCCTGGACGCGGAGGACATCCGCACGCTGGTGGACGGCGCGGCGTACCTCTTCTCCAACGAGTACGAGAAGGCGCTGATCGAGACCAAGACCGGCTGGTCCGAGGAGGAGATCCTGGACCGGGTCGGCGTTCGGATCACCACCCTCGGCGCCAAGGGCGCGCGGATCGACCGCAAGGGTGAGCTGCCGATCGTCATCGGCTGCCCGGCCGAGAACGTCAAGGCCGACCCCACCGGCGTCGGCGACGCCTTCCGCGCGGGCTTCCTGGCCGGTCTGACCTGGGGCCTGGAGCTGGAGCGCTGTGCGCAGATCGGCTCGATGCTGGCCACGCTGGTGATCGAGACCGTCGGCACCCAGGAGTACGAGCTGCGCCGGGGCCACTTCCTGGAGCGCTTCGCCACCGCCTACGGCGAGGACGCGGCCGCCGAGGTCCGCCACCACCTGGGCTGACCGTAGATGGTTGTTCGCGCAGTTCCTCGCGCCCCTAGGTAGTGCAGCTGGCTCACTTGCACCACCTAAGGGGCGCGAGGAACTGCGCGATCAAGTCAAACGGCGGATCAGATAGGCAACCCCCGTCGGCCCCGCCTCCTCGCCCAAATACTCCTGGCCCCGCATCTCGCACCAGGCGGGGATGTCGAGGCGGGCCGCCTCGTCGTCCGAGAGGACCGCGATCACCCCGCCGACGGGGACCTCGGTCAGGTGCCGGGCCAGCTCGATCACCGGGATCGGGCAGCGGCGGCCGAGCGTGTCCAGCACCAGCCGGCCGGCCGTGGCCGTCCCCGCCGACGGTGCGTCCAGCTGCGCCCGGACCGTGGCGACGGCCTGCGGCAGCACCCGCAGGAACAGGTCGACGTCGGCGTCCGTGCAGTCCGGCGGCAGCGACACCCGGATGTTGCCCTCGGTGAGCACCCCCATGGCGGCCAGCACATGGCTGGGCGTCAGCGTGCTGGAGGTGCAGGAGGAGCCGGAGGAGACCGCGAAGCCGGCCCGGTCCAGCTCGGAGAGCAGCGCCTCGCCGTCCACGTAGAGGCAGGAGAAGGTCAGCAGGTGCGGCAGCCGGTGCTCCGGGTCGCCGAGCACGGCCAGGTCCGGGACCAGGGCCGGGAGTTCCGCGCGGAGCCGTTCGATCCGGGCGTGCTGGGTCCGGTTCAGCTCCGCCGCCTGCTGACGGACCGCCCGCAGCGCCACCGCCGCCGCGATCACCGCAGGGACGTTGACGTACCCGGGCACCCGTCCGGACTCGCGGTCGTCGGCGGGCAGCGGCGAGCGGTAGCGGACGCCCTTGCGTACCGCGAGCACGCCGACGCCGCCGGGGCCGCCCCACTTGTGGGCCGAGGCGGTCAGCAGCGACCAGCCCGCCGGGACCGGCAGCGGCCCGGCCGACTGGGCCGCGTCCACCAGCAGCGGCACCCCGGCCGCCGCGCACAGCTCGGCCACCTCGGCGACCGGCTGCACGGTGCCCACCTCGTGGTTGGCCGACTGCAGCACCGCCAGCGCGGTGTCCGGTCGCAGCGCGGCGCCGAACTGGTCCGCCGACACCCGCCCCTGACGGTCGACCGGTACGGCGCCGACGGCGCCGCCGTCCGCCTCGTGCCGCTCGGCCGCATGGAGCACGGACGAGTGTTCGACGGCGGAGTGTACGAGATGACGCCCTTTCCGGTGATTCCCGGCCAGCGCACCGAGTACCGCCAGATGGTTGGCCTGGGTACCCGAAGTGGTGAACGCCACCTCGTCCGGACGCGCGCCCAGCTCGGCCGCGATCGTCTCCCTGGCGGCGTCCAGCAGCATCCGCGCCTTGCGGCCGTCCCGGTACAGCCGGGCCGGATCGGCCCAGCCGTCGTCCAGTGCGGACAGCAGGGCCTGGCGGGCGAGCGGGTGCAGCGGGGCGGTGGAGGCGGCGTCGAAGTACGGCACCGGTCCACGGTATCCAGCCGGGGCGTCTGTCGACGCGTCAGGGGGGCGTCTCCGGGGAGATCGTTTGGGTGCCTTATGGTGTGTCAGCCGGATGGCTCCGGCGTGTCGCCGGACAAGTCGACGGGTATGCGAAGTGCCCATCTGACCTGGGATTCCATCCATTCGGGGGCCATCCGGGGGCCAGATCGGCGCGTTAGCCGGACCTGCCCGCGAAGCTCCGATACGCCTGGAGTAGGGTTTGGCCCGCATAAACATCCAAACCCTGCCCGCTGACCGGGCCACCGGGACCGACGGTTACCCGCGTGGCGCGTGAGCGGGCGAGACTTCGGGAAGGCGCTACGTGAGTCCCAACGGCTCCGACCGCTCGCCGCGGCGCTCGATGCGGCGGAAGCTGCTCTCAGCGCTGACGCTGGGCCTCGTCCTTGCCACCGCCACCGGCTGCTCGTCCTCGCAACTGCCTCGGCTCGGCCTGCCCACTCCGCGCGACGAGCAGGGCAAGACGGTCCTCTTCATCTGGCAGAGCTCGTGGATCGCGGCACTGGCGGTCGGTGTCCTCGTCTGGGGGCTGATCCTGTGGAGCGTGTTCTTCCACCGGCGCAGCCGCTCCAAGGTCGAGGTGCCGCCGCAGTTCCGCTACAACATGCCTGTCGAGGCCCTGTTCACGGTGGTTCCGCTGATCATGGTGTCGGTGTTCTTCTTCTACACCGCGCGTGACGAGAACTACCTGCTGAAGGTCGACAACAAGCCGCAGCACGTGATCAACGTGGTGGGCTTCCAGTGGAGCTGGGCGTTCAACTACGAGCACCCGGTCGACCAGGCCAACGAGGCCGTCACCAACGACGACCAGAGCGGCGCCTACGACGTCGGCACGCCCGGCCAGCCGCCCACGCTGTGGTTGCCGCAGGGTGAGACGGTCGAGTTCGAGCTGACCTCGCGCGACGTGATCCACGGCTTCTGGCCGGTCGACTTCCTCATGAAGATGGACGTCATCCCCGGGGTCGTGAACCGGTTCGAGGTGACGCCCACCGCGCTGGGCACCTTCCGTGGCAAGTGCACGGAGCTCTGTGGTGTGAACCACTCGCAGATGCTCTTCAATGTCAAGGTGGTCACCCCGGCCGAGTACCAAGCCCACCTGCTTGACCTGCGTGCGAAGGGCCAGTCGGGACACGTGCCGGCAGGCATCGTGACCACGGGAGCGGACAACGCGAAATGACGATCCTCAACGAACCCCAGGGACTCAGCGGCGGCGCGCCCGCCGTGGGCGGTAAGCCCCTGCTGGAGCGCAAGTCCGGCACCAACGTCATCAAGTGGATGACGACCACCGACCACAAGACGATCGGCACCCTGTACCTGGTGACGTCGTTCGCGTTCTTCATCATCGGTGGCATCCTGGCGCTGACGATGCGTGCCCAGCTCGCGCAGCCCGACGGCGGCGTGCTGACGAACGAGCAGTTCAACCAGGCGTTCACGATGCATGGCACGATCATGCTGCTGATGTTCGCCACCCCGCTCTTCGCCGGCTTCACGAACTGGATCATGCCGCTGCAGATCGGCGCGCCCGACGTGGCGTTCCCGCGGCTGAACATGTTCGCGTACTGGCTGTACCTGTTCGGCTCGATGATCGCCGTGGGCGGCTTCCTCACCCCGCAGGGTGCTGCCGACTTCGGCTGGTTCGCCTACTCGCCGCTCTCCGACGCGATCCACACGCCGAGTGTCGGCGGTGACATGTGGATCATGGGTCTGGCGCTGTCCGGCTTCGGTACGATCCTCGGCTCGGTCAACTTCATCACCACGATCCTCTGCATGCGCGCGCCCGGTATGACCATGTTCCGCATGCCGATCTTCTGCTGGAACGTGCTGCTGACCGCCGTGCTCGTGCTGCTCGCCTTCCCGGTGCTGGCGGCCGCGCTGCTGGCACTGGAAGCGGACCGGAAATTCGGGGCACACGTCTTCGACCCGGCCAACGGCGGGCCGATCCTCTGGCAGCACCTCTTCTGGTTCTTCGGACACCCAGAGGTCTACATCATCGCGCTGCCGTTCTTCGGCATCATCTCGGAGATCATCCCGGTCTTCTCGCGCAAGCCGATGTTCGGCTACCAGAGCCTGATCGCGGCGACCATCGCCATCGCTGGCCTCTCGGTGACCGTGTGGGCGCACCACATGTACGTCACCGGCGCGGTGCTGCTGCCGTTCTTCTCCTTCATGACGTTCCTGATCGCGGTCCCGACCGGCGTGAAGTTCTTCAACTGGATCGGCACCATGTGGCGGGGCTCGCTGAGCTTCGAGACCCCGATGCTGTGGACCGTCGGCTTCCTGGTGACCTTCCTCTTCGGTGGTCTGACGGGTGTTCTGCTCGCCTCCCCGCCGATCGACTTCCACGTCTCGGACTCCTACTTCGTGGTGGCGCACTTCCACTACGTGGTGTTCGGCACGGTCGTCTTCGCGATGTTCGCGGGCTTCCACTTCTGGTGGCCCAAGATGACCGGCAAGATGCTGGACGAGCGCCTGGGCAAGATCACCTTCTGGATGCTGTTCATCGGCTTCCACACCACCTTCCTGGTGCAGCACTGGCTGGGCGCCGAGGGCATGCCGCGTCGCTACGCGACGTACCTGCCGACGGACGGCTTCACCACGCTGAACCTGATCTCCACCATCGGCTCGTTCATCCTGGGCGCCTCGATGCTGCCGTTCTTCTACAACGTGTGGAAGACCGCCAGGTACGGCGAGAAGGTCGACGTCGACGACCCGTGGGGCTACGGCCGTTCGCTGGAGTGGGCGACCTCCTGCCCGCCGCCGCGGCACAACTTCCTGACCCTGCCTCGGGTGCGCTCGGAGTCCCCGGCCTTCGACCTGCACCACCCGGAGATCGCCGCGCAGGACTACCTGGAGAACCACGGCGAGGTGCCGCCGCACCTGGTCGCCGTGCTCGACGCCAAGTCCGACACCACGAAGGGGGAGGGTGACCGATGAGGGAACAAGGCAAGATCTTCCTCGGCTTTGCGATCTTCGTCCTCGGCATCGCCATCTGGTACGGCCTCTGGTCCAAGGACCCGACCGGCACCACGGCCCTGTTCATGGCCTTCGGTCTGGGGATCTTCATCGCCTTCTACCTGCTGTTCACCGCCAAGCGGGTGGACACCGGGGCAGGCGACAACCCCAAGGCCGAGGTGTCCGACGACGCCGGCACCATGGGCTTCTTCAGCCCGCACAGCTGGCAGCCGCTGTCCCTGGGCATCGGCGGGGCGATGGCCTTCATGGGCGTCATCTTCGGCTGGTGGCTGCTGTACTTCTCCCTCCCGATCATCGGCATCGGCCTCTTCGGCTGGGTGTTCGAGTACTACCGGGGCGAGAACCAGACGCAGTGACCCGTCTCCCGAAGGGGCGGTGACCGTGATCCACGGTCACCGCCCCTTCGGCGTTTCTCCCGTCGGTGCGGAGCCGTCGGCGCGGCGTTCGCTGATCGGCGTTCACTCATCCGAGTGCGGTGGAATGTGCACTTTGCCACATCTTTCTAGGATGTGACGGTACGTCGGTTGTCGGCGTCGCGCTCGGAGGGACAGGAACGGATGAGGTTTGTGAAGGCGGCTGTGCTGGTCCTCGGCCCGCTGGCGCTGTGCGCCTGCAGCGGCGGCACCACGCCCGGCCACGAGACGTCCGTCGACGCCGCGCCGCTGGTCAGCGTCAGCGCCAACGGCCGGGCGCCGGCCGACCCGGCGGCGCCGCTGGTGGTGCACGCGGTCCGGGGCACGCTCACCGACGTGACCGTCACCAGCGCCGACGGCCGGCACCTGGCCGGCGCCGTCGCCGCCGACGAGCGCAGCTGGCGGTCCACCGCGCCGCTCGGCGCCGGCGAGCAGTACACCGTCAGGATCAGCGCGGACGACGGCTCAGGCGGGCGTGGGACCACCGTCGAGAGTTTCTCCACCCGCTCCGCCCCGCAGACCCTCACCGCCGTCCTCACCCCCGGCGACAAGGCCGTCTACGGCGTCGGCGAGCCGATCACCGTGACCCTGAGCCTGCCGGTCCACGACCACGCCGCCCGGCAGGTCGTCGAGCGGGCGCTGACGGTCGGCTCCACCCCCTCGGTCCGCGGCGGCTGGTACTGGGTGAACGACACCACGCTGCACTTCCGCCCGCAGGACTACTGGCCCGCGCACGCCAGGATCAGCGCCTCCTTCGACCTCCAGGACCGTCCGGTCGGCGGGGGCGTCTACGGGGGAGCACCGAGCCGGATCTCCTTCAGCACCGGGGACAAGCTGCTCGCGGTCACCGACGCCGGCAGCGACTACCTGACCGTCTACCGCAACGACCAGCGGGTCACCAGCATCCCGGTCACCACCGGCAAGCCCGGCTTCGCCACCCGCAACGGCATCAAGGTGGTGCTGGAGCAGCAGCCCGAGGTGTTCATGAACTCCGACACCGTCGGCATCGCCGCGGACAGCGCCAACGCCTACCACCTGGACGTCTACTGGGACACCAGGGTCACCTGGAGCGGCGAGTACGTGCACGCCGCGCCCTGGTCGGTCGGATCGCAGGGGGTGGCCAACGTCAGCCACGGCTGCACCGGGATGAGCCCCGGGGACGCGCACTGGTTCTACACCACCTTCCGCCGCGGCGACCTGGTCCAGGTGATCAACAGCGAGGGCCACCGGATGGAGCCGTTCGGCAACGGGTTCGGCGACTGGAACCTGTCCTGGAGCGACTGGCAGCAGGGCAGCGCGCTCGGCCAGGTGGTCGACACCGCCCCGGCCGCCGTCGCCCCGCCGGCCGCCCCGGCGGGCCTGCTGCGCCCCGAGGCCTGAGCGCCGGCGGCCGATCGTGCGCAACCTGGGATAGTGCACGTCAACTCCGATGACTCCCTGTACAGATGACTGATCGCCAGGACAATCGGGTGGGTCAGTTGGATGGGTGCGGGGAGAGGAAGTCCAGTGTCTGAGAGCCCAATCACGGCCGGTACGGGTGGCGCGGAGGCGCCGCCGTCGCGGTTCGTCCTGCCCGTCGTGCTGGTCGGCACCTTCATGGCGATCCTCGACGTGGCCATCGTCAACGTGGCCATCCCATCGATCCGCAGCGGGCTGCACGCCAGCTTCGGCCCGGTGGAACTGGTGGTCTCCGGCTACACCATCTCCTATGCCTGCCTGCTGGTCACCGGCGGACGGCTGGGCGACATCATCGGCCGCAAGCGGATGTTCATCATCGGCCTGCTCGTGTTCTCGGCCGCCTCCGCGCTCTGCGGGGCCGCGCCGAACATCGACGTGCTGATCGCGGCCAGGGTGCTGCAGGGTGTCGGCGGGGCCGCGCTCTACCCGCAGGTGCTGGCCATCATCCAGACCACCTACTCCGGGGCAGCCCGGGGCCGGGCGCTGGGCGTCTTCGGCGCGGTGATCGGGATCGCCGCCATCGCCGGACAGCTCATCGGCGGCGTGCTGCTGGCCGTGAACCTGTTCGGCTGGACCTGGCGGCCGGTCTTCCTGGTCAACGTCCCGATCGGGCTGCTGGCCGTGGTGGCGTCGATGGTGTGGCTGCCGGCCGACCGGCCCGGCCGCAGCACCCGCCTGGACCTGGGCGGGGTGGGCCTGGTCACGCCGTTCCTGCTGCTGCTGTGCGTCCCGCTGCTGCTCGGCAGGGACCAGGGCTGGCCCACCTGGCTGGTGGTCTGCCTGATCGCCGCGCTGCCCGTGGGCTACCTCTTCGTCCGGTACGAGAAGCGGCTCGGTGCGGCCGGCGGGCAGCCGCTGGTCCGGCTGGAGCTGTTCCGCAACCGCAGCTTCGCCAACGGCGTGCCGATCGTGTTGCTGTTCATCACCTCCTACTCGGGCTTCCTGTTCACCCTGGCCGTCTACCTGCAGACCGGGCTGGGCTTCTCGCCGATCAGCTCCGCGCTGGTCTACACGCCCTCGGCGCTCGGCTTCTTCGTCACCTCGCTGGCCGCGCCCCGGTTCGTCCCGCTGCTCGGCCGCCATGTGCTGACGCTCGGCTACGTGGTGGCCGCCCTGGGCCTGCTGGGTACCGCCGCCACCGCGTACGCCGCCGGTACCTCGCTGACGGTGTGGACGCTGGCGCCCACCCTGCTGGTGGCCGGTCTCGGCCAGGGCCTGGGCATGAGCCCGATGGTCGGCACCATCATCTCCGGGGTGCCGGTGAAGGACGCCGGTTCCGGCGCCGGGATCGTCACCACGACCATGCAGACCGCGAACGTGCTCGGCGTGGCCCTGTTCGGCATGGTCCTGTTCGACCTGGTCGGGCAGGCCGCCCCCGGCGTGGCCTACGCCACCGCGTTCTCCGAGGTGATGCCGATCTCGGCGGCCCTGCTGGTGGTGGCGGCGGTGCTGGTGTTCCGGCTTCCGCACGCGCCGGGGCAGCCGTCCAACGCGCTGATCGAGCGGCTGCCCGGCTGGGCCGGCGGCTTCGCCTGGTCGATGTTCCTGTCCACCGGCGGCCGGGTCGGCGACACCCTGTTCACCGACCTGCTGTCCCGGATCCGCGGCACCCGGCTGGACCGCGCCTCCCAGGCGCCGGAACCGCTGGGCGACTTCCTCAGCTTCCACTACCACGAGCAGGAGTCCGGCGACGGCTCCTGGCTGGGCTACCTGCAGCGCGAGGCGCTGGCGTACGGGGACCGGGCCATCCCCCGCGAGGACGAGCGGACACCGGTGATCCAGGCCCAGGTCGCGGAGATCGCGCGGCGGCAGGAGCAGGGCCGGATCGACCCCGAGTTCGACCCGGCGCTGTTCCGGCTGCTCTGCTTCTCGCTCTCCAGCTACCCCACCCTGCTGCCCCAGGTGACCCGGATGGCCACCGGACTGAGCCCGCACGACCCCGAGTTCGTGGCCCGCTGGGAGGAGTTCCTGCAGCGCCTCGGCAGCCGGCTGGAAATGGACCCGGCCGCGGAGCGGGCGGCGGAGCGGGCCGGTCAGTCGCGGTAGCCGACGGCGGTCCGGGTGAAGGCGTAGGGCTGCTGTGCGATCCCGCCGCAGGAGTCGCCCTTGCTGAGGCCCGCGCCGCACGGGCGGTCGCGGTTGACGGCCCAGAAGGTGAACCGGGCCAGGTGGTGGGTCCGGGCGTAGCCGAGCATCGCGGTGAAGTCGGCGGGGCTGACGGTTTCGTCGGCCTCGTCGGTGACCCCGTTCATCGAGGACAGCCCGGCGTGCCGGTAGGCCTGGTCCAGGGGCCAGCCGTAGTCGGCGGCCAGGGTGCGGGCCAGGCCGTCGATGGCGGCGGTGGACACCTGGGCCATACCGCCCTGATGGCCGCCGAAGTCGAAGGGCATGCCGACCCAGCCGGTGAGGGCGAGCTTCGCGGCGGCGCCCCGCCTGATCAGATCCTGTTCGTTGGCGTCGGGTCCTTCGGTGCCCACCCCGAAGGTCGCGAACATCCGCAGCCCCGGCTCGGCGCTGTGCAGCCTGCCGATGGCGTCCACCACGCGCTGGCGTACCGTGCCGTCGGCGACCTCGTCGTTCTCCAGGTCGAAGTCCACGGCCCCGAGCCGGTAGGTGTCGACCACCTTCCGGTACGCCGCCGCCAGGGCGTCCGCCGAAGCGCATGTGACGCCGAGTTTGTCGCCGCTGGCGCCGCCGAAGGAGACCATCACGTCGCCGCCGTGCGCCCGGATCGCGGCGATGGCGGTCGCGTCGCTGCCGCCCGGGTCCAGGGGACGGGTGCCGTCCCAGACCGGGTTGCAGCCGCCGTCGCTGGTGACGAAGCCCAGCGTCAGCTGGGTGGCCCCGGTGGCCGCCATCACGTCCACCGGTGACTGCGGCGCTCCCCAGCCCAGGTACTCGTAGGGGGCGTTGAGCCCCAGCGGCACCGCCCCCGCGGCCGGCTGCGTCGGTCCGGGGCCGGCGGTCGACGGCACGGCGCCGGAGGACGCCCCGGCAGCGGACGTCCCGGTCCCCGACGTCCCGGCGCTCGGGCCGGCGCTCGGGTGTCCGCCGCCCGCGGTGGCTATCGCCACGCCGCCGGCCGCGAGCACCGCGACCGCCGCCACCGCGAGGGCGGGCCCGGCACGTCGGCGGGACTTGGCGCGACGACGGGAACGGCCCTGCCCGGAAGTACTCACCCGCAGACCCAACCAGCCGTACGCGACCGCGGTCAAACCAGGGCCGTCCCAAGGCCGAGGGGCCCCTCCCACGACTGTGGGAGGGGCCCCTCGGATGCTGCGGGAGAAGCGGGGGAGATCAGTGGTGGCCGTGGCCGCTGGTGATCTCGGCGTGCTCCTCGGGGGTGGGCTTCGGAATCTGCGCGGCGTCCCCGAAGTAGCCCTGGGAGAGCTTGGCGCGCAGCTTCGTGGCGACTCCCACCTTGCGCTTGACGCCGTTCTCGTCCACCGCGGCGGGCAGCTCGACCGGCTGGTACTGCTCGTGCGCGGTGATGGTGTGCAGCGCCTCGGGCGAGAGCTGCTCGTGCACCTCGATGAACTCACCGTGCGGCAGGCGCTTGATGGTGCCGGTCTCGCGGCCGTGCAGCACCTTGTCCCGGTCTGCGCGCTGCAGACCGATGCACCAGCGCTTGGTGACCGTGAAGGCGATCACCGGGCCGACGAAGAAGAGGATCCGGCAGACCCAGGTGATGGTGTTGATCGAGAGGTGGAAGTGCGTGGCGAACAGGTCGTTGCCACCCGCCACCAGCAGGATGATGTACTCCGCGATCCAGGCCACGCCGAAGGCGGTGCGGATCGGGGCGTTGCGCGGGCGGTCCAGGATGTGGTGCTCGCGCTTGTCACCGGTGACCCAGCCCTCGATGAAGGGGTAGACCGCGATGACGATCATCACCAGACCGAAGATCATCAGCGGGATGAAGACGCCGAGTTCCAGGGTGTGGCCCCAGGCGCGGATCTCCCAGCCCGGCATGATCCGGATCAGGCCCTCGGAGAAGCCCATGTACCAGTCCGGCTGGGCGTCGGTGGACACCTGGTCGGGGCGGTAGGGGCCGTAGTCCCAGATCGGGTTGACCGAGGCGATCGCCGAGACCATCGCGATGACACCGAAGACCAGGAAGAAGAAGCCTCCCGCCTTGGCCATGTAGACCGGCATCAGCGGCATGCCGACGACGTTCTTCTCGGTGCGGCCGGGGCCCGCGAACTGGGTGTGCTTGTGGTAGAAGACCAGGATCAGGTGGGCCACCAGCAGGCCCAGCATGATGCCCGGGATCAGCAGCACGTGGATCGTGAAGAAGCGCGGAATGATGTCGTTGCCCGGGAACTCGCCCCCGTACAGGAACATCGCGATGTAGGTGCCGACGATCGGCATGGAGAGGATCGCGCCCTCCATGAACCGGATACCGGTACCGGAGAGCAGGTCGTCCGGGAGCGAGTAGCCCATGAAGCCGTCGAACATGCCCAGGAACAGCAGCAGGAAGCCGAACAGCCAGTTGATCTCACGGGGCTTGCGGAAGGCGCCGGTGAAGAAGACGCGCATCATGTGGACCAGCATGGCCGCCACGAAGACGATGGCCGCCCAGTGGTGGATCTGACGGATCAGCAGGCCGCCGCGGACGTCGAAGCTGATGTCCAGCGTCGACTTGTAGGCCTCCGACATGCGGATGCCGTTCAGCGGGAGGTAGGTGCCGTGGTAGACGACCTCACCCATGCTGGGCTGGAAGAACAGCGTCAGGTAGACGCCGGTCAGGATGATGATGATGAAGCTGTAGAGGCAGATCTCGCCGAGCATGAAGGACCAGTGGTCCGGGAAGATCTTCCGCAGGTTGGCCTTGGCCAGCCCGTAGATGCCGAGGCGTCCGTCGACCCAGTCGGCGGCCTTCTCACCGAGGTGGGCCTGGTCGACCCCGGCCTCGCTGTGGCCGACCTGCTCGTCGTGCGCGTCGTCTGCTGCGTGCGGTGTTGCCGCGTGGGTGGTCATTATTCGCTGCGCTCCCAGAAGCCGGGGCCGACGGGCTTGCTGAAGTCGGAGACAGCCTCGAAGTAGCCATTGCTGTCGACCGCGATCTGCAGCTGCGGCAGGGGGTGCCCGGCCGGGCCGAAGATGACCCGGCCGCCGTCGGACAGGTCGAAGGTCGACTGGTGGCACGGGCAGAGGACGTGGTGCGTCTGCTGCTCGTAGAGGCTGATCGGGCAGCCGACGTGGGTGCAGATCTTGGAGAAGGCGAGGACGCCCTCGTACCCCCAGGCTGCGGAACTCTTGTCCTTGATGTCGTCCGGCTGCATCCGGACCACCATCACGGCCGCCTTGGCGATGACTTCCTGGAAGTCGGGGTCGCTCTCCTCCAGGCCTTCCGGCTTGACGAAGGTCAGCGAGCCCACCGTGATGTCGGCCGGCTTCAGCGGCTCGTTGGTGTTCATGTTGACCAGGCGCTTGCCCGCGGCCCAGTCGGTGTGGTCGAGCTTCTGCTCCGGCAGCGGGCCGAGGTCGCGGAAGAGCACGACCGCGGAGAGCGGGACCATGGCCATGGCGCCGATCATCGTGTTGCGGATCAGCTTGCGGCGGCCGAAGCCGCTCTCCTTGGCCCCGGTGCGGAAGTCGGCGAAGACCTGCTCGCGCACCTCCGGGGTGGACTCGATCGGGTGCCGCTCGGCGATGTGCTCCTCGTCCGACATCAGCGTGCGGGCCCAGTGGACCGCGCCGGCGCCGATGGCGAACAGCGAGATGCCCAGGGTCAGCCCCAACGCGAAGTTGAGCTTGCTGACGTGGCCGATCGGGAAGATGTAGACGACGTCGGTCGTCTTGAAGATCACGTAGGACGCGATGAAGCCGACCGTCGCCAGCATCGACAGCACGAACCAGAGCGCCACCTGGCGCTCGGCCCGGGCGGCAGCCCGCTCGTCGATGTCGGTACGACGGTGCTCGTGGGGCGGCAGCCCCGGATCGGCGAAGGCGTCGCCCGCGTGGGCGACCGCTCCGCCGTGGGCCCCGTGGGCCTCCGGCAGGTGTTCTTCAGACATGTTGTCCTGGCTCGTCATGACTTCTTGGCCTTGGGGGTGCGGGCGGCGATCCAGATCGCGATACCGATCAGGGCGCCCAGCGCGAAGATCCAGCCGAAGAGACCCTCGGTCACCGGACCGAGAGCACCCAGGGTGAGACCGCCGTAGTTCGGGTTCTTCGCTCCGTCATTCGTGTGCGTGACGTAGGCGATGATGTCCTGCTTGTTCTGCTGGGACATGATGGAGTCCGGGAAGGACGGCATGTTCTGCGGGCCGGTGAGCATGGCCTCGTAGATGTGCTTGGCGCTGGCGCCGTCCAGCGAGGGCGCGAACTTGCCCTCGGACAGGGCGCCACCGGAACCCGCGAAGTTGTGGCACTGCGCGCAGTTGGTACGGAACAGCTCTCCGCCTCGGGCCACGTCCCCGGCCGCGTACTGGTCGGCCGTCGGGATGGCCGGGCCGGCACCGAGGGTCGCCACGTACGCCGCGAGCTGGTCGATCTGGTCCTGGGTGTAGATGACCTTCTTGGACGGGACCTGGGCGCCGGGCTGCTGCGCCGGCATCCGGCCGGTACCGACCTGGAAGTCCACGGCGGCACTGCCGACGCCGACCAGGGACGGGCCGTCCTTGGTGCCTTCACCGGACAGACCGTGGCAGCTGGAGCAGCCGACGGCGTACAGCTTCTTGCCCTGCTCGATCGCGAGGGACGACTGGCCGGCATCGGCCTGTGCACTGCCCGTCGGCGCGAACGCCGCGTACAGCCCTCCGGTGATCGCCAGCGCAAAGAGTAGGACGACGAGCGCTGCCAGCGGGTGGCGCCGTCGTGCGGAGAGCTTTTTCACGGATTAACCCCGGTGTGAGGATCTGGAGCGTCGGGAGTCTGGTTGACCGTCAGGTCGGCCTGCGGGACCGCCCGGCGGTGCGCCGAGAGGACGGTCCGACCCTGCCTACTTGATCAGATAGATGGTCGCGAAGAGGCCGATCCAGACCACGTCGACGAAGTGCCAGTAGTACGACACCACGATCGCCGCGGTGGCCTGCTCGTGCGTGAACCGCTTGGCGGCGTACGTACGGCCGAGGACCAGGAGGAAGGCGATCAGACCACCCGTCACATGCATCCCGTGGAAGCCGGTGGTCAGGTAGAAGACCGACCCGTACGGGGACGAGGAGAGGGAGAGGCCTGCGTCCTTGACCAGCGAGGTGTACTCGTAGATCTGACCGCCGATGAACATCGCACCCATGACAAAGGTGATCATGAACCAGGTCCGGAGCTTCTTCACGTCGCCGCGCTCTGCGGCGAAGACACCCATCTGGCAGGTGAAGGAAGAGAGCACCAGGATCGTGGTGTTCACGGACGAGAAAGGGACGTTGAGCGCATCGTTGTGCGCGTGCCAGTACGCCGTTCCGGTAACCGAACGGAGTGTGAAGTACATCGCGAAGAGGGCCGCGAAGAACATCAGCTCGGAAGCCAGCCAGACGATGGTTCCGACGCTGGTGAGGTTCGGCCGGCTGACCGATCCGTGTGCGTGCCCGGTTTCTACTGCAGTTGCTGTCGCCACGACCGACATTATGTCGGTCGCTTATTCCGTCTTCACTCCGGGGGGTGTTCCTCGGTGTGTCCGGCTTGTGACGTACCCTCCGGCCGCCCGCCGGTGGCCTGACGACCAGGCAGGTAGTCCGAACGGCGGGGTCCGGTGCCCCGGGGGACGGTGCGCGACGGGCCGTGGGGTCGCCCGAAATGGTGAATCTGGAACCGCCGGACGGCTGCCGGGGGGCGTCGCACGCCGCCCCGGGACCCCGAGACGGCCCGTACTGCGTGCTGTCCTGGGATCTCCGGCCGGAGTAGCATCCGCGCAGACGCCGAAAGTGGTCCCGATCACACCCCAGGGGGATAGCGGACGATGGCACTCAACGTACTTGTCTACAGCGACGACCGGAACACGCGCGAGCAGGTCCGGCTGGCGCTCGGGCGCCGGCCCGCCGAGGACCTGGCCGAGCTCCAGTACCTGGAGTGCGCGACCGCCCCGGCCGTGATCAAGGCCCTCGACGCTCATGCCAAGGGCGCCAAGCGGCTGGACCTGCTGGTCCTCGACGGCGAGGCGACCCCGGTCGGCGGGATGGGCCTGTGCCGCCAGCTCAAGGACGAGATCTACGGCTGCCCCCCGGTGCTGGTGCTGATCGGCCGCCCGCAGGACTCCTGGCTCGCCGCCTGGAGCCGCGCCGACGCCGCCATCGCCGCCCCGGTCGACCCCGCCGCGCTGGCCGAGACCGCCACGGCGCTGCTGCGCACCGGAAAGCAGCATCTCGTGGGCTGAGATCTTGCCCATGGGCGGCGCCCCCGGTCGCTAGGCTGGCCTCTCCTTCAGTGAATACTCCACGGAGAGGCTACGGCCATGGCTGCAGCGTCGATCAAAGACGTGAACCCTGCGAACGGTGGCGGCGACCCCGTGCAGGCGCGGTCCTGGCCGGACGTCCTCACGGCGCTGATCTCGGGTACCGACCTGACGGCGGCGGACACCGCCTGGGCGATGGACCGGATCATGACCGGGGAGGCGAGCACCGCCCAGGTGGCCGCCTTCATGGTGGCGATGCGGGCCAAGGGCGAGACGGTCGAGGAGATCACCGGCCTGGTCCAGTCGATGTACGCGCACGCCACGGTGATCGAGGTGCCGGAACGGGCCGTGGACATCGTCGGCACCGGCGGCGACCGGGCCAAGACCGTCAACATCTCCACCATGTCGGCCGTGGTCGCGGCCGGCGCCGGGGCGCTGGTGGTCAAGCACGGCAACCGGGCCGCCTCCTCCGCGAGCGGGGCCACCGACGTGCTGGAGAAGCTCGGCGTCAACCTGAAGCTGACCCCGCAGCGGGTCGCCGAGGTGGCCGTCGAGGCGGGCATCTCCTACTGCCCGGCCCCGGTGTTCCACCCGGCGATGCGGCACGCCGGCCCGGCGCGGAGCGATCTGGGCATCCCGACCTTCTTCAACCTGCTCGGCCCGCTGACCAACCCGGCCCGGGTCGGCGCCAACGCGGTGGGCTGCTTCGACCGCCGGATGGCCGGGCTGATCGCCGGCGTGCTGGCCCGGCGCGGCGCGTCCGCCCTGGTCTTCCGGGGCGACGACGGGCTGGACGAGCTCACCATCACCGGCACCTCCACGGTCTGGCAGGTCCGGGACGGCCAGGTGCGCCAGAGCAGCTTCGACCCGCGCGAGGTCGGCATCACCTGCGTCGGCATCGAGGCCCTGCGCGGGGCGGACTCCAGCTACAACGCGGCGGTGGCCCGACGGGTGTTCGCCGGCGAGACCGGCCCGGTCCGGGACGCGGTGCTGCTCAACTCGGCGTCGGCGCTGGTCGCCCTGGACCAGACGGACGAGCCGCTGGTGGAGCAGATCGCTGCGGCGATGAAGCGCACCGCGGAGTCCATCGACTCCGGCGCGGCCGAGGCGACGCTGGCCCGCTGGGCCGAGGCCACACACCGGTAGGCGGATCACGCCGTCAGGTCCACGGGACGTCGCGGTACCGCGACGTCCCGTGCTCCGGCGTCCTGTGCTCTGCTGTCCCGTGCTCCGGCGTCTCGCATGGCGGACCTGTGCTCGCCCACGGGCTGGACCTCTGGCATAGTTCTCACCAGGTCACGAGTGACAGCGTTCAGGCCCCGGCTTGCTGTCCGGCAACCCTCCTTCCGTGGCGGGGTGCTTCCGGGTGACGACCAGGCCCTGCGGCGAACCCGTCGCACGGCAAGCGCGGATCCCCCCGTAGAGAGCAGCACCGCAGTGGCAGCGCCACCGGTGCACTCCCAGGGATCCACTGGATGTCCTGGAGGGGTTGTGTCTGCCTACCCGAACGCTCTGTCTGTCTGTGAGCCGCTCGCCGTGCTCGGCCGTGACGTCGAGGTTCCCCTGGTCGGCGGCGAGAAGGTCGGCTACGCCGCGCTGGACTACGCCGCCAGCGCCCCGGCGCTGCAGCGGGTCTGGGACGACGTCGCCGCCTACGCGCCGTACTACGGCAGCGTGCACCGCGGCGCCGGCTACCTGTCGCAGCTGTCCACCGACCTGTTCGAGCAGAGCCGGGCGACCGTCGCCGACTTCCTCGACCTGCGCGAGGACGACCAGCTGGTCTTCACCCGGGCCACCACCGACTCGCTGAACCTGCTGGCCGGCGCGCTGCCGGCCGGCACCGAGGTCTTCGCCTTCGAGACCGAGCACCACGCCTCGCTGCTGCCCTGGCGCAAGCCGGGCCTGACCGTCGGCTACCTGCGCGCCCCGCGCTCGCCCGGGCAGGCCGTGGCCGCGCTGGACGAGGCGCTGGCGGGGAGTGCGGCGCGGACCAAGCTGGTGTGCGTGACCGGAGCGTCCAACGTCACCGGGGAGATCTGGCCGGTCCGCGAGCTGGCCGAGGTGGCCCACCGGCACGGCGCGCGGATCGTCCTGGACGCCGCGCAGCTGGCCCCGCACCACCCGGTCTCGGTGCGCGAACTCGACGTCGACTGGGTCGCCTTCTCCGGGCACAAGCTCTACGCCCCGTTCGGTGCGGGCGTGCTGGCCGGGCGCGCCGACTGGCTGGACGCGGCCGAGCCCTACCTGGCCGGCGGCGGCGCCAGCCGTACCGTCGCCAGGGAGGCGGACGGTTCGGTCGCCGTGGAGTGGCACCGGGGCCCGTCCCGGCACGAGGCCGGATCGCCGAACGTGATCGGCGCCTACGCCGTCGCCTCGGCCTGTCGCGCGCTGACCGAGGCGGGCTTCGACCGGCTGGTGGCGCGCGAGCAGCAGCTGATCGCCCGGCTCCGGGCCGGGCTCGCCGAGGTCCCCGAGGTGCGGGTGCTGACGCTGTTCGGCGAGGAGCACCCCCGGGTGGGCGTGATCTCCTTCGTGGTGCAGGGCTGGAACAGCTCGCACTTCTCCGCGGCGCTGTCGGCCGAGTACGGCATCGGCGTGCGCGACGGACTGTTCTGCGCGCACCCGCTGGTGCGCACGCTGCTGGGCGGGGAGGAGGCCGCGCCGTCCGAGTGCGGGGCGCCGGAGGCGTCGCTGCCGGGGGAGCAGAGCCTGAACGCGATCCGGGTCAGCTTCGGCGCCGGCACGCCGGACGAGCACGTGGACCGCTTTGTCGCGGCGGTCCGGGAGCTGGTCAGCGACGGCGCGCGGTGGGCGTACCGAACCGAGGGCGGCCGCTGCGTCCCGGACACCCGGCGCTGACCGCTCCGGCCTGCTGCGGCGCGGCCTCCTCGTGGGGCTACTCGTCGAGGCCGAGGGCGAAGGCGGCGTCGAGGTCGTGCTTGGAGTAGCTGCGGAAGGCCACGTGGGTCTCCGTCTGCTGGACTCCGGGAACCTTGTTGACCTGGCCGGGGATCACGTCGGCCAGGTCGTCGTGGGCACGCACCCGGACCAGGGCGACCAGGTCGTAGGTGCCGGTCACGGAGTAGACCTCGGTGACGCCGTCGATGGCCGCGATCGTCTCGGCGATCTCGGGGATCTGGTCGACACTGGTCTTGATGAGCACGATCGCGGTGATCACGGGGGGTCTCCTGGGAGCGCGGCGGGGATACTGCGGTCAGCGTATCCGCGCCGTCGGCAGTAGAGCAGCCAGGCGAAGAGGAAGCCGCCGACGAACCCGATGAGATGGGCCACGTAGGCCACCCCCGGCACCGCCGCCGAGACCGCGTCCACCGACATCCACTGGATCGCGAACCACATCCCCAGCGCCAGCCAGGCCGGGAACCGCAGCGGCAGGAACAGCAGCAGCGGGATCAGGCTGGTCACCCTGGCCTTCGGGTACAGCCGCAGATACGCGCCGAGCAGCCCGGCGATGGCCCCGGACGCGCCCACCAGGGTCTGCGTGGCACCGTCGCCGTGCGACTGCACCAGCGCGTAGCCGTAGGTGGCGAGGTAGCCCAGGGCGATGTAGCTGAGCAGGAACGGCAGCCGGCCCGTCCGCTCCTCGACCATGGCGCCGAAGACGTACAGGAACAGCATGTTGCCCAGCAGGTGCAGCCAACCGCCGTGCACGAACATCGCGGTGAGCACCGACAGCGCCGGGACCTTCGGGAACGGGCGGGGGACCGGGCAGCCGTGGGCGGCGGCCTGCCGCAGCGGGTGGTTGTCCAGCAGCTCACTGGGGATGACGGCCCAGTGCTGGTAGTACGTCAGTTCCGCACAGGCCCGGGCGTTGCCGCTGCCGTAGAGGGGGTCGAGTCCGGAGACCGGGCCGACCAGGAACACCAGGACGCACACCGCGATCAGCGTCCAGGTCATCAGAGGGAGGTACGGACTGGGGCGTTCTTCGCGTACCGGGATCTCCATGTACCCAGCATTCCTTGGATGGACATATCTGACACTGCTGGGCTGGGACAGCCGGGGGACGGTGTGAGCGGACCCGGCCGAGGCCCTAGGGTTTCCCGCGTAGGCGTTTCGACGAGAACGCGCTGCTCCGGAGGAGTCGCGCCGAACCGAGAGGACCACCCATGACCGTCCCCCTGCCCACCGAGGGGACCCGGTGGCGCTGCACGCTGTGCGGCAACCTGACGCGATTCGACGTGACCCGTTCCTCCCGTGTGGTGGAGTTCGTCCACCTGGATCTGGCGGGGGAGCCACGGGTGGAGGAACGTGAGGTCCTCAGCGAGGCGGTCGAGTCGGTCCGCTGCCGCTGGTGCAACGCGGTGGACCAGGTCGAGCTGGTGGACCGGCCCGGCGCGGAGGCGGAGGCGGCGGCCCAGGCGGCACGCACCGAGGGTTGACGGCACGGGCTCCAGGAGTGGCGCGGTGACGAGCGGGGGGGTGAGGCGGGCGAGAATGGTGCTGTGGGCGGAGTCCCGCAGGACCGGATCGGAGCAGTGGACGTGGTGGACCAGAACAGGGCGGATACCGCCGAGGGGCCGACGGGTCCCCTCGACGCGGCCGGTCCTCAGCTGCCCACGTCCACGCCCGACGCGCCCGCACCCGCCGAGTCGGAGGCTGCCGTGGAGCAGCTGGACCGGCCGTTGCCGGAGGGCGTGCGGCGGCGGGTGGTCGGCATCGCCGCGGACGCGCTCAGCGCCGTGCCGTTGGCGGAACTGCCCTCGCGGCTACGGCCGTACGCGAAGTTCACGCCGGTGCAGCGGGCCAAGCGTGGGGCGACCGCGATCGCCGCGGCACTGGAGACCGAGCCGGCCTTCCGCTCGCGGATAGCCGAGCGGGTACGTCAGGGCCAGCCCGACCTGGTCAGCGCGCTGGAGTCGGGGGTGGTCCCGGCCGCCGCCGACCCGCAGGACATCGCCGCCGTGGCGTACCTGCTGCGTCCGGCCGGGTGGAGCAAGCTCGTCGGCGACGCCGGCGAGGAGGTGGAGCGGGCCGAGTCCGAGGGCGCCGCCGCCGAGGCCGCACGGCTGGTGGAGAAGCTGCAGGCGGAGCTCTCCGCGCTGCGCGACGCCAGCCGGGCCGAGTCGGACCGTTCCCGGGTCGAGCTGGACGAGGTCCGCAGGGACCGCGACTCGCTGCGCCGCAAACTGCGCAGCCTGGAGGCGGACACCAAGCGTGCCGAGGCGGCGACCCGCAAGGTCGCGGCCGAGCTGGAGGCGCTGCGCGCGTCCGGGGCGACCGAACGCGGCGCCGTGGACAGCGAGGTGCGCCGGCTCAAGCACCGGGTGGCCGAGGCGGAGTCCGCGCTGGAGGCGGCGAAGCGGGCCTCCCGCGAGGGGCGCAGCGCCGAGGACATCCGGCTGCGGCTGCTGCTGGACGTGGTGCTGCAGGGTGCCCAGGGGCTGCAGCGCGAGCTGGGCCTGCCGCCGCTGTCCGGCCGTCCGGCCGATTCGGTGGAGGCGGTGGCCCCGGCCACGGCGTCGCCGCACGACGTCGCCCGCCGGGCGCTGGACGCCGACGACCCGGCGCTGCTGGACCAGTTGCTGGCGCTGCCGCAGACCCATCTGGTGGTGGACGGCTACAACGTCACCAAGAGCGGCTATCCCACCCTGCCGCTGGAGAAGCAGCGGGCCCGGCTGCTGAACGGCCTCTCCATGCTGGCCGCGCACAGCAGGGCCGAGGTCACCTGCGTGTTCGACGGCAAGGACCTGGACGCGCCGGTGCCGATGGCGCCGCCGCGCGGGGTGCGGGTGCTGTTCAGCCGTTCCGGGGAGACCGCGGACGAGCTGATCCGCCGGCTGGTCCGGGCCGAGCCGGAGGGGCGGCCGGTGGTCGTGGTCTCCACGGACCGCGAGGTCGCCGACGGGGTACGCAAGGCGGGGGCGCGTCCGGTGCCGTCCGCGATGCTGCTCAGGCGTCTCGTCCGTACCTGACGGCACATTATTACCTTGGACATTTCGGTCAATCCCCTCCTCATGTCACGGGAAGGGCGACACGGCCACTTGTCTCTCACTAGTCTCTGCTCTCGAACCTCTGTCCTGCCTCACCACCCGTCCGGGTGAAGCGGGGGTTTACCCGGTCCGAAGGGGAGAGCCTGTAGTGGCTTCGCATCGTCGCCTCAAGCAGCCCAGCAGGGCGCGGGTGTCCATCCTGACGGCAGCCGCCGCCACGGCGGTCGCGCTCACCGCGCAGGCCTCCGCGCACGCCGATCCCAAGCTGACCCTGGACCAGGCCAAGTCCCAGGTGGAGGCCGACCGCCAGGCGGCGAGCGCGGCGACGGAGCAGTACGACGGGGCGCAGGTCCAGGAGCAGGCGCTGCAGCAGAAGGTGAACGTCCTTCAGGACGAGATAGCCCGGCAGCAGGCCCAGGTGAACGCCGAGACCGCGCAGCTCGGCACGGTCGCCAGCGCCGAGTACCGGGACGGCACGGTGGACCCGACGGTGGCGCTGATGCTCTCCTCGGACCCCACCGGCTTCCTCGACAAGGCGACCGCCGAGAACCAGCTCAACGACGACCAGGTCGCCATGCTGTCCTCGCTGCAGGCGCAGCAGCAGACGCTGGCCAAGGAGAAGGCCGAGGCGGCGCAGGCGCTCGGTGCCCAGCAGGCGCTGCTGAAGCAGATGCAGCAGTCGAAGGCCGCCGCCGAGGCGAAGCTGCAGCACGCCCAGAGCATCCTCGACGGCCTCACCCCGGCCCAGCAGCAGCAGGTGAACGCGGCCGGTGGCGGCGGTGGCGGGTACGGCTCGGCGGCGCACAACGACAGCCACATGACGGTCGGCCAGATCGACCTGTCCGGGATCTCCTCGGCGGCCCGCACCGCGATGCTGGCGGCGATGAGCAAGGTCGGCATCGCCCCGTACTCGATGGGCGGCTCGGGCCCGAACGTCTTCGACTGCTCCGGCCTGGTGATGTGGTCCTACGCCCACGCCGGGATCACCCTGCCGCACTACTCCTTCTCCGACGAGACCGTGGGCTCGCCGGTGGCCTCGATGGCGGACGCCAAGGTGGGCGACATCATCGTGATGGAGGGCGGCAACCACGTGGGCCTCTACGCGGGCAACGGGATGCTGCTGAACGCCCCCGAGTACGGCTACACGGTCTCGATCCAGCCGATGAGCTACTTCGGCGGCGTGGTCGCCATCCGCCGGTTCTGACGTGTCGACACCCCAGAATGTGACTCACGTCACCGCAACCCCAACTCCCGGGTCGTTCTGACCGTTTTGACGGTCATGTCGTCGCAGTTCGGTCATGTGGCAACTACGTTCGGTTGGGGTTTCGGAACACTATCGTTACCTAAGAGAGTTTTTACTTACAGGGATTTGAACGGATCACGGTTGGGTCACTAGTGTCACTGATCGAACCACCGCGAAGTCGATCACTCAGCCTGAGTGGCAGCGGAGGTTTCCGCCGAGTCCGACCGCACGGCACGACGTCCGGATCCACCGGACGCCTACAGGGGAAACGCCGTCAGTTCGGAGCCGGGGAACCATGTTCCTCGGGGTGAATCGACGCCAGGCCGGCTTCTCGCCGGTGAAGCGCCGTAGGGCACGTCTTCCAGCCCGAACCCGTCAGCTCACCCGGTAGGCGGCCGTAGGAAGAAGGAGCTCGCCTTCGTGGCGTCCCATCGTCGTCCCAAGTCCCCCAGTCGCGCGCGGATAACCGTACTCACCGCTGCCGCCGCCACCACCGTCGCACTCTCCGCGACCGCGGCCCAGTCGGCCTCGGCGGCGCCCACACAGACCACCGCGCAGCTCCAGGCGGAGATCAACCAGGACAACCAGGCCTCCGACGCGGCGATCCAGCAGTACGACGCCAACCAGGAAGCCCAGCAGAAGGAGCAGGCCCAGGTCAGCACCCTGCAGGACCAGGTGGCCCGGCAGCAGGCCGCGGTCAACGCGCAGGAGGCCGGCCTCGGCGCCATCGCCAGCGCGCAGTACCGCGACGGTGCGATGGACCCCACGGTCGCGCTGATGCTGTCGTCGAACCCGACGAACTACCTGAACCAGGCCTCGGCGGCCGACCAGATCGCCAGCAGCCAGACCACGCAGCTCAGTGACCTGAAGACGCAGCAGGCCACGCTGGACCGGGAGAAGGCCGAGGCCCAGACCAAGCTCGCGGCCCTGGACCAGACCAGCAAGCAGCTCGCCGCCTCCAAGGCCTCGGTGCAGCAGAAGCTGGCCGCCGCGCAGGCCAGGATGGCCTCGCTGACCGCCCAGCAGCAGGCCGCGCTGGCTGCCGCGCAGCAGCAGGCCACGCCCACGAGCTCGCACAGCTCGGGCAGCGGCAGCTCCGGCTCCAGCGCGAACGGCTACAGCCCGAGCGGGTCGGCCGGCGACTCTGCGGAGGCGACCGCCTTCGCCGCCGCGCAGAGCAGGCTCGGCGACGTCTACGTCTACGGCGACACCGGCCCGACCACCTTCGACTGCTCGGGCCTGATGATGTGGTCCTACGCCAAGGCCGGCATCACCCTCGGCCGCACCACCTACGACCAGGTCACCCAGGGCACGGCGGTGAACTCCACCGCCGACCTCCAGATCGGCGACCTGGTCTTCTTCAACGGTGGCGAGCACGTCGGGATGTACGCGGGCCACGGCATGGTGCTGCACGCCCCGCACACCGGCACCGTGGTGAAGTACGAGCCCATCAGCTACATCGGCTCCATCTACGCGATGCGGCACCTGTAGGCCCTCGCTAGAGTTCTCGCAGTTCCTGAGGCCTGTCGTCCGGTCGGTCCGGGCGGCAGGCCTCGATGGCGCGTGCGCCGGGTCGCGCGTGCGCCGGGCCCCTGAGCGAGGAGAGCGTCGATGCGTGACATAGCGGTGTTCAGCGGCAGTGCCCACCCCGAACTGGCCGCGGAGGTCTGCGCCCATCTGGACGTACCGCTGAACCCGGTACGGGTCAACCGGTTCGCCAATGACTGCCTTGAGGTCCAGCTGCAGGCGAACTGCCGCGAGCGCGACGTCTTCCTGATCCAGCCGCTGGTCACCCCGGTGCAGGAGAACCTGGTCGAGCTGCTGCTGATGTGCGACGCCGCGCGCGGTGCCTCGGCCGGCCGGATCACCGTGGTGATGCCGCACTACGCCTACGCCCGCTCGGACAAGAAGGACGCGCCGCGGATCTCCATCGGCGGCCGCCTGGTCGCCGACCTGCTGGTGGCCTCGGGGGCCGGCCGGGTGCTGGCGATGACCCTGCATTCGCCGCAGGTGCACGGCTTCTTCTCGGTGCCGGTGGACCATCTGCACGCCCTGCGCGAGCTGGCCGAGCACTTCCGCCGCTACGACCTGTCCCGGACCACCGTGGTCTCGCCCGACCTGGGCAACGCCAAGGAGGCGGCGGCCTTCGCCCGGCTGCTCGGCGTCCAGGTGGCGGCCGGGGCCAAGCAGCGCTTCGCGGACGACCGGGTCACCATCAGCTCGGTGATCGGCGAGGTGGCCGGGCGCGACGTCATCGTGCTGGACGACGAGATCGCCAAGGGCAGCACGGTTCTCGAACTCCTGGACCGGCTGCGGGAGTTGGGCGCCCGTTCGATCCGCGTCGCGTGCACCCACGGACTGTTCACGGCCGGTGCGCTCAAGCGGCTCTCGGACCAGGAGGACGTACTGGAGATCGTCTGCACCAACACCGTGCCGATCCCGGCCGGGGAGCGCACCGACAAGCTCAGCGTCCTGTCGATCGCCCCGGCGATGGCCGAGGCGGTCCGCAGGATCCACAACGGGGAATCGGTCAGCGCGCTCTTCGACGCCGTGTGACGGTGACCCCGATCGAGGGAATCGATGCCGGGGCCCGCCCCGGCATCACCCAGGATGACGTGGCGTTTCGTCAGTTCGTTGGGGATTGGCATGAATATTCGCCAGTCGAGGTGTTTGGTGTCGTTGTGTCCGACTCGCTAACGTCTGCGCTCGGTCCTCCGCATCGTCGACCGTCCTTCCGGGCGGCACCGGGGGACCGCTGGGCTCGGTGACGCATCCGGCGTCGCGGCACGGCCCCGCACCGGACGAACGGAGCCCGCCCACGTGGCGTCCCACCGACGTGCCCGACCTCTGGGCCAGCACTCCGCCGTGGTGCTGTTCTCCCGGACCGCCGCGACCGTCGCCGCAGCCACCGCCGCGGTCCTGAGCACCGGAGGGAGCGCCCTGGCAGCCCGGGGCCCGGCCGCCCAGGGGCCGGTATCTCCAGGTACGGCGTCTCCAGGCATGCAGACCACCGGTGACGTGCAGCAGCAGGTCGACGCGCTCTACGCGCAGGCGGAGGTCGCCGGTCAGCGGTACGACGGGGCCCGGGAGCAGGAGCGGGCGCTGCTGCGCCGGGCGGTGCTGCTGCAGCAGCACATCGCCGAGGAGCAGCAGCAGGTGAACACCCTGGCCGCGACCGTGGGCTCGCTCGCCAGCGCCGAGTACCGGCAGGGCGGCGGCATGGACCCGCTGATGCAGCTGATGTTCAACGCCGACCCGCAGGACTACCTGGAGCGGGCCACCCACGCCGACCAGGCGGACGCCTCGGCCGCGCTGAGCCTGCAGGACCTGCGCGGCATCCAGCGCCGGCTGACCCAGGACCGGGCGGAGGCGCTGACCCAGCTGTCGGCCCTGGAGCTGCTGCAGCAGACCATCGCCGGCAGCAAGGCCGAGGCCCAGCGCCGCCTGGGCGCGGCGCAGGCGCTGCTCGGCAGCCTCAACGACCAGCAGCGCGCCACGATCCAGCAGGCCGAGAGCGACGCGGCCGGGGCGGCCGCGCAGGCGGCGGGGGAGGCCCTGCCGCCGGACCAGGGCCCCGCCTCGGACCGCGCGGCGGCGGCGCTCGCGGCGGCCCGCGGCGAACTGGGCAAGCCCTACGTCTACGGGGCGACCGGGCCGGGGGCGTTCGACTGCTCCGGCCTGATGTACTGGTCCTGGCACCACGCCGGGGTCTCGCTGCCGCGGACCTCGCAGGGGCAGGCCTACGCCGGACAGCGGATCCCGCTCTCCCGGGCCCGCCCAGGGGATCTTGTGATCTACTACGGCGACATGCACCACGTCGGGATGTACGCGGGGAACGGGATGGTGATCCACGCCCCCTACCCCGGCGCCAGGGTCCGCTACGAGCGGGTCGACGACATGCCGGTGGCGGCCGTGGTGCGTCCCGCCTGACACTGGAGGCCGGAACGGCCGCGGCGACCGGGACGGGCAGCGGCGATGAGGACGGCACGGGTGAGGACAGGCAGGCGGGCGCTGCTGGGCGCGGGCGCCGGAGCGGCGCTGCTGGCCGGCCTCGGCGCCGCCGGGGTCACCTGGCGGGACGACCGGCGCGCCGACGAGGTCGCGGACGCGGTCGACGACGACGCCTCGGCCCGCCGCGGCATCCAGCGGACGCTGGACCGCCGCGCCGCCGGCGTGCGCGGCCGCGACCTGAACGCGCTCACCGCCACCGTCGTCCCCGGTTCGCAGGCCCTGATCGACCAGCAGGGCACGCTGCTGCGGAACCTGGCCCAGGTGCCGCTGTCCGGTTGGGACTACCGACTGCGGGCCCTGGACGCCTTCGCGCTGCCGCCGACCCAGGTCGACGGTGCGGACCGCCGCGCGGTACGGGTCCAACTGGCGTACCGGCTCACCGGTTTCGACGCCACCCCGGTGACCGCCGACCAGTACCTCGGCTTCACCCGGATCGGCTCCGACTGGCTGCTGAGCGGCGGGCCGGGCGAGAGCCCGGGTCAGAGCCAGAGCCCGGGTGTCGCCGAGCTGTGGGACCTGGGCCCGGTCAACGTCGTGCAGGGTCGGCACTGCCTGGTGCTGGGCCTGCGCGGGGCAGCAGGGCTGCAGCCGCTCGCCGACGAGGCGGACCGGGCGGTGCCCGCCGTCAGCGCGGTCTGGGGCGACGGCTGGGGGCAGCGCACCGTCCTCCAGGTGCCGCTGGGCCTGGACCAGTTCGGCGCGCTGCTCGGCGCGGACCCGCTCGGCTTCAGCGCCATCGCCGCCGTCACCACCGGCGAGCTGGGCGCGGCCGAGGCCGGGCGCACCGAGCGGATCACGGTCAACCCGCAGGTCTGGGACGGCCTGAACGCCCTCGGCCGACGGGTCGTCACCACCCACGAGACCACCCATGTGGCCACCCGGGCGATCACCGAGCAGTGGACGCCCCGCTGGCTCTCCGAGGGCGCCGCCAACTGGACCGGCTACCTGGGCACCGGGCGGACGCCCGCCCAGATCGCCCCCGAACTCGCCGCGGACCTCGCCGCCGGGCGGGTGCCGGCCCAGCTGCCGGCGGACTCCGCGTTCGACGGCTCGGCCCCGGGGCTGCCGCAGGCGTACCAGCAGGCCTGGTTCGCCTGCCGCTGCGTGGTCCAGCGCCACGGGCAGCCCGCGCTGGTCGCGCTCTACCGCGCGGTCGCCGCCGCGGGCGGCCGCTCCGGCCAGGACGCCGCCACGGACACCGCGTTGCGCGGCACCCTGGGCGTCGGCCTCACGGCCTTCACCGCCCAGTGGCGCGCCGACCTCCTCGCGGCCCTGAAACCCACGTCCTAGCCGACCGCTACGGTCCGGGCCGGGCGTGCTACGGGGCCGGGGTGGCGGGGGCGCTCACCGTGGACTGCCAGAGGCGGCGGCAGGCCAGCACGGTGGCGGCGGCCAGCACCAGGTTGCGGACGCACAGGACGGTCACCCCGAGGGGGTGGAACGACGCCAGATCGCCGAAGCACAGCGGGAACTCGACGAAGGTGAGCGCGCTGGCGACGGCCAGCAGCCAGGCGGTGCCGCGCTGCACCGTCTCGCGTGAGGTCAGACACACGGCGGCCACGCCGAGCAGCCACACCAGGTACTGCGGGCTGATCACCCGGCTGGACACGGTGAAGAGCAGCAGCGCCGCCAGCGCCGCGTCGAACGGGGTCGCCGCTGTCCAGCGCCGCGACCGCACCCGCCAGACCAGCAGCCAGACGAAGGCGGCCAGCGTGAGTGCCATCATCAGCCGGCCGACCAGGGCCACTCCCGGGCCCAGCAGTTCCAGGGAGCCGTAGTGCATGTCGGCGTGGCCGCCCCACCAGCCGAGCTGGTGCGCCAGGAAGAACGGCAGCGCCCCCAGCGACTCGACCTCCACGCCCCGGTCGCCCTGGAAGGCCAGGAAGGAGAAGGCCCCGTACATGGTGACGGCGCAGAAGAAGCACAGCGCGAGACCGGTGGCGACGACCGCGGTCCAGGCGTCGCGGGTGCGCCGCCCGCGCGGTGTGCCGATCAGCAGCAGCACCGGCCAGACCTTCAGCAGCGCGCCCACGCCGGCCAGTGCCCCGCTGAGCCGGGGCCGGACCGCGGTGGCCAGCAGCCCGACCACCGCCACCGCGGTGACCACCAGGTCGAACCTGCAGTAGGCGGTCGGCCCCAGCAGCGGCACCGCGCCCGTCCACAGCCAGGCCCCGGCCCGGCTCCCGCCGCCCCGCCGGGAGGCCCGCAGCAGTACGCCGAGCACGGCCAGGTCGCAGACCGCGACCATGACCAGGAACCCCGTGAAGTAGGACCACGGCAGCCAACTGGGCACCAGTATCACCAGGGCCGCCAGCGGCGGGTACTGCCAGGTCACGTCGTCCAGCGGAAACGTTCCGGTCTGCAGTATCTGCGCCCAGCCCTGGTAGATCACCTTGACGTCGCTGGTCACGTCGAGACCGCCGCCCGCGATCACGCCCAGCGCGGCGAGCAGCAGCAGGGTGCGGGTCAGCAGCCAGCACGAGGCCAGCGGCAGCTCCCGCCGCCAGGCAGGCCGGACCCGCCCGGATGCCTCCGCCGGGGGCGGCAGCGCGGCGCCGCGCAGCAAGGGCGGGTGAACGGTGATGGAATCCTCGCTGGGTCAGTCGTGCGGTGTCGGAACCGGAGCATGGTCGGGCGGGTCGAGGCGGACGCCGGAAGGGCATCGCACTGGCCTATCGTACGGACCACGAACCGCTGCGCCGAGAACGCCGGACCGAGTACCTGGAAGGGCAAGCCGCCAGACTATGCACAAGACGCTGATCGTCACGAACGACTTCCCGCCACGACCCGGCGGTATCCAGACATTCGTGCACAATATGGCGACCCGGATGGCGCCCGGCGAGATCGTCGTCTACGCCTCCACCTGGCGGGACGGAGCCGAGGCCGCCCGGTTCGACGCGGAGCAGCCGTTCCCGGTGATCCGCGACCGGACCACGATGCTGCTGCCCACGCCGAGGGTGACCCGGCGGGCCGCCGACATCCTCCGGGCGGAGGGCTGCGGCTCGGTCTGGTTCGGTGCGGCGGCCCCGCTGGGGCTGATGGCCCCGTCGCTGCGGGCGGCCGGCGCGGAGCGGCTGCTGGGGATGACGCACGGCCACGAGGCCGCCTGGGCGCAGCTCCCGGGCTCCCGGCAGCTGCTGCGCCGGATCGGCGCGGGCACCGACACGCTCACCTACCTCGGCGAGTACACCCGTTCCCGGATCGCCGCCGCGGTCGGTCCGGCCGCGGCGGGACGGATGGCCCAGGTGCCGCCGGGGGTGGACGAGAAGACCTTCCACCCGGACTCGGGCGGCGCGGAGGTCCGGGCCCGGCTGGGGCTGACGGACCGTCCGGTCGTGGTGTGCGTGTCGCGGCTGGTACCGCGCAAGGGCCAGGACACCCTGATCCGCGCGCTGCCCAGGGTGCTGGCCGCGGTCCCGGGGACGGTGCTGCTGATCGTCGGCGACGGGCCCTACCGCGCCGACCTGGAGAGGCTCGCCGCCGCCACCGGAGTGGCCGGGTCGGTCCGGTTCACCGGCGCCGTCCCCTGGTCCGAGCTGCCGGCGCACTACGGCGCGGGCGACGTCTACGCCATGCCCTGCCGGACCCGCCGCGGCGGGCTCGACGTGGAGGGGCTCGGCATCGTCTACCTGGAGGCCTCCGCGACCGGCCTGCCGGTGGTGGCCGGCGACTCCGGCGGCGCGCCGGACGCGGTCCTGGAGGGCGAGACCGGCTACGTCGTCCCCGGGCGCAGCGTCGAGGCGCTGACGGACCGCCTGGTCACACTCCTGCAGGACCCCGACCTCCGCGCCCGCCTGGGCGCCCGCGGCCGCGCCTGGGTAGAACAGAGCTGGCGCTGGGACTTGCTTGCGGGCCGCTTGGCCGCCTTGCTGTAGTTGCACTACCTAAGGGGCGCGGGGAACTGCGCGACCAGCCCTCTACGGAGGTGCATGGTTGGCAGCGCAGTTCCCCGCGCCCCTTAGGTAGTAAGTGGTTGCCCGTCTGCCAACGTGCCGCTCAGCGCGTGGCGTACATCGCCTCGACCTCCGCGGAGAAGTCCTTCAGGACCATCCCCCGCTTGAGCTTCAGCGACGGCGTGAGGTGGCCCGAGTCCTCCGACAGCACCGTGTCGAGGATGTGGAACTTCTTCACCGCCTCGGCGTGGGACACCGCCGCGTTGCCGTCGTCGATCGCCGACTGCACGGCGGCGACCAGGTCGGCGTCCTGCAGCAGATCGGCGACGGTGGCCTCGTCGGGCTTGTTGTTGAGCTTCTTCCAGGTCGGGAAGAACTCCGGGTCCACGGTGACCAGGCAGGCGATGAAGGGCTTGCGGTCGCCGACCACCATGCACTCGCCGATGATCGGGTGGGCCCGGATCCGGTCCTCGATCACGGCCGGGGCGACGTTCTTGCCGCCGGCGGTGACAATGATCTCCTTCTTCCGGCCGGTGATGGTGAGGAAGCCGTCGCCGTCCAGGGTGCCGATGTCGCCGGTGGCGAACCAGCCGTCCCGCAGCGCCTCCGCGGTGGCGTCCGGGTTCTGCCAGTAACCGGTGAACACCTGCGGGCCCTTGAGCAGCACCTCGCCGTCGTCGCCGATGCGGATCGACGAGCCGGGCAGCGGCTGGCCGACGCTGCCGATGTGCGGCACGTCGTGCGGGTTGAAGGCGGTGGCGGCGCAGGTCTCGGTCAGGCCGTAGCCCTCCAGGACGGTGAAGCCGATGCCCCGGTAGAAGTGGCCCAGGCGCTCGCCCAGCGGCGCGCCGCCGGAGATGGCGTGGGTGGCTCTGCCGCCCAGCGCGGCCCGCAGCTTGCTGTAGACCAGCGCGTCGAACAGCTTGTGACGGAGCTTCAGCCCCAGCGAGGCGCCGCCGCTGTCCAGCGCCCGGCTGTAGGCGATGGCGGTCTCCGCCGCCCGGTCGAAGATCTTGACCTTGCCCTCGGCCTGCGCCTTGGCCCGGGCCGAGTTGTAGACCTTCTCGAAGACCCGGGGGACGCCCAGGATCAGCGTCGGCTTGAAGCTGCTGAGCTCGGCCACGACCTCCTTGATGTCCGCGAGGTGGCCGATCTTGATGGGGGCCAGTGCCGCCGAGATCTCCGCGATCCGGCCCAGCACGTGGGCCTGCGGCAGGAACAGCAGCACCGAGGACTCGCCGGTGCGGAACAGCGGGGGCATCCGGGCGACGATGTTCCCCAGCTCGCTGAGGAAGTTGCCGTGGGTGAGCTGGCAGCCCTTGGGACGGCCGGTGGTGCCCGAGGTGTAGACGATGGTCGCGATGGTGTCCGGGCCCAGCCCGGCCCGTCGGGTCTCGACCTCGGCGTCCGGGACCTCCTGCCCCGCACGGACCAGGTCCTGCACGCCGCCGGCCTCGATCTGCCACACCTGGCGCAGCTGTGGCAGCCGCTCGCGCACCTCGCCGATGACCGCCTCGTGCCGCGGCAGTTCGGCGATGCAGGCGACCGCGCCGGAGTCGCCCAGGATCCACTCGACCTGCTCGGCGGAGGAGGTCTCGTACACCGGGACGGTGATCGCGCCGGCGCACCAGATGGCGAAGTCGAGCAGGGTCCACTCGTAACGGGTGCGGGCCATCAGCCCGACCCGGTCGCCCGGGGCGATGCCGGAGCCGATCAGGCCCTTGGCGGCGGCCCTGACCTCGGCCAGGAACTCGGCGGCGGTGCGGTCCTCCCAGTGGCCGTCGACCTTGCGGCTGACGACGGCGACCTCCGGATGCCGTTCGGCGTTCCGGTGGATGAGGTCGGTGAGGTCTGCGCCGTTCGGCACCTCGTAGAGAGCCGGAAGGCTGAACTCGCGCAAGACTGCTCCTCGGTCTGCGACGCTGGGACGCTGGGACGTTACTGCTCAGTAGCGGCGCTCCGAAAGAGGCGACGGCGAATGTGTTCGCTGTGTCACACTCCCGTGAGCGGCAGGTTTCCTGTCGCTGCTGCTCCTCGAACCCTACGGCAGGCCACGGGTGACCCGCCGGTAATCGACCGCTCGATAGAGTGCGCACCATGCGGGTGCATGTGGTCAGTGACGTACACGGAAACAGCGAGGCGCTGGCGCGGGCCGGGGACGGGGCGGACGCGCTGCTCTGCCTCGGCGACCTGATCCTGTTCCTGGACTACGCGGACCACTCGCGCGGGATCTTCCCCGACCTCTTCGGTGCGGAGAACGCCACCCGCATCGTGGGCCTGCGCAACGCCCGCCGGTTCCAGGAGGCCAAGGAGTTCTCCCGGTTGCTCTGGGCCGGGCTGGACGTGGACCGGGCCCAGGCCACCGAGCAGGCGGTCCGGCGCCAGTACGCGGAGCTCTTCGCGGCCTTCCCGGTGCCCACCTTCGCCACCTACGGCAATGTCGACATGCCGGGGCTCTGGCCGGAGTACGCCCGCGAGGGGGTACGGGTGCTCGACGGCGAGGTGGTCGAGATCGGCGGACGCACCTTCGGCTTCGTCGGCGGCGGACTGCCGACGCCGATGCGCACCCCCTACGAGGTGGACGAGGAGACCTACGCCGCCAAGGTCGCCGCCCTCGGCCGGGTCGACGTGCTGTGCAGCCACATCCCCCCGGCCGTGCCCGAGCTCACCTACGACACCGTGGCCCGGCGCTTCGAGCGCGGCAGCGAGGCGATCCTTGACGCCATCCACACCGTCCGCCCCGGTCACGTGCTCTTCGGCCATGTGCACCAGCCGCTCGCACGGCGGATGCGGATCGGCCGCAGCGAGTGTGTCAACGTCGGGCACTTCCGTTCCACCGGGCGGCCCTGGGTCCTCGAATGGTGAAACGGTAACCTTCGTGCAGTCAGCAGCATGTCGAGACGCGGAGGCCATCCGATGGCGGAGCACACCAGGTCAAGCACCACCATCGAGGCGACCGGGGCCCAGGTCATGGCTGTGATCGCGGACTTCGACGCGTACCCGGCCTGGACCGGCGAGGTCAAGGAGATCGAGGTGCTCGGCCAGGGGCCCGACGGCCGCGCCGAGCAGGTGCGACTGCTGCTCGACGCCGGCGCCATCAAGGACGAGCACGTCCTCGCCTACACCTGGGACGGCGACCGGCAGGTCAGCTGGACCCTGGTGAAGAGCCAGATGCTGAGGTCCCTGGACGGCTCCTACACCCTGGCCCCGGCCAGGGGCGGCGGCACCGAGGTGACCTACCAGCTCGCGGTGGACGTGAAGATCCCGATGCTGGGCATGATCAAGCGCAAGGCCGAGAAGGTCATCATCGACCGGGCGCTGGCCGGCCTGAAGAAGCGGGTCGAGTCGCAGAGCGCCTCGGGCGTCGACGCCTGATGACCGCACCCCGGGTCGTGCTGGTCAGCGGCAACGGCGGCAGCGGCCGCAGCACCCTGGCCGCGGCCACCGCCGCACTCGCCGCCGCGCAGGGGCGGCGCACCCTGCTGCTCGCCGCCGACGATCCGCACCGCACCGTGGACCGGCTGGTCGGAGCCGCGCTGGAGACCGCCCCGGCCGAGCTGGCCCCGGGCCTGTGGGCCGCGCGGCTGGACCCGCAGTCCGCCTTCAGGGACGCCGCCACCCGGCTGCTGGGCCGGGCCAAGCCGCTGTTCGACCTGCTCGGCGTGGACCCGCTGGAGCGGGACGAGCTCAGCGCCCTGCCCGGGGCCGGTCACCTGGCACTGCTGGACGCCCTGCGCACGCACGGCGCCGCAGGCACCCACAGCGCGGCCGGCGGCTGGGACACCGTCGTGGTGGACGCGCCCCCGGTGGCCGAGTTGCTCGCCGCGCTCGCGCTGCCGGAGCAGCTGGACCGCTACCTGGGGCGGCTGGTCCCCGAGCAGCGGCAGGCCGCCCGCGCGCTGCGCCCGGTGCTGGCCGCCGTCGCCGGGGTGCCGATGCCCGCCGACTGGATCTTCGAAGCCCGAAGCTGGGCCGCCGCCGAACTCGCCCAGGTCCGCGCGGTCACCGACGCTCCCGGGACCACGGTCCGGCTGGTCGTCGACGCCCCGGCCGGACCGCACGCCGTGGCCGCGCTGCGCAGCGCCCGGGCCGGGCTCGCCCTGCACGGCCAGCGGGTGGAGTCGCTGCTGGTCAACCGGCTGCTGCCCGGGGTCGTTCCCTCGGTGCCGCAGAGTACCGACGCGATCGCAGGTCCGCTGCGGCAGGCCCAGCAGGACCAGCTCGCCGTGCTCCGCGCCGAGTGGGACGTACCGGTACGGGCGGTGCCGCACCTGGGTCATGAGCCGCAGGGGTGGCCGGACCTGGATGCCCTGGGCCTCGCCGGCAAGGCAGAGCCCGGGGAGTCCGAGCCCGGGGAGTACCAGCCGTCGGCGTCCGCGCCCTGGGCGGTGCAGGACCTGCTGGACACCCCCGACCGGGTGCTGGTCTGGCGGATCCCGCTGCCCGGCGCCGAGCGCCCTGACCTCGACCTGGTCCGCCGCGGCGACGACCTGGTGCTCGGGGTCGGCGCCTACCGCCGCACGCTGACCCTGCCGTCCGCGCTGCGCCGCTGCACCGTCTCCGGCGCCGCCCTCCGCGACGGCGTCCTGGCGGTCCGCTTCACCCCGGACCCGCAGCTCTGGCCCCGCGGGTAGCCGCGGCCGCGGGCACGCCGGGGGCGGGCGGGACGTTAGGTCAGTACGCCGACGGCCCAACCCGCTTGGGGTAGCGTCGGAACGGACCCCTCGGAGCTCGCAGAAGGAGCAGCACCATGACGACTCCCGACGATCGCCACGACGACGTCTGGGCCCAGGCAGTGGCCGAGGGCGCCGACGCCGCACCGATCACCGGCGCCCAGCCCGCCCCCGACGCCTCGCCCGCCGCCGATGCCGCACCCGCCGCCGCCACACCCGCCGCCGACGGTTCACCGTCCCTGGAGAAGCCGACGGCCGGCACCGTCGAGGACCGGCCCGCCGGGCAGCCGGCCGCGCCGGCCGACCTCTTCGGCCCGGAGCTGGCCCCGCTGGTGGACGAGGTGCGCAAGTTCGCCACCACCGTGGGCGAGAAGATCACCGCGGCCCAGAACTCGGTCAGCAACGGCGACACCCTCGGGGCCATGCAGGACCTGGCCTCGCCGCTGCGGGTCAAGTACCCGGAGGTGTACGGACACCTGATCGCCGCCGGTGGCGAGCTGCTCGCCGCGTACCGCTCCGCCGTCTCCGCCTCGGAGAAGCGCTGGGCCGCCGAGAAGCGCTCCTCCTCGGAGCACATTGACCTCGACTGACGCCCCCACTGTCTACGACTTCTGAAGGCTGGACTCCTGGTCCCAATCCCTCTGTCTTCGGCTAATGTACGCACAGGTGTGTACCTGGCCCGGTCCGGGCCGGTACGGTACCGGCGAGCGGTGAAGCCAGCGGAGACTGAGGGACACATGGGACTGACCATCGGCGTCGACGTCGGGGGTACCAAAATCGCGGCCGGGGTCGTCGACGAGAACGGCGAGATCCTGGCTCGGACGCGGGTGCCCACACCCGCCGATCCGCAGTGGGCCGTCGGCGCCATCGTGGATGCCGTCAAGGAGTTGCGCCAGCAGCACGAGATCACCGCGGTCGGCGTGGGTGCGCCCGGCTACGTCGACCGGAACCGCTCCACCGTGATCATGGCTCCCAATATCGACTGGGAGAACGAGCCGCTGAAGGCGCGGATCGAGGACCTGGTGCACCTGCCGACGGTCGTCGAGAACGACGCCAACGCGGCGGCCTGGGGCGAGTTCCGCTTTGGTGCGGCGGCCCAGCACAACGACATGATCATGATCACGGTGGGCACCGGCCTGGGGGGCGGCATCGTCCTCGACGGCCGGATGCACCGTGGCAGTTTCGGTGTGGCGGGGGAGATCGGCCACCTCAACATGGTGCCGGACGGCCTGCTCTGCGGCTGCGGCTCGCACGGCTGCTGGGAGCAGTACGGCTCGGGCCGGGCGCTGCGCCGCTACGGCCGCGAGCGTGCGGCGGGCGACCCGGCGCTGGGCCGTCGCCTTCTGGAGCTGAACGAGGGCATCGCCGACACCATCACCGGCAGCCAGATCACGCAGGCGGCGCAGGAGGGCGACCTGCTCGCCCTGGAGGCCTACGACGAGCTGGCCGACTGGCTCGGCCGGGGCATGGGCGATCTGGCCTCGCTGTTCGACCCGGCGGTGTTCGTGCTCGGCGGCGGGGTCTCCGACTCCGGCAAGCTGCTGCTGGAGCCGGTTGCCAAGGCCTTCGAGAAGTACCTGATCGGCGGGGTGCACCGGCCCCGCGCCGAGGTCGTGCTGGCCTCGCTCGGCTCGGCGGCGGGGATCGCCGGCGCCGCAGACCTGGCCCGCCAGGTCTGACCGTTCTGGTCCGACCTTCCCGGTCCGACCCGCCTGCTCCGACCCTGTGAGCTCTGCCCGCCCGAAGACGGCCGCGCCGGTCGCGGCCGTCTTCGCGTGCCCCGACTACCATCGGGCGTATGGTCGCTGACGTTCCGTCCGGTCCACTTCCCCCCTCCGGCCCGCAGCCGGACGGCTCCGAACTGGTCCGGGTGCTCAGCTACAACATCCGGTCGCTGCGCGACGACCGGACCGCGCTGGTGCGGGTCGTCCGCGCCTGCGATCCGGACCTGGTGTGCGTGCAGGAGTCGCCCCGGTTCTGGTTGCCCCGGCAGCAGGCCGCCTGGCTGGCCCGGGCCACCGGGCTGATGGTCCTCTCCGGCGGCCTGAGTGCGGCCGGACCGCTGCTGCTGGGGCGGCTGCGCGCGGTCCCGCAGTCCGTCCACGACGTGTTCCTGCCCCGGACGCCGGGCCTCTACCAACGGGGCTTCGCCACCAGCGTGCTGCGCCTGGGGCGGGCCGCCCCGGTCGTGCTGACCAGCTGTCATCTCTCGCTCGACCGGCGCGAGCGCCACCTCCAGTGCGAACTGCTGCTGGAGCATCTGGAACTGGTGCGCGCCGCCGCGGGCACCCCGCACGCGGTCGTCGGCGGGGACTTCAACGAAGCCCCGGAGGCCCCCGGCCGACGGCTGCTGGCCGAGCGGCTGCAGGACGGCCACGCGGTCGCGCCGTGGGGCATCTCCGGCATCCCGGTGCGGGGTCCGCGGTTCCAGCGGATCGACGCGGTGTACGCCACTCCGGGCCTCCAGGTCCTCGGCTGCGGCATCCCTGACCTGCCCGGACGTGACCTGCTGGCCGCCACCGACCATCTCCCCGTGCTCGCCCTGCTCCGGCTGCCCGCCGCCGCCGAACACAAGGCTTGACGCATGTGGCTAATCGCCATAGCTTTATGGCTATCGGAATGCGCCAACGGAGGTCGTCATGAGTACAGCCACACCGCACAGCACTGAGCGCCCCACCACCCGGTACCTGCCCGTCCGGTCCGCGGACGGGAGTACGCACCGGATCGCGTACGACGACCAGGGCACCGGCCCGGTCGTGCTGCTCGCCCCGGGCATGGGCGACATCCGCGGCACCTTCCGGTTCCTCGCCCCGATGCTGGTCGCGGCCGGCTACCGGGTGGTCACCACCGACTACCGGGGCCTCGGCGAGTCCGACACCGGCTTCGACGGCTACAGCTCCGAGGTCACCGGCAGCGACCTGGCGGCGCTGATCCGCCACCTGGACGCCGGCCCGGTGCTGCTCTACGGCAACTCCTACACGGCGGCCTCCGCGGTCCACGTGATCGCCGACAACCCGGAGCTGGTCCGCGGCGTGGTCCTGGCGGGCCCGTTCGTCCGCGACGCGCCGGCCACCCTGGTCGGGCGGATCGGCACCGCACTGATCGTCCGTCCGTTCCTGACCGGCGCGATCTGGTTCGCCTGGTGGCCGAAGATGTTCCCGAAGCGCCCCGCCGACTACGACGAGTACCTGGCGTCGGTGAAGGCCAACCTCAAGGAACCGGGACGGATGCAGGCCTACGCCAAGATGTGCGCGGGCAGCCACTCCCCGGCCGAGGCGAAGCTGCCCCGGGCGAAGGCGTCCGGCGTGCCGATCCTGGTCGTGATGGGGACGGCCGACGCCGACTTCCCCGACGCCACGGTCGAGGCGAGGTGGGTCGGCGAGCAGCTCGGCGCCCCGGTGGAACTGCTGGACGGCTCCGGCCACCACCCGCAGGTGGATGCTCCGCAGCAGGTCACAGCGCTTATCCTGGGCCTCGACCCGCAGTCGCCGACCACCGAGAAGTGAGGACACCCCCGATGCCAAGGGCCGGGCTGACACCGCAACTGGTCACCGGCCACGCCCTGGAGGTGCTCGACGAGGCCGGCCCGGCCGGCCTCACCCTCAAGGCGGTCGCGGAACGGGCGGGTGTCGCCGCCCCCTCCCTCTACAAGCACGTCCGCAGCCTCGACGACCTGCGGGTGCTGATGGCCATCCGGATCCTGACCGAGGCCGCCGACCGGCTGGGCACGTCGGTGATGGGACTGGCCGGCGACGACGCGCTGCGCGCCTTCCTCGCCGCGTTCCGCGGCTACGCCGCGCAGTACCCGCACCGGCACTCGCTGCTGGAGTCCCCGCCCCAGGGCGGGGACCGGCAGGCCGAGTTGGACGCCGCGGCCGGACAGCTGGTCGAGATCGCCTTCGCCACGGTCCGGGGCTACGGCCTGCGCGGCGACGACCTGGTGCACGCGGTCCGCGCCATCCGCGCGATGGTGGCCGGCTTCGTCGGCCTGGAACTCGGCGCCGGGTACCTGCTCCCGACCGACCTCGACGCCAGCTTCGCCTTCCTCACCGACCTGCTCACCGCCGGCCTCGCCCAGCGCGCCGCCGCCACCCCCTGACCACGGGCGGGCGGCGGCACGGATGCCGGACCGGACGGATGCCGGACCGGTGCCGGACGGGTATTCGGACTAGACGACCGCGCCGTTGTGGGGGTCGATGTCGTCCTCGTCGTCCTCGCGCATCCGCATGACCAGGGTGGCGACGCCGCCGACGAACAGGCCGACGCCCAGCACCGCGGCCATCCCCGGGAGCTGTCCGAACAGCGTGGCCAGCGCCAGCGCGATGCCGCCGACGACGGCGACCACCGCGAGCCGGGTCGTGGTCTCGGTCTGCGGCAGCGGAGGCGGCGGCGGGGGGACGTACCGCTCCTCGTCGGGATCCTCGGCCGGGGTCCAGGCCCGGGGGTCGACCGGCGGGATGGCCCGGACCACCGGAAGCCGGATGATGCCGGACCCGGCACCGGCCGCCGGCCGGGGCCGCGGCTGCGGGGCGAGGTCGGAGACGTCCTCGGCGTCCGGCCAGGACTTCGCCTCCGCGTCCACCGGGATGTCGTAGTCCGCGACCAGCTGGGCGAACAGCTCGTCGTCGGTGGCCCGCTCGGCCGGCTCGGCCGGCTGGCCGTCCTCCGGGACCTCGGGCAGATCGGGCACCGCGCTCATCCCTTCGCCCCGGGCGCGAGCCGGCGCACGAAGTCCAGGCTGCCCTCGAAGATCGTCTCGGCGTCGTGGTCCAGGGTCGCGACATGGAAGCTGCGTTCCAGCAGCCGCTCCTCGACGTCGGTCGAGGAGATCCGCGACAGCAGCAGCGCGCCGCTGCCCGGTGTGACGACATGGTCCTGCGGGCTGCGGAACAGCAGCAGCGGCTGGGTGATCTGCGGCAGCTCGGCCTGCACCACCTTGGTGAACTGCGCCATGGAGTGTGCCGCGTGCAGCGGGTTGCGGGTGTAACCGCCCTCGTCGACCCCGGGCTTGGCGACGTCGTTGGCGATCCCGGGCAGGCTGGGCACCAGGTGCCGGACCACCGGCAGTGCCCGGTGCGCCTGTCCGGGCATCTTGACCAGCGGGTTGACCAGCACCAGGCCGGACACCGCCGCGCCGTGCCGCGCGGCCAGGTGCAGCGAGAGGGCGCCGCCCATGGAGAGGCCGAACAGGAAGACCTGCTCGCACTCCTTGGACAGCAGCTCGAACTCGCGCTCCAGCGTTGCGTACCAGTCCGGCCAGCGGGTCATGTTGAGGTCACGCCAGTGCGTCCCGTGGCCGGGCAGCAGCGGCAGCGAGACGCTGAGGCCCTGCGCGGCGGCGGCCTCGGCCCAGGGCCGCATCGAGAACGGCGAGCCGGTGAACCCGTGGCACACCAGGACTCCGACCGGTCCGCCGTGGTGGCGGTACGGTTCGGCACCGGGCATGAGCGGCATCTGCGGCTCCCATCGCACTGGCAGTTACGTCGACAACAGCTACGTCAACAACGGGGTTGACCGGCATAGTCCCACGCGGGCGCGGTACCCGTACAGCTCACCCGGAGCCGAGCGGCTAAGGTTCTGGGTGGTTCGTGAATCTGGAGGCCAGGGTTGTTCTACCGACTGATGAAGTTGATCGTCGCTCCGCTGTTGAAGATCTTCTTCCGTCCGTGGGTCGAGGGAATGGACAACATTCCCGCCGAGGGCCCGGCGATCCTCGCCAGTAACCATCTGTCCTTCTCGGACTCGTTCTTCCTGCCCGCGCTGCTGAAGCGCCGGGTCACCTTCATCGCGAAGTCCGAGTACTTCACCGGAACGGGCGTCAAGGGCAAGTTGACGGCCGCGTTCTTCAAGGGCGTCGGCCAGCTCCCGGTGGACCGCTCCGGGGCGCGCGGCGCAGGCGAGGCGGCCATCCGCAGCGGCATCGAGGTGATCGAGCGCGGCGAGCTGTTCGGCGTCTACCCGGAGGGCACCCGCTCGCCCGACGGCAAGCTCTACCGCGGCAAGGTCGGCGGCGTGGCCCGGATCGCGCTGGCCACCGGCGCTCCGGTGATCCCGGTCGCGATGATCGACACCGAGAAGCTGCAGCCGCCCGGCCAGGTGAAGCCCAACTTCGGGGTCCGCCCCGGCATCCGCATCGGCGCCCCGATGGACTTCTCCCGCTACCACGGCATGGAGAACGACCGCTTCATCCTGCGCTCGGTCACCGACGAGGTGATGTACGAGATCATGCGGCTCTCCGGCCAGGAGTACGTGGACATCTACGCCACCGCGGCCAAGCGCCAGATCCAGGACGCCAGGAAGGCGGCCAAGCAGGCCCCGTCCGACGAGGCCTGACCACGTTGCGCCGGGCGGCACCGGGGGTACCGAGGGGGGATCCGGGGTGGGGAGCGGCAGACCCGGCGACGGGTTCTCGGTGGAGCAGCCGCTGTGGCGTGCCTTCTCGGCGTTCCGGCTGCTGACGGCCCTCTACGCGGTGGGTCGCTACGCCGGGGACTCCAAGTACTACGACCACCGGCTGGCCGCCTGGGTGTTCATGGGCGTGCTGACGCTGTGGACCGTGGCGACCATGCGGGTCTTTGCCAGCCCGGAGCGCTGCGGCTGGAACTGGCTCAGCGCCGACCTTGGGCTGATCGTCGTCGGCAATCTGCTGACCAGGGCGTTCGACTCGCCGGCCAACCTCGCGGTGGCCGTCACGCTGCCGACCATCCGGGCCGCCGCCTCCGTCCTGGGCTTCGCGCTGCGCGGCGGCTGGCGCCCCGCCACCCTGGCCGCCGTGGTGGTGGGGCTGGCGAACGTCGCCGAGCGCGGACGGCTGGACTGGACCAACGCGCACAACATCGTGCTGCTGCTGGTCGCCGGCGTGGCCATCGGCTACGTGGTGGAACTGGCCCGTGCCGGTGAGCGGGCGCTGGCCACCGCGCTGGAGATCCAGGCGGCGACCCGCGAACGCGAACGGCTGGCCAGGGACATCCACGACGGAGTGCTGCAGGTGCTGGCGATGGTCCAGCGGCGCGGCGCCGAAGTGGGCGGCGAGGCCGGCGAACTGGGCGCGCTGGCCGGGGAGCAGGAGATCGCGCTGCGGACCCTGATCGGTGAGGGCCTGGCGCCCAACCCCTCGTACCAGGCCCCTCGCCGTCCGCTGCGCAAGCCGGGCGCGGAGCCGGACCCGGGTGCGGAGCAGGACCTGCGGGCGCTGATCGGACCGCTCGCCGGATCCCGGGTGACCGTGTCCGCGCCGGGCACCCCGGTGCTGCTGCCGGACCGTACCGCGACCGAGCTGAGCGCCGCTGTCAGTGCCGCGGTGGACAATGTGCGCAGGCACGCGGGGCCACGGGCGCAGGCCTGGATCCTGGTGGAGGACGAGCCGGGGGAGGTGGTCGTGAGCGTTCGCGACGACGGCCCCGGCTTTGCCGCGACGCGCCTGGGCGAGGCCGAACGGGAGGGCCGGCTGGGGGTGTCGCAGTCGATCCGGGGGCGGCTGCGCGATCTCGGCGGCAGCGCCGAGATCAGCTCCGCGCCGGGGCAGGGCACCGAGATCGAGCTGCGCGTGCCCCGGCAGCGCCGGTCGTGAAGGGGCGGGGCCCGAACGTCGGGGCTGAACGTCGAGGCCTGAACGTCGGGGCCTGAACGTCGAGAGGAGCAGCAGATGACGACCGATCAGCCGGCGATCCGGGTGATGGTGGTGGACGACCATCCGATGTGGCGGGAGGCGGTGGCCCGCGATCTCGCCGACGCGGGCTGCGAGGTGGTGGCCACGGCCGGTGACGGCCGCGAGGCGGTGCGCCGCGCCCCGGCCGCCGCCGCGCAGGTGGTGGTGCTCGACCTCAACCTGCCGGACCTGCCGGGCGTGGAGGTCTGCCGGCAGCTGATGGGCCAGCAGCCCGCACCCAAGGTGCTGGTGCTGTCCGCCAGCGGCGAGCAGGCGGACGTGCTGGAGGCGGTCAAGTCCGGCGCCACGGGCTACCTGGTGAAGTCCGCCAGCCGCGAGGAGCTGCTGGACGCGGTGCGCCGCACCGCCGCCGGCGACGCGGTGTTCACCCCGGGCCTGGCCGGCCTGGTCCTCGGCGAGTTCCGCCGGCTGGCCGTCGCGCCCTCCCCGGACGACTCCCGCGGCCCCGCCGCGCCGAGGCTCACCGACCGGGAGACCGAGGTGCTGCGGCTGGTCGCCAAGGGCCTGTCCTACAAGCAGATAGCCGACCGCCTGGTGCTGTCGCACCGCACCGTGCAGAACCACGTCCAGAACACCCTGGGCAAACTCCAGCTGCACAACCGCGTCGAGCTGGTCCGCTACGCGATGGAGCGGGGCCTCGACGACGACCGCTGACGCCGCGCCGCGCCCGCACCCCGGCGGGCGTTCCCGCTGTGCTCCCTGGGGTGCCCGTGCACGCCGGGGTGCAGTCCCCGGCCGCGCCGCTACCGTGAAGTGACAGTTCGTCACACTCAGGGGAGGGGACGGATATGCGGATCGGCGTGCTCACCGGCGGGGGAGACTGCCCCGGGCTCAACGCGGTCATCAGGGGGATCGTCCGCAAGGGCGTCCAGGTCTACGACTACTCCTTCACCGGCTTCAGGGACGGCTGGCGCGGGCCGCTGGAGGGCGCGACCACCGCCCTCGGCATCCCTGAGGTCCGCGGCATCCTGCCGCGCGGCGGTACGGTCCTCGGCTCCTCGCGGACCAATCCGCTCACCGTCGGGGACGGGCTCCGCCGGGTCACCGACAACCTGGCGAAGTACCAGGTCGACGCCCTGATCGCGATCGGCGGCGAGGACACCCTCGGCGTGGCCGCCGCGCTGCACCGGCACGGCGTCCCGATCGTCGGCGTGCCCAAGACCATCGACAACGACCTCAACGCCACCGACTACACCTTCGGCTTCGACACCGCCGTCAACATCGCCACCGAGGCCATCGACCGGCTGCACACCACCGCTGAATCGCACCGCCGGGTCCTGGTCATCGAGGTCATGGGACGCCACGCCGGGTGGATAGCGCTGCACTCGGGGATCGCCGGCGGTGCCAACGTGATCCTGATCCCGGAGCAGCGCTTCGACATGGAGCGGGTCTGCGCCTGGGTCGAGCAGCGGTTCCGGATCAACTACGCGCCGATCGTGGTGGTCGCCGAGGGGGCCATGCCGATCGAGGGCCAGATGGTGGTCAAGGACGACACCCGGGACGCCTTCGGCCACGTCCGACTGTCCGGGATCGGCGAGTGGCTCGCCCACGAGATCGAGGCGCGGACCGGGAAGGAGGCACGCACGACCGTGCTCGGCCACATCCAGCGCGGCGGCACCCCCAGCGCCTTCGACCGCTGGCTCGCCACCCGCTTCGGCCTGCACGCGGTGGACGCGGTCCACGATGGCGACTACGGGACCATGGTCGCGCTGCGCGGCACCGACATCGTCCGGGTGCCGCTGGAGCAGGCGACGGCACGGATCAAGACCGTCGACCCCGCTCTGTACGCGGAGTTCGACGTCTTCTTCGGCTGAGTGCGTTCTTCGGCTGAGGGCGGCGGAGGCCGACCGGCTCGGCCGTGGGAGCCCGGCCGTAAGAGTTGGCTGAGATCGCCCGTCCCCGTCGGGTCCGGGGACGGGCGATCTCAGCCGGTTGATGATGGATTGCCCGGTTCGTTGCGGAATCGTCCTCACCTGGCACACAGAAACCGCTGGCAGAGTCGCTTTCCAGCACCATCGGGAGGCCAGATGACCAGCACTGTCAGCACCCGACCCCGCACCGCCGGGGTCAGCGGCGCACCCTCGCCGCACGCCGACACCGTCGCCGGCGCGCTGCTCGCGGCGATCGGCGCGGGTGCGGTGGTGGTGGTGTTCCTGTGGTGGAGTGACACGGGTTCGGTGGTGAGTTCTGGTGCGTGGGTGACGAATGCGGGTCGGTTGTTCGGGTTGTTGGCGGGGTATGCGGCGCCGGTGCTGGTGGTGTTGATGGCGCGGGTTCCGGTGCTGGACCGGACGTTGGGCAGTGACCGGCTGGCGCGGTGGCATGCGATGGGTGGCCGGTACATGGTGGGGCTGGTGTCGGCGCATGTGGTGCTGATCGTCTGGGGGTATGCGCTGACGGACCGGAAGGGGCTGGTGGCGCAGACCACGACGCTGGTGTTCCACTATCCGGACATGCTGAAGGCGACGTTCGGGACGTTGCTGCTGTTCGGGGTGGGTGCGGTGTCGGCACGGGCGGCGCGGCGGCGGCTGAGTTACGAGGCCTGGTACTACCTGCATCTGGCCACCTATCTGGCGATCTTCCTGACCTTCTTCCACCAGCTCAGCAATGGTGCCGAGTTCGTTCTGGACACCAAGGCCCGGCTGCTCTGGTACGGCCTCTACCTGGGCAGCGCGGCGCTGATCCTCTGGTTCCGCTTCGTCCTCCCGGTCCGCGACGCCTACCGGCACCGGCTCCGGGTCGCCGAGGTGCGGCCGGAGGGCCCCGGGGTGGTCTCGGTCTTCGTCACCGGCGACTACCTGGACGAGCTCGCCGCCCGTACCCGGGCCGGCCAGTTCTTCCGCTGGCGCTTCCTCACCCCCGGCCTGTTCCTGGCCGCGAACCCCTACTCGCTGTCCGCCCCGCCGGGCCCCGGCTACCTGCGGATCACGGTGAAGGACCTCGGGACCCACAGCCGCAGCCTCGCCCGGCTGCGCCCCGGAACCCGGATCCTGGCCGAGGGCCCGTACGGCGCCTTCACCGCCGCGCGGCGCACCCGGCCCAAGGTGCTGCTGCTGGCCGCGGGCGTCGGCATCACCCCGATCCGGGCGCTGTTCGAGACCATCCCGGCCGCACCCGGCAACCTGACCCTGGTCTACCGGGCCAGCCGGGCCGAGGACCTGATCTTCCGGCAGGAGCTGGAGTCGATCGCGGCGGCGCGCGGCGCGCGGCTGCACCACCTGGTCGGCACCCGCGCCGAGTCGGGCGAGCCACTGCAGGCCAGGCGACTGCTGGCGCTGCTGCCGGACCTGCGCGAGCACGACGTCTACCTCTGCGGCCCGGACGGGATGGTCCGCACCGCCCGCGAGGCGCTGGACACGGCCGGGGTCCCGGCCCGCCGGATCCACCACGAGTCCTTCGAGTTCTGAGAGGCACCCCTGTTGAGAGGCATACCCGTGCTGCGACGCACCGCCCTCACCGCCGCCGGCACCGCCCTCGGCGTCCTGCTGCTGCTCTCCGCCAAGCCCCACCACACGACGGCCCTCGCCGCCCCGGCCGCCGTCGCGCCGGCGCCCTCCGGCTCGTCCTCGTCGGGCACGTCCTCCGGCTCGTCCGGTACGTCCTCGGGTGTGCGGTCGGTCACCGGCGGGGCGGTGGACACCCGCTGGGGTCCGGTGCAGGTGAAGGTCACCTTCAACGGCTCGAAGATCACCGCGGTCGACGTGCTGCAGCAGCCGGACGGCAACGACCGCGACGCGGAGATCAACGCGCAGGCCATCCCGATCCTCACCCAGGAGGCCCTGGCCGCGCAGAGCGCCACCATCGACGCCGTCTCCGGCGCCAGCTACACCAGCGAGGGCTACATCGCCTCACTCCAGAGCGCCCTCGACGCCGCCAAGTAGAGCCGCCCGCGGCGCGAGCCGCGCGGGAACGCCGGTGCCTCCCCGGGGCGGGCCGCTCGCCTCGGGGAGGCACGCCGGCGCTACCGGGGCAGGGCGACGGGCGCCCCGGGCGAGGTCTGCCCGGGGCTGAGCAGGCCGGCAAGCAGGTCGGCGACGATCTGCAGCCCGTCCAGGGTGAGTACCGACTCGGGGTGGAACTGGACGCCGGCGAAGCCGGGTCCGCGCACGGCGTGGACGTCGCCGGTGGCGGGGTCGCGGCTCACCTCCACCCGGCTCGCGGCCAGCCTCGCCGCGTCGGCGTCGTCGCACACGGCGGTGAAGGTGTTGTAGAAGCCGACCGTGCTCGGGGTGCCGAACAGGTCGATCCGCTCCTGGGCACCCTGGTACGGCACGGCCTTGCGTCGCAGCGGCAGCCCCAGCGTCGCGCACAGCACCTGGTGGCTCAGGCAGACCGCGAGCAGGCCGCCGGGCCGCCCGTTCGCCATCAGGCCGGCGACGAGCTCCCGCATCCGCCGCATCTTCGGGTCCACCGGATCGGCCGGGTCGCCCGGGCCGGGGCCCAGGACCAGCGGGCCCCGGTGCGCGGCGACCGCCTCGGCCAGGCCGGGGAGGTCATGGCGGCGCACGGTGACCCGGTGGCCCAGGGAGCGCAGCAGATGCGCCAGCATCGAGGTGAAGGTGTCCTCGCAGTCCACCACCAGCACTTCCGACTGCTCCGCCACGGATGCCGCCGTCGGGACGGGCAGCTCCGTCTGCAGCCGCAGCCAGAACGGGGCGAGGTTGCCACGCCGGGCGTCCAGTGCGGCCTGCACCCGGTGGTTCTCGGCCAGCCGTGGCCGCTCCTCGAACCCTCCGTGTCCCTGCGTCCCCGGCATGCTGTGCGGGCCGGTGCCGCCGGACCGGTCGCTCCGGCGCGGGAGCGCGCCGATGGCGCTCAGCACCCCGGCCGCCTTCGCGTGCGTCTCGGCGACCTCGCCGTGCGGGTCGGAGTGGCGCACCAGCGTCGCGCCGACCCGTACCGCCAGCCGTCCGGTCGCCGGGTCGATGTCGGCGGTGCGGATCAGGATGGGGGAGTCCATGACCTGCGCGCCGCCGGCCGTGCGGCCGATCAGCGCCAGCGCGCCCGCGTAGTAGCCGCGACCGGTCGGCTCGTAACGGGAGATCACCCGGGTGGCGTTCTGCAGCGGACTGCCGGTGACGGTCGCGGCGAACATGGTCTCCCGCAGCACCGACCGGACGTCCAGCGTGGTGCGTCCGCGCAGCTCGTACTCGGTGTGGGCGAGATGCGACATCTCCTTGAGTCTCGGCCCGAGCACCTGGCCGCCCAGATCGCCCACCGCGCACATCATCTTCAGTTCCTCGTCCACGACCATGGTGAGCTCCTCCAGCTCCTTGGGGTCGTTGAGGAACGCCAGCAGCGAGTCCAGGGTCGGCCCGGACTCCGGATAGCGGTAGGTCCCGGAGATCGGGTTCATCACCACCGTTCCGCCGGTCTGCCGGACATGGACCTCCGGGCTGGCCCCGACCAGGTAGCGTCCCGACGCCCCGGCTCCGGCACGGTGCTCGCCGGTGTGCACCAGGAAGGTCCAGTAGGCGCCGCGCTCCTGCTCCAGCAACCGCCGGAAGAGCGTCAGCGCCAGCGCGGGGGAGAAGTCCCGGAGGGTGCCGGTGAAGTCGCGGCGGATGACGAAGTTGGCCCCCTCGCCGCGCCCGATCTCGTCCTCGATCACCCGGCGCACGATCTGCGCGTACTGCTCGTCGTCCACGTCGAAGCCGCCGCCGTCCAGAGCCACCGGCAGCTGCGGGAGTGCCGCCCGCAGCTCCGCGAGCGGCAGCGTGTACGACTCGAGCACCCGTAGCGCCTGCAGCGGCGTGCCGTCGTCGTGGGCGTCGAAGCCGCGCTCGCGCAACTGGCGGTAGGGGACGAGGGCGAGCAGGTCGTGCTCGGGGCGGCCGGAGGCCGGGGCGCCGTCGGGGAGCGGCAGGTCCGCCAGCGTCGCATGGCTGCCGACCGGTCCGAACAGCACCTCGACGGTGTCCGGGGCGAGCCGGGGTGCGCGCCGGTGCAGCAGGGCGAACGGCTCACGGCCTTCGGCGAGCCGGGCGACGATCGCCCTGGTGCCGGCCGTGGCAGGGCGGGACGCGCTGCCGCCGGAGGCCGAGGCGGCGGAGGTGCGGGACGCGGTGCTGTCGGACTCGGTGCTGTCGGACGCGGTGGTGTCGGTCACAGCTGGGACCTTCCGGGAGCGGGCGGGCGGCGGGAGTGGTGCCGGCCGGCTCGGGGTGGTCGCCGCGCGGATACGCAGAACGGCCGCCCCGAGGGGCGGCCGTGGAGTCTGCGTGGGAACACGCGATCAGTGGGCCGCCTCGGGGACGGTCCACCACCAGAAGTTGGTGTGCTGCGTGTTCATGTGCTCGACCCTAGCCGATCACGGCCCCACGGCGCGGGAAGTCTGGTGGATGTCTCACCCATCGGGCTGCCGGAACATTTCGGATGCGTTACCCCGTAGCCTTAGCTCGTGACCGTGAACGCTGACTCCTTGGCCCAGGCTTACTCCTGGCAGTCCCTTCCCGCGGCGCAGCAGCCTGAATGGCCCGACCCCGAGGCTCTGCGCAATGCTGTCGCGGACCTCGCGTCCTATCCTCCGCTCGTCTTCGCCGGCGAGTGCGACCTGCTGCGCAACCGGCTGGCGTCCGTCGCCCGCGGTGAGGCGTTCCTGCTTCAGGGCGGCGACTGCGCCGAGGCGTTCGACGCGGTGTCGGCCGACCAGATCCGCAACAAGCTCAAGACCCTGCTGCAGATGGCCGTCGTGCTCACCTACGCCGCCTCGGTGCCGGTGGTCAAGGTGGGCCGGATCGCCGGGCAGTACTCCAAGCCGCGCTCCAAGCCGACCGAGACCCGCGACGGCGTCACCCTTCCGGTCTACCGGGGCGACTCGGTGAACGGTTTCGCCTTCACCCCCGAGTCGCGCCGTCCCGACCCGGAGCGGCTCAAGCGGATGTACAACGCCTCCGCCGCGACGCTCAACCTGGTCCGCGGCTTCACCACCGGTGGTTACGCCGACCTGCGCCAGGTCCACGCCTGGAACCAGGACTTCGTCCGCAACTCGCCCTCCGGTCAGCGCTACGAGCGCCTGGCCAAGGAGATCGACAACGCGCTGTCCTTCATGAACGCCTGCGGGGTGGACCCGGAGGAGTTCCGCACCGTCGAGTTCTACGCCTCGCACGAGGCGCTGGTGCTGGACTACGAGACGGCGCTGACCCGCACCGACTCGCGTACCGGCAAGCTCTACGACGTCTCCGGCCACATGGTCTGGATCGGCGAGCGCACCCGGCAGCTGGACCACGCCCACATCGAGTTCGCCTCGAAGATCAGCAACCCGATCGGGGTGAAGCTCGGCCCGACCACGACCGTGGACGACGCGCTGACGCTGATCGACCGGCTCGACCCGGACCGCCAGCCCGGGCGGCTCACCTTCATCACCCGGATGGGCGCGGGCCAGATCCGTGACCGGCTCCCGGAGCTGGTGGAGAAGGTCACCGCGAGCGACGCCCAGGTCGTGTGGATCTGCGACCCGATGCACGGCAACACCTACGAGGCGGCGACCGGCCACAAGACGCGTCGCTTCGACGACGTCCTGGACGAGGTCAAGGGCTTCTTCGAGGTGCACCGCGCGCTGGGCACCCACCCGGGCGGCATCCACGTGGAGCTGACCGGCGACGACGTGACCGAGTGCGTCGGCGGCGGTGACGAGGTCTTCGTCGACGACCTGCACCAGCGCTACGAGACCGCGTGTGACCCGCGCCTCAACCGCAGCCAGTCCCTCGACCTGGCCTTCCTGGTCGCGGAGATGCTGCGCACCTGAAAGCCGCGAGGCCGGTGGGCCCGATGTGACGAACGCCCCTCCTGGATCCGGCTTCCGGAACCAGGAGGGGCTTTTCGTGCTTCCATCGGTTGGGTAAGGTAAGCCTTGGCTACCTGCCAGCCGGCTGCCTGTCGAACCTCAGCCTGCCGAACCTCAGTCGTCCGCCGACCCCGTCTGGAGTGACCGCGATGTACGTGTGCCTGTGCCATGCGGTCACCGAGCAGCGGGTGCGCGACGAGATCGCCGCCGGCGCGACCACGCCCCGCCAGGTCGCCAACGGCTGCAGGGCCGGCACCGACTGCGGGTCCTGCGTCCGCCGGATACAGGCCCTGCTCGGGCACGAGGGCGCCCGCCCGTGCCCCACCGCCCGTCTCGCCGCCCGGCTCGGCCTCCCCGGCACGGGCACCGGCTCGGACATCGACTCCGACTCCGGCGCTGTCGGGGTGGCCCCGGCCGCGGCCGCCTGACCCGCGTCCGCGCACCCCGGGCTTCGGCCCGTCAGCTGCTCGGCTGCTCCACCAGGGTCGAGAGGTACAGCGGCTCGCCCAGCTTCTCCAGCAGCTCCAGCTGGGTGTCCAGGTAGTCGATGTGGTGCTCCTCGTCGGCCAGGATGTCCTCGAAGATGTTCGCCGAGGTGACGTCGCCCTTGGCGCGCATCACCACGATCCCGCGCCGGAGCCGGTCGATCGCCTCGACCTCGATCTGCCGGTCCGCCTGGAACATCTCGCCGACCGTCTGGCCCACCCGCAGGTGGAACAGCCGCTGGTAGTTCGGCAGGCCGTCGAGGAAGAGGATCCGGTCGGTGAGGATCTCGGCGTGCTTCATCTCGTCGATGGATTCGGAACGGGTGAACGCGGCGAGCTTCGGCCAGCCGAAGTTCTCCTGCATCTTGTAGTGCAGGAAGTACTGGTTGATCGCGGTCAGCTCGGCGGTCAGCTGCTCGTTGAGAAACTCGAGGACCTCGGGGTCGCCCTGCATGGGTGCGCCCTTTCTGTGCCGTTCAGTACGGATTTGCGCATCGTTGCACCCGGCACGGCCGAGATCCAGTAAGGGCACACTCGCCTCAGCCACCGCCGGACCCCGTTCACGCCGCCACAGGGTCGATCTGTCACCATGGGGACATGGGTCAGTCCGAGAACGAGCAGGCCACGGCCCACGAAGCCCCCGAAACCGGCACCCCGCCGACCCAGGCCGACCGGCTTCCGCCCGGTCAGCGGCTGCAGCGCGGCTGGCCGGTTCTGCACTACGGGCCGGTGCCCCGGTTCAAGCCGCTCAGCTGGGAGCTCCAGGTGTTCGGGGCGACCGCCTCGGGCGAGAAGTACAGCTGGGACCACCAGGCGTTCATGACCCTGCCGCGCACCACGGTCACCGCGGATCTGCACTGCGTCACCCGGTTCAGCATGCTCGGCAGCGACTGGGGCGGAGTGTCCACGGCCACCCTGCTGGAGCTCGCGCCGCCCGCCCCCGAGGTCACCCATGTCATGGTGTGGGCCGAGTACGGCTTCAGCTCCAACCTCCGGCTGGCCGACTTCGCCGACCCCTCCGCGCTGCTCGCCACGCACCGCAACGGCGACCCGCTCACGGTCGAGCACGGCTTCCCGGTCCGCATGGTCGTCCCGCACCTGTACGCCTGGAAGGGCCCCAAATGGGTGCGCGGCATCGAGTACATGACCGCCGACCGGCGCGGCTTCTGGGAGGAGCGCGGCTACCACAACATCGGCGACCCCTGGGCCGAGCAGCGCTACTCCTACCAGGAGGCCCCCGGCGAGGGCCCCGAGCTCTGACCTCGGTCGTTATTGAGTTGTCCGGGTTCTCGCCGCCCGGCAGGATCGGGGCATGGAACAGCCTGTCGAAGTCCTCCTGCACGAACAGGTCGAGCTGCGACGATGGCGGGTCGAGGACGTGGACGTCCTCGACCGGATCGTCGTCGAGTCCCTCGCCCACCTGCGGCCGTGGATGCCGTGGGCGGCCGAGCACTCCCGCGACAGCGCGCTGCAGTACCTGGTCGCCGCGCAGGACGAGTGGGAGGACGGGCGGGCGTTCAACTATGCGATCGTGAGCGACGGCCGCCCGGTCGGCTCGGCCAGCCTGGTGCGGCGGATCGGGCCCGGCGGGCTGGAGATCGGCTACTGGCTGCACCCCGGCTGGACCGGGCGCGGGCTGGTGACCATGGCCGTCGCCGCGCTGACGCGGGCCGCGTTCGAGCTGCCCGGGGTCACCCACGTCGAGATCCACCACGACGAGGCCAACAAGGCCAGCGGCGCGGTGCCGCAGCGGCTCGGATACACGGTGGTGTCCCGGACTCCGGACGCCGCCCGCGGCGCGGCCCCCGGCGAGTCGGGCGTCAGCGTGGTGCACCGCCTGGACCGTGCGTAGCTACCAGCGGTCGCGGTGCAGGACGTCGGCGACCGGGCGGCGGCGGACCGGTCCGAAGCTGCCCAGCGGGCGGCCGACCGGGATGACCGCGAAGGTGTGCACCTCGGAGGGGATGCCCAGGGCGGCCTTCCACTCGCGCTCCAGCATCAGGTGCCAGATGGTCAGGTTCGCCCCCAGGCCCAGCGCGCGCGCCGCCAGCAGCAGGTTCTGCACGCCCGGGTAGACGCTGGAGGCCTCCGCGAGCAGGCTGAACCGGCCGCCGCGGGCCGCCAGCCGGCCCAGCCCGGCGGTGCCGAGCTGGGCGACCATGCCGCGCAGCCCGTCCAGGTCGGCGGTCAGCTTGGGGGCCCGGTAGCAGGGGATGATCAGCGCCGGGGTGTCGGCGAAGTGGTCGCGCTGGTACTCGATCGCCGCCCGCATCCGCTCGTACGCGGCGTCGTCCATCGCGGCGGTGGTGGCCCGGCCGGCCGAGGCCAGGTAGGCGTCCACGCAGCGGGCCCACAGGGGGGCCAGCGTGGCCATCACCTGACGGTCGGTCACCACCACGTACTGGTAGTCCTGCGCGTTGGAGCCGCTGGGACCGTAGACGGCGGCCTGGACCAGCCGCTCCAGCAGCTCGTCCGGCACCGGCTCGGCACTGAGCCGCCGCATGGCACGCATCGTGGCCATGGTGTCGAACAGATCGGCTGCGACAGGTGAGGTCATGCGCACGAATACTACGGAGCATCCCGCGGGCGGGAGTCGGCGGGGCCGTGGTTGCGACGAGCCGTCAGGAACGTTCCGTCCGACGGCCGAACTGCGCCCGGGGAGACCCTAGAGCAGTGTGATGGTGACCTTGCTGCCGAGCGCGGCCTGGGAGCCGCCGTTGGGGCTCTCGATGTGGACGGTCGGGCTGCCGAACGGGTTGAGCCTGATCACCTGGACCTTGAACCCGGCCTGCTCCAGCGCCTTCCTGGCGTCCTTCTCGGTCATTCCGGACACGTCGGGGACGGTCGCCTGCTGCTGGCCCTTGGAGACCGTCAGCGTCACCGTGCTGCCCTGGGCGGCCTGCGAGCCGCTGGGGCTCTGTGCGGCGACCTGCCCGGCGTCGGCCTGGTCCGAGTAGACCTGGTTCGGGTCCAGCTGGACCGTGAACCCGGCGTTCTGCAGGTCCTGGGTGGCCTGGTCGACCGACTCGCCCACCACGTTCGGCAGGTCGACCGGGTCGGCGCCGGAGCTGACCACCAGGTTGACCGGGGTGTTCGGCTGCTGCTGGGTACCGCCGGCTGGGTCGGTGCTGACCACCGAGCCCGAGGCGACGTTGCCGCTGGTCTGCTGGCTGATCTGCCCCACCGTCAGGCCCGCGTCCTTCAGCGCCTGCTCGGCGGCCGCCTGGGTCCTGCCGGCCAGGTCGGGAACGGTCGGGTTGTCGGGGCCCTTGGAGACGTCCAGGGTCACCGTGGAGTCCTTGCGGATCCGCGAGCCGGGGGCCGGGTCGGTGCCGATGACCTTGCCCTTGCCGACGACGGCGCTGAAGTCCTGACGGACCGCCACGGTCAGCCCGTCGGCCTGCAGGGTCTGCGTCGCCACGCCCTGGGTCTGGCCCAGCACGCTCGGCAGCTGGGTGTAGAGGCCGTTCAGCGCCCAGGCGGCGCCACCGGCCACCAGGGTGAGCACCAGCAGCACCGCGGCCGGCATGGCCCAGCCGCGACGGCGGCGCGGCCGGCCCGCGGCCGCCCGCGACGGCAGCGGGCGGTCCTCCGGGACGGGGCGGCGGGGCATCACCAGGTCCGGCGGCAGCTGCCGCATGGCACCGGGTCCGAACGTCCCGGCGGTCCCGGCGGGCATCACCGTGGTCCGCTCCGGGGCGGACGCCCCGGCGACCGGGAGACCGGCCGGGCCGGGCTCGGCGTCCAGCTGGGCCGGGGCGAGCGCGCGGCGGATCCGCTGCAGCGCGGCGAGCAGTTCCACCGCGTCGGCCGGCCTGCGGCCCGCGTCCCGCGCGGTGGCGGCGACCGTTATCGCGTCCAGCTCCGGGGCCAGCCCCGGGACCAGGGTGGACGGCGGCGGTACGTCGGCGCTCAGGTGCTGGTAGATCACCTGCATCGGGGTCTCGCCGGTATAGGGCTTACGGCCCGTCAGCATCTCGAACAGCAGGATGCCGCAGGCGTACACGTCGGTGCGCGGGTCGGCGGCGCCCTGCTCGATCTGCTCGGGAGCGAGGTAGGAGACCGTCCCCATGACCTGTCCGGTGGTCGGCGCGCTCTCCCCGCTCACCGCCCGGACCAGCCCGAAGTCGGTGACCTTGACCCGGCCGTCCTCGGTCAGCAGCACGTTCTCCGGCTTCACGTCCCGGTGCACCAGTCCGGACCGGTGCGCCGCGCCGAGCGCGGCCAGGATCGGCTCCATGATGTCCAGCGCGGTACGGGGCGTCAGCGCGCCGCGGTCCCGGAGCAGGTCGCGCAGGGTCCAGCCGGGCACGTACTCCATCGCCAGGAAGACCGCGGAGCCGTCGTTGCCCTGGTCGAAGACATTGACCACGTTGGGGTGCGAGAGCCGGGCCACGGCCTTCGCCTCGCGGATGAACCGCGCGGTGAACTCCGGGTCGCTCGCCAGCCCCGCGTGCATCACCTTGAGCGCGATCACCCGGTCCAGCCGGGTGTCCAGACCCCGGTAGACGGTGGCCATGCCGCCGACGGCGATGCGCTGCTCGACCCGGTACCGGGCGTCGAGCATCCGCCCGAGAAGGGGGTCGTGCAGCGTCGTGTCCATCCCACGGAGTTTACGGCGACTGGCGGCGGCGCAGTACGCGACGTCGGCGACACCCCGGTCACAAGTCGGCAGCACTGTACAAGTCGGCACCACCGGGTCCGGGTCAGAACGCCGGGGACTCCGGGTCGAACTCGGCGCGCCCGGCCATCGGCGAGGACGCCTCGGCGTGGAAACGGCGCGGGATCCGGCCGGCCCGGTAGGCCAGCCGCCCGGCTTCGACCGCGTGCCGCATCGCCTCGGCCATCAGGGCCGGTTCCTGGGCCCGGGTCACCGCTGTGGCGAGCATCACGGCGGCGCAGCCCAGTTCCATCGCCAGCGCCGCGTCGGAGGCGGTGCCGGCTCCGGCGTCCAGGATCACCGGGACGCCGGCCCGCTCGACGATCAGCTGGAAGTTGTGCGGGTTGCGGATGCCCAGGCCGGAGCCGATCGGCGAGCCCAGCGGCATCACCGCGGCGCAGCCGACGTCCTCCAGCTTTCGGGCCAGCACCGGGTCGTCGTTGGTGTAGGGGAGGACGGTGAAGCCGTCGTCGACCAGGGTCTCGGCGGCGTCCAACAGCTCAATCGGGTCGGGCAGCAGGGTGCGCTCGTCGGCGACGACCTCCAGCTTCACCCAGTCGGTGCCCAGTGCCTCGCGGGCTAGCCTGGCGGTGAGCACGGCCTCCCCGGCGGTGAAGCAGCCGGCGGTGTTGGGCAGCACCTGGATGTCGTTGCGCCGCAGCACCTCCAGCACCGAGCCGCGCGCGGTGGGGTTGATCCTGCGCATGGCCACGGTGGTGAGCTCGGTGCCGGACAGCCGTAGCGCCTGCTCCAGCACCTCCAGGCTGGGGGCGCCGCCGGTGCCCATGATCAGCCGGGAGCCGAAGGTGCGGTCGCCGATGGTGAGCGTGTCGTCGGACATGATGGCTGATCAGCCTCCCTGGACTGCGGTGAGGATCTCGACGCGGTCGTCGGCGGACAGCGCGGTCGCGCCCCAGGCGCTGCGCGGCACGACGGCCTCGTTGACGGCGGCGGCGACACCCGTGGGCGCGGCGCTGAGCGCTGCGACCACCTCGGCGAGGGTGGTGCCGGGTGCGATCTCGCGCGGCGCGCCGTTGACGCGGATGGCGAGGGGTGCCGTCATGGGGTGGCCTCCGTGAGGGTGCGGTCCGCGCTGCGGCGGTCGGGTGCGAGGGTAAGCGGTGTGCGGGGGGCGGCCGAGCGGGTGTCCGGTGCGTGGGCTTCCGCGCTGTGCTTGTCGGGGCTGGGCTTGCCCGAGCTGTGCTTCTCCGAGCTGTGCTTCTCCAAGAAGCGGGTGGCGCTGAAGGGGGCGGCTTCGGGCGGGAGTACGCCGGTGGTCAGGTAGTCGGCGAGGGCGTCGGCGGTGACCGGGGTGAGCAGCACGCCGTTGCGGTGGTGGCCGGTGGCGGCGACCAGGCCCGGCAGCGCGGTGGGGCCGAGCAGCGGCGCGTTGTCGGGGGTACCGGGGCGCAGCCCGGCGCTGGTCTCGATCAGGGGGAGCTCGGTGATGCCGGGCACCAGCTCGTGGGCGTCGCGCAGCAGTTCGTAGACGCCGCCGGCGGTGACCGTGGTGTCGAAGCCCTGCTCCTCCATGGTCGCGCCGACCACCAGCTCGCCGCTCTCGCGCGGCACCAGGTAGAGGTGGCAGCCGCGCACCACCGCGCGCAGGTTGCGGGACAGGAACGGGCCGCCGGGCAGCGGTGCCCCCGTAGTCGTGGTCATCCGCAGCCGCAGGATCTGGCCCTTGACCGGCCGCACCGGCAGCTCGGCCCCGGCCGGGAGGCCGGGCAGCTCGCCGGACCAGCTGCCGGCCGCCAGCACGGTCTGTCCGGCGTACAGCTCGGTGCCGTCCTCGGCCCGGACGCCCACCGCGCGGTCCTGGCGGACCGTCAGCTCGGCGGCGCGGTCCCGGTGCACGCGGACCCCGGCGCGCTCGCAGGCGGCGAGCAGGGCCGCGCCCAGCAGCCGGCCGTCCACCTGGTGGTCGCCGCTGACGAGCAGCCCGCCGCGGACCGAGGGCGCCAGCATCGGCTCCAGCCGGCGGCACTCGCGGCCGTTCAGCCAGGACACCTCCAGCCCCAGCCGCTGCTGGAAGTCGTGCAGCTCGCGCAGCTCGGCCCGGTCGTCGGCGTCCAGCGCGGCGGCCAGGGTGCCGCAGGCGCGGTAGCCGGTGGGCAGCCCGGAGGCCGCGCTGAGCTCGGCGGCGAAGTCGGCGTAGCGGGTGTTGGAGGCGATCCCGAGACGCAGCAGCGCCTCCTCGCCGTACTGGAGTTCGGTGACCGGCGCGAGCATCCCGGCGGCGACCTGGTTGGCGCCGCGCCCGGGACACGGGTCCAGGACGGTGACGCCCAGGCCACGCTGCGCGGCCCGCCAGGCGACCGCGAGGCCGATGATCCCGCCCCCGACGACCAGGACGTCGGACGTGGCCGTCACCCCGGCGGGTTCTGCTGTTCGAGCACGTGGCACGGTGGCACGCTCCCTTCGCCGGCATGACCCGGATCAGGTTCGGACGGTCGGAGACCGGGGGCGCTCCCGCCCTGTCGTCTCCCTCTCAGCCCGGTACGCCGGGCTCCCGTGGGTTTCCCCTTCACTGTAGCCCCGCCCCCGAGCCGTACAGTGTCGGGATGTCCGTGCCGAGGGGCGGCACGGCGATGAGCGGGCGGGGCCGATGAGCGAGCAGCGGGTCGTCGTGGTCGGGGCCGGAATGGCCGGGGTGCAGACGGCGGTGGCGCTGCGTGAGCTGGGCCATACCGGCGAGGTGCTGCTGCTGGGCGCCGAGACGCACCGCCCCTACGACCGGCCGCCGCTGTCCAAGGACGTGCTGCTGGGCAAGGCCGAGCACTCCCGTTTCGAGGTGGACTACGCCGGGATGGGCGTGGAACTGCTGCTCGGCCGGCGCGCCCTGGCACTGGACACCGACGCCCGTTCGCTCGCCACCGACGCCGGGACGCTCCGCTACGACCGGCTGGTGCTGGCCACCGGCGCGCACCCGATCCCGCTGCCTGGCCGCCCCGCCGGCGCGCAGCTGCTGCGCACCCACGACGACGCGGTCGCGCTGAAGGCGTCGCTGCGCCCCGGCGCCCGGATCGTGGTGGTCGGAGCCGGCTGGATCGGCGCCGAGGCCGCCACCGTGGCCCGGCAGCTGGGCTGCGAGGTCACCGTGCTGGAGGCCGCCTCGGTGCCGCTGGCGGGCGCCCTGCCCGCCGACATCGGCGAGCGGATGCGCGGCTGGTACGCCGAGGCGGGCGCGGAACTGCGTACCGGGGCGGCGGTGGGCGGGGTCAGGGAGTCCTCGGTGCTGCTGACCGACGGCACCGAGCTGGCCGCCGACGCGGTCGTGGTCGGCATCGGCGCGCGGCCCGAGACCGGCTGGCTGGACGGCTCCGGCATCGCCCTGGACGAGCGCGGCGCCGTCGCCGCCGACGACCGGCTGCGGACCTCGGCGCCGGACGTCTTCGCGGTCGGCGACTGCGCCTCCTTCCCCTCCGCCCGCTACGCCACCCGGCTCACCGTGCACCACTGGGACAACGCGCTGCAGGGCGCGAAGGTCGCGGCGGCCAACGTACTGGGAGCCGACGAGCGGTACGACCCGGTGCCGTACTTCTGGTCCGAGCAGTTCGGCCGCATGGTCCAGTACGCCGGGCACCACCGTCCCGGCGACGAGCTGCTGTGGCGCGGCGACCCGTCGCAGGCCACCGGCTGGGGCGCGCTGTGGCTGCGCGGGGACACGCCGGTCGCGCTGCTGGCCGTGGACCGCCCGCGGGACCTGGCCCAGGGCCGCCGGCTGATCGAGCGGGCCACCCCGCTCGACCGGGCCAGGGCGGCCGACCCCGAGGTGCAGCTGAAGGCCGCCACCGTGGCGTGATGGTGCGCGCAGGGCTCGTGGGATGGCAGTCTGGGGGTGTGAGCCAGATTGATCCGAAGATTGACGCCCTGATTCCCGAGTGGATGACCGTTCCCGACATCGCCGAGCAGTGGGGCCTGGTGGTGACCAAGGTCCGCCGCCTCGTCGACGACCGCACCCTCCTCGCCGTGCGCCGGGGCGAGAACAACGCCCTGATGGTCCCCGCCGCCTTCATCGGCCCCAACGGCACCGTGAAGGGCATCACCGGCCTGCTGACGCTGCTGCGCGACTCCGGGTTCACCGACGAAGAGGCCCTGGAGTGGCTCTTCACCGAGGACCCGTCGCTGCCCGGCACGCCCGCGCAGGCCCTGAACGAGAACCGCGGCACCGAGGTCAAGCGCCGCGCCCAGGCGATGGCCCTGTGAGCGGAGCAGCAGCGACGGCGGCCCTCGCCGACGCCCGGCTGTACCTGTGCACCGACGCCCGCCGCGAACAGGGCGACCTCGCCCCGTTCCTGGACGCGGTGCTGTCGGGCGGCGTGGACATCGTGCAGCTCCGCGACAAGGGCCTGGAGGCCCGGCAGGAGCTGGAGTACCTGGAGGTCCTCGCCGACGCCTGCCGCAGGCACGGCAAGCTGTTCTCGGTGAACGACCGCGCCGACGTCGCCCACGCGGCGCGGCCCCAGGTGCTGCACCTCGGCCAGGACGACCTGCCGGTGCCCGCGGCCCGCGCCGTTGTCGGGCCGGAGATGCTGATCGGCCGCAGCTGCCACGCCGAGGCCGAGGTGGACGCCGCACTGGTCGAGCCCGGTGTGGACTACTTCTGCACCGGCCCGGTCTGGCCCACCCCGACCAAGCCGGGGCGGCACGCGCCCGGTCTCGGGCTGGTCGAGTACGCCGCGAAGCAGTCGCCGGACCGGCCCTGGTTCGCGATCGGCGGCATCGACGCCGGCAACCTCGACCAGGTGCTCGACGCGGGCGCGCGCCGCATCGTCGTCGTCCGCGCACTGACCGCCGCAGCCGACCCGCACGCGGCAGCGGTCGACCTCGCCCGCCGGGTCCGCGAGCGCGACTGACCGCAGGTCCGTACCCGGACCGCCGGGTCGGACCACCCCCGGGGGCGGACCGACCGCAGGTCGGCACCCACTGCCGTACCGTGCCGCGTCGCCGGATCCGCCGGCGGCGCGGCCGTCGACGGCCTGCGTGAGCGGGTCAGTGGTGGCGGGTGGTGGCGGCCGCGGCGAGCCGGTGCAGGCTGCGGCGGGCCTCGGGGGCCAGCCCCGGGGCGGTGTCGAGGGCGGTCAGAGCCTCCCGCAGCAGCGCCTCGATCCGGGCCTCCACCCGCTCCGGCGCGCCACTGCGGGTGATCGCCTGCCGGACCAGGGCGACCTCAGGATCCCCCAGCCCCGGCGCGCCCAGCAGGTCGTCCAGCAGCCGGGCGTCCGCGGGGCTGCAGCCCCGCATCGCCTCGGCGACCAGCAGCGTGCGCTTGCCCTCGCGCAGATCGTCCCCGGCGGGCTTCCCGGTGACCGAGGGGTCGCCGTAGACCCCGAGCAGATCGTCACGGAGCTGGAACGCCTCGCCCAGCGGCAGCCCGAACGCGCCGTAGGCGTCGATCAGCGCCTGATCGGCGCCGGCCAGCAGCCCGCCGATCTGCAACGGCCGCTGCACCGTGTACTTCGCGGACTTGTAGTGCACCACCCGACGGGCCCGCTCCACCGGGTCCGAGCCGGCCGGCCAGGGCGCGGCGGGCTCCAGCAGGTCCAGGTACTGGCCCGCCATCACCTCGGTCCGCATCAGGTCGAACAGCGGCTTGGCGCGGCGGATCGCGTCGCGGCCGAGGCCGCAGTCCCACAGCAGCTCGTCGCACCACACCAGCAGCAGGTCACCCAGCAGTACCGCGGTGGCCGCCCCGTACTCCGCGCCGTCGCCGTGCCAGCCCTCGGCCGCGTGCATCGCCTCGAACCGGCGGTGCATCGCGGGCAGCCCGCGCCGGGTGTCGCTGCGGTCTATCAGGTCGTCGTGGATCAGCGCCCCGCCCTGCAGCAGCTCCAGCGCCGCGCACGCGGTGACCGCGCCCTCGTCGTGGGCGCTGCCGCCCGCCCCGCGCCAGCCCCAGTAGCAGAACGCGGGCCGCAGCCGCTTGCCGCCGCCCTGCACGAAGTCCCGCAGGGTCTCCGCGACCGGGGCCAGCTGCGGGGAGATCGAGGCGAGAACCGTTTCCTGGCGGTCCAGGAAACGGTCGAGCGCCGCGCCGACCCGCTGCCGCAGCCGCTCCACATCCACAGGATCGCCATCCACAGGATCGCCATCCACAGGATCGCCGTCCACGGGGGCTGCTTCCACGGAACCGCCGTCCACAGGACCGCCGTCCACCGGAACGCCGGCCACGGGGTTGCCCGTATCCCGCAGCCCCTCCCGTGCGGGTACGGGGGCGACGTCGAGGGGCGGGGCGGGGAGCAGAGGCACCGGTGTTCTCCGAGCGGACGGGGACTGCCAGGGTAACGCGCGGGGTCCACGGGACTGCTGAGCCCACTCCACGGCACCGCGTATCAGCAGGTGGACAGGTGTTTCGAATTCCGTCCGGATCGCGGATAACCTGCCAGCATGGCCCTCGGCACCCCCAGCACCCGCAGCGATCGCGCGCTCTCCATCCGCGAGCTCCTCTGCCAGGGAGCCCGCTCGTACTCGTTCGAGTTCATGCCGCCGCGCAGCGCCGAGGCGGAGACCGGGCTGTGGAAGGCGATCCGCAGGCTGGAGTCGCTGTCGCCGACCTTCGTCTCGGTGACCTACGGCGCCGGCGGCTCCACCCGGGGCCGCACCGTCAACATCACCGGGCGGATCGCCCAGGAGACCACGCTCACGCCGGTCGCCCACCTCACCGCCGTCGACCACAGCGTGGCCGAGCTGCGCAACATCCTCGGCCACTACGCCGACCAGGGTGTGCGCAACGTGCTGGCGCTGCGCGGCGACCCGCCGGGGGATCCGCTGGGGGAGTGGGTCAAGCACCCGCAGGGCGTCGCCTACGCCTCCGAGCTGGTGCAGCTGATCAAGGAGTCGGGTGACTTCTGCGTCGGGGTGGCGGCCTTCCCCGAGATGCACCCGCGATCCAGCGACTGGGACACTGACATCCGGCACTTCGTCGCCAAGTGCCGGGCCGGCGCGGACTACGCGATCACCCAGATGTTCTTCGACGTCGACAACTACCTGCGCTTCCGCGACCGGGTCGCGGCCGCCGGGTGCGAGGTGCCGATCATCCCGGAGATCATGCCGGTGACCACGGTCCGCTCGCTGCGCCGGATCCCCGACCTCAGCACCGCGGTCTTCCCGCAGCAGCTCGCCGACCGGATGCTGGCGGTCGAGGACGACCCCGCCGCGGTCCGCGCCATCGGCATCGAGCACGCCACCGAGATGTGCCGTCGGCTGATCGCCGAGGGCACCCCCGGACTGCACTTCATGACGATGAACTTCTCCACCGTCACGTCCGAGATCTACCAGAACCTCGGCCTGCACGACCGCTCCTGAGGCCGGGCCCGCTTCAGGGCCGGGTACGGTGGTGCGGCAACGCCCGCCCTTCCCGTGAACGCAGAGGTGGTTGAACCGTGCCGGTCATCGGTCTCGCCGTGCTGTACGCCGCGTTCGCGGTGGTCGCCTTGTGGCTGCTCGGCGAGCTGCTGCTGCAGCACCGGGCGCAGCCACACTGGCGGGTGCTGGCGCTGCTGGGCTTCCTGGTGCTGGTCGCCGGGGTGGCGCAGCGGTCGCTGCCGCTGATCGGGGCCGGGGTGGTGGCCTTCGGGGCCGGGCAGGCGCTGGTCACCAGGGCGGTGAAGAACGCCTACGGCTCGCACTGGTCGCTGCGCTCCGCGGACGGCTCGCTGCCGGGGGCGCTGGCCCGGGTGCCGCTGCTCGGCACGGTGTTCCCGGCGGGCCAGGTCACCGAGGCCGGTGAGGCCGCGTCCGCGCCGCAGGTCGGCGAGGTCGGGCCGGTCGAGGACGTCCCGCAGTCGGCGGCGCCGGCGGTATCACAGCCGGAGTACGCGACGGCGGCCTTCGAGGCGGTCGAGTCGGGCGGGTACGAATCCGCCGAGCACGGCGGGCAGCAGTACCCGCAGCAGTACGCCGGATACGGCGACGGCAGCGCCGTGGGCAGTGGCGGCGCGGGTAACGACGGCGGCGGCTACGGCGGTTACCCGGCGGAGCAGCAGCAGGGTTACTCCTACGACTACGCGCAGACCACGGCGGCCTCGCCGTACTACGAGCAGCAGTCGCAGCAGCAGCCGGTGTACGAGGGATCGTCCGGCTACTACGAGCCGCAGTACCAGAGCCCGCAGCACCAGACACCGCAGTACCAGGACGGGCAGTACCAGCAGCAGTCCTACCAGCAGCCGTACCAGCAGTCGTACGACCATCAGCAGTGGTCCCCGGCCCCGGCCGACCCGGCGCAGCAGTACCAGCCGCAGCAGTCGCCGGAGGAGTACCCGCAGGAGCAGCAGCACCAGCCGCACCAGCAGGCCGGCAACCACCAGCCGCAGCAGGAGACCTGGCAGCAGTACCGCTGAGTCAGGGCGTGCCGATCAGCTCGGCCGTCAGGGCGGCCGACATGCCCACCCGGGCCAGCCCGCCGCCGGGGTGCGCGGTACCGCCGACCAGGTAGAGCCCGGGGCGGGCGGCGACGCGGTTGGGTGCGGCGAGGTAGTCGCCCTTCGCTCCGGCCAGCGCCGGCGCCGGAACCGAGCCGCCGGGCGCGCCGGTCTCCCGCTCGGTGTCGGCGGGGGTACGTGGCTCCCGCCAGAGCAGGCGATCGCGCAACTCGGGGGCGGCGTACGCGAGAACGGCGTCGGCGTAGGCCGCGGTGACGGCGGGGTCGCTCCAGTCGATGCCCGCCGTGCGGATTCCGGCCGTGCGGGGGAGAGCTGTGCCGGGAAGAGCCGTGCCGGGGACGGTCACCGTCAGCAGCGCGGCCTCGTGGCCGGGCGGGGCGAGGGTGGCGTCGTCCGGCCGAAGCACCTGAACGGTGGGGCGCGCGCAGAGCCGGGGGACAGGGCCGAACAGCGCGTCGAGCTCGTCCTGGCGGTCGGGCGCGTGCACCACGGTGCGGTGCGGCGTGCCGGCCGGACGGTCACCGCGCAGCGCGAGCAGCACGCTGAACCGTCCGGGCAGCGGTTCAGCGCGGGTGGCGGCGGGCAGGCCGAGCACCCGCGGGTCGGTGTCGGCGACCACCACGTCCGCCTCCAGCCTGGTCCCGTCGGCCAGCCGTACCCCGGTGACCCGGTCGGCGCCGAGGACCTGCTCGACCCGGCTGTCGAAGCGCAGTTCCACCCGGCGCTGCCGGCAGCGCCGGAGCACGGCGTCCGCGAGCGCGCGCATGCCGCCGGTGACGTACCAGACGCCGAAGCTCTGCTCCATGTACGGCAGCGACGCGAGCGAGGCCGGGGCGTGGCGCGGGTCCAGGCCGAAGCGCAGCGCGTACTCGTCCAGCAGGGCGGTCAGCCCGGGGTGGCGCAGTTCGCGTGCCGCGACGTCGGCCAGGGTCTGCGGGGCGCGGGCGAAGAGGCCGCGCCGGGCCGGGACGTAGGGGTCCCGGTGCAGGGCTGACGGGTCGTCGGGGAGCGGCTCCTCCAGCAGCGGCCGCCGGGTGGCCTCCCAGACGCCCCGGCCACGCTCCAGCAGCCCGCCCCAGCGGTCGCCGACGCCGGCGCCCAGCGCGGCGTCCAGGGCCTCGATCACCCTGGCCCGGGACGCGTTGGCCAGTTCCACCCGGGTCCCGTCCGGCAGCAGGTGCAGGCTGCCGGGGTCGACCGGGCGCAGTTCGACCTCGTCCTCCAGCCGGGTCCGGCCGGTCTTCAGCATCAGGTCCCGGTAGACGGCGGGGAGGGTGAGCAGGGTCGGGCCGGTGTCGAAGCGGAAGCCGTCGCGCTCGTACTGCCCGACCATCCCGCCGTGGCTGCCGCCCGCCTCGCACACGGTGACCCGGTGGCCCACCGTGGCCAACCGCGCCGCTGCCGCGAGCCCGCCCATACCTGCGCCGATGACGACGATTCGTGCCATGGGCACTGATCCTAAGGCCGGGCCGTGGCCGCGCAGCCGTGGCCGGTGCCTGTCTGGCCGGCGGAGCCAGGGCGGGGTGCTCCGGTGCGGAGGCCGTCCATGATCAGGTCGACCAGGCGGTCGGCGTTGACGGTCTTGCCGCTGTCACAGGCCCAGGTGATCCCGCTGATCATCACCAGCACGTCGCCGACTTCGACGTCCGGCCGGATCCGGCCCGACGCCTGGGCCCGCTCGAACAGTTCGCCTGCCGTGCTGTGCAGCACCCAGCCCGGGGACTTCGACTTGGGCAGCGGCGGGAGCAGCGCCGCGGCCAGGCCGCGGAACACCGAGACGTGGGAGACCAGCCTGTGCAGCCACGCGCTCAGCGCCTCGGCCGGGTCGTCCGCGCCCAGCAGCGGTTCGGCGTCCGCGAGCACGGACTGGATCCACTGCTCCAGGACGGCGTCGATCAGCTGCTGCCGGGTCGGGAAGTGCCGGTAGAGGGTGCCGGGGCCGACGCCGGCGCGCTTGGCGATGTCGTCCAGGGAGGCGTCGGTGCCGTGCTCCAGGAACGCCTCGGTGGCGACCGTCACCAGCCGCTCGTAGTTGCGGCGGGCGTCGGCGCGCATGGGGCGCGGCGGGCGCGGGGCCCGCGCGGGAGTGTGGCTCGCGGAGTCGGTCATGCGCCATCCCAGGGTTGATAAACGGAGACTACCTCCGTATCGTTGTTGATGGAACCGGAGGATCCCTCCGTTTGATTCCCCTCCTCCTCCATGCCCCTCCCTTCCTTCGTCATGCCCCTCCATTCCTTCGCCATGATGGCGCATCCCTTGGGAGAACCATGTCCGAGCACACCGCCACCGCCCGTCCCCTCGCCAGGGAACCGGAATCACGCGCGCACCCGGTACGAGATCCAGACCGGTCGCCAGGCCGCCCCGGATTCGCCCTGGCCGTGATCCTGGCCTGCCAGTTGATGGTCATCCTGGACGCCACCGTAGTGTCCATAGCGCTCCCCGGCATCCAGCGCACCCTGCACTTCTCCCCGGCCGGACTGTCCTGGGTGCAGGACATCTACCTGCTCGCCTTCGGCGGACTGCTGCTGCTCGGCGGCAGGGCGGGCGACATCTTCGGACGGCGCCGGCTGCTGGTCGCCGGTGTCGCCCTGTTCACCATCGCCTCGCTGCTCGGCGGCTTCGCCACCGACCCGGCGCTGCTGCTGGCCTCCCGCGCCGCCCAGGGCGTCGGCGCCGCCATCGCCGCGCCCAACACCCTGGCCCTGATCATCAGCACCTACCAGGACCCGGCCCAGCGGGCCCGTGCCATCGGGCTGTTCTCCAGCATGTCGGCCGGTGGCGCCTCGGTCGGGCTGATCCTGGGCGGCCTGCTGACCTCGTACTTCTCCTGGCGCGCGGTGATGTTCATCAACGTGCCGGTCGGGCTGGCCGTGGTGCTGCTCGCGCCCCGGCTGATCCGCGAGCCCGAGCGGCACCCCGGCCGGCTCGACATCCCCGGCGCGGTGATCGCCACGCTCGGCACCAGCAGCCTCGTCTACGGCTTCATCCGGGTCGCCACCGACGGCTGGACCGACCGCGGCGCCCTGGGCTGCTTCGCGGCGGCCGTCCTGCTGGTGGCCGGATTCGTCCGGTGGGAGGCGCGCACCGCGGTGCCGCTGCTGCCGCTGGACCTGCTCACCAACCGGGTGCGGGCCGGTGGCTACGTGGTGATGCTGCTGGTCCCGGCGGCGATGTTCGGGATGTTCTTCTTCCTCACCCAGTACCTGCAGAACGCCCTCGGCTTCAGCCCGCTGCGCACCGGCTTCGCCTTCCTCCCGCTGGCGGTGCTGATCTTCGCCGGAGCACGGCTCGGACCACGCCTGCTGCCCCGCTTCGGCCCCCGCCCGTTCCTCTTCGGCGGCCCCGTGCTGCTGCTGAGCGGCCTGCTGCTGCTCTCCAGGATCACCGCGGCCACCGGCTACGCCCCCGGCATCATGGTGCCGATGGTGCTCTTCGGGCTCGGCGCCGGGTTCACCATGGTCCCGCTCAGCCTGACCATCCTGGCCGGGGTACGCCCGGCGGAGGCGGGCGCGGCCTCCGGGACGATGCAGACCATGCAGCAGGTCGGCGGGGCGCTGGGCACCGCGGTGCTGCTCACCGTCTACACCTCCGCGCTGCGGCACCAGGGCGGTGCCGTGGTCCCCGGAGCCTCGTCGACGGCGGCCGCGCACGCCGCACTCGCCCACGGCGTGGCCGACGCGATGGGGGTCGCGGCCGGGTTCATGGCGGTGGCGCTGCTGCTGATCGTGACGGTCATCCGCCCGCAGGGACGCCCGCGCGCGGAGCGCTCCTAGCGGCCCGCTCGGCGCGGCGCTCCCGGCGGCGTATCCAGAAGCGGCGGATCCGGGAGACGGTGAACCCGACCAGGAGCAGCCCGCTGAGCAGCAGTACTCCGGCGATGATCGCGGCCGGTACCGGATGGAACAGCGCCAGAACCACCAGGCCGGCCACCGCCAGGTCCTCCAGCAGACTGATCACGATGTTGGAGAAGGGCTCGGGGGAGGTGTTCACGCCCATCCGCAGCGCCATCTTGATGAGATGGCTGACCAGGGCGGTGGTCCCGCCCAGCGCGGCGGCCGCGAGGGTGCCCAGGGAGGCGTGCGCGTGGCCCGCGAGCAGCGCGGCCACCACCGCGCCGGCGACCGGACGGATCACGGTGTGCACCGAGTCCCAGACCGTGTCCACATAGGGGATCTTGTCGGCCACCGCCTCGCAGAGGAACAGCACCAGCGCGGCCACCAGGACGTCGGTGCGCTCCAGTGAGGGCGGTACCGAGGAGATGTGGTCGAAGCGTCCGAACAGCCCCAACAGCAGCACCACGGCGTAGGCGTTGACACCACTGGCCCAGCCACTGGTGAAGATCAACGGGATGACGGACACGGCGGCTTCCCCCCTTGCGAACGACACCGCCCTCCCGGGCGGCCGGCCCACCGTAGTGGATCTCCCACCGTAGTGGACCGCACCGACAGCCCGTCGCGGGGCCCCTCGGCACCCGCACCGCCGACACGGGGCGGCGGAGCAGGTGCCGAGCGGTGACGGGAGTCAGAGCGGTGACGGGGGTCAGAGCAGTGCGCACTGCGAGGCCGGGGCCTCGGGGGACCCGGCCGTCGCCCGTGCGGCCACGAGCCGCCGCACCGCCTCCCGGGCCACCTCGGCGGGCTGGGTGAACGGCAGCCGGACGAAGCGCTCCAGCATCCCGTCCACCCCGAACCGGGGTCCGGAGCCGATCCACACCCCGCAGCCCTGCGCGGCGGAGGCCAGCGCGCTGCCGCCCAGACCGCCCTCCTCGGTGCGCACCCAGAGCGACAGCCCGCCCTGCGGCAGCCGGAAGGTCCAGTCCGGGAGCTCCGCGCGGACCGCGTCCACCAGGGCGTCCCGCTGCGCCCTGAGCCGGGCACGCTGGTACTCCAGCACCTCCGGCAGGCACTCGGTCAGCAGCCGGCACACCGCCAGCTGTTCCAGCACCGGCGAGCTGACGTCCAGGCTGGCCCGGTCCGCCGCGATCCGCCGGATCAGCTCCGGAGCCGCCCTGATCCAGCCGATCCGCAGCCCGCCCCAGAAGGTCTTGCCGGCCGAGCCGATGGTGATCACGCTGCCGTTGCGGTCGTACGCCGCCAGCGGCGCCGGCAGAACGGTGCCCGGCTCCAGCAGCAGTTCGGCCAGCGTCTCGTCCACCACCAGCCGGGTGCCGGCGGACCGGGCCAGCGCCACCAGCTCGCGGCGCTGGTGATCGGGCATCAGCAGCCCGGTCGGGTTGTGGAAGTCCGGGATCACATAGGCCAGGGTCGGCCCGGCCTCGCGCAGCGTGCGCGCCCAGGCGTCCAGCGGCCAGCCGTCCCGCTCCAGCGGGACCGGCACCGGCCGCGCACCGTGCAGGCAGATCGCCTGCAGCGCGTTGGCGTAGCTGGGGGACTCCACCGCGATCCGGTCACCCGGGCCGACCAGGGCCCGCAGCAGCAGCGAGAACGCGCCGGTGGCGCCGTTGGTGACCATGATCTGCTCGGGCACCGTCGGCAGCCCGCGCCGGGTGTAGCGGTCGGCGACCGCCTGCCGCAGCACCTGCAGCCCGGCCGGGAAGTCACCGTGGGTGCCGGTGTAGCAGGGCAGCTCGTCGACGGCCGCGGCCATGGCCGTCGAGATCCAGGGTTCCGCCGCCGCCATCGCGGCCACCCCCAGGTCGATCACCCCGCCCCGGTCCGTGGGGTACGGGGAGAGGCCGGCCACCGGCATCGGCCGCCCGGCGGGCAGCGCGGTCCAGCTGCCGGCCCCCCGCCGGCTCTGCAGGAAGCCCTCGTCACGCAGCAGTTCGTAGGCCGCCGCGATCGTGGTCCGGCTCACCCCGAGCACCGAGGACAGCTCCCGCTCGGCCGGCAGCCGGCTCGCCACCGGCACCCGGCCGTCCAGCACCAGGCTGCGCAGCGAGCCCGCCAGCGAGCGGTAGGCGACGTCCCGGCCCTGCTGCCAGTCGCCCAGAGCCCGGTCCAGCTGGGCCGCGCCGATCGAGGATCGCGTGCTCACCACCAGTCCACCTGTTCTCGATTGGCTATGGAACAACAGGCCACCCCGGTCCAGAGTGGCCCGTGAACCCACAGTGGCATGCTCGACCGTCGGACCTCAAGGGGGAATCCCGTGCAGCTCACCCGCCGCCTCGTCCAGCTCTACCTCGGCCTGGTGCTCTACGGGGCGAGCATGGCGCTGCAGATCCGCGCCGCCCTGGGCCTCGACCCGTGGGACGTCTTCCACCAGGGCCTGACCAGGCACATCGGGCTGTCCTTCGGGACCATCACGATGATCGTCGGCGCCCTGGTGCTGCTGCTGTGGATCCCGCTGCGGCAGCGGCCCGGACTGGGCACGGTCAGCAACGTCTTCGTCATCGGCCTGTCCGTGGACGCGGCGCTGGCGCTGATCCCCGTCCCGAACGGACTGCCGCTGCGGATCGGCCTCCTGGTGGCGGCGATCGTGCTGAACGGCGTCGCCAGCGGCCTCTACATCGGCGCGCGGTTCGGCCCCGGGCCGCGCGACGGCCTGATGACCGGCTTCTGCCGCCGCACCGGGCGCTCGGTCCGGCTGGTGCGGACCGTCATCGAGGTCACCGTGCTGGTGCTGGGGGTCCTGCTGGGCGGCAGCTTCGGCGTCGGGACGGTTGCCTACGCGCTGGGCATCGGCCCGCTGGTGCAGCTCTTCCTGCCGCTGTTCACCGTCCCGGAGCGGACGGCCGCCGCGACGGTCACCGCCGCGACCACGGTGACCGCCGCAGCGGCGGAACCGGCCGCGACGGCGTCCGACGCGCCGGAGGTCACGTCGGCATGCGCGCCCGCAGCAGCCGGCTGAGGCTGCTGTGCACGTCGTCCAGGCTGCGCTCGGGCTGGAAGGCCAGCCAGTCCAGGGCGACCACCAGCACCATGCCGAACACCGCCGAGGCGGTCAGCTGCACGTCCAGGTCGGCCGGCAGCTCCTCGGCGGCGACCGCCTCGGCCAGCACCGCGGCGACCACCGACACGGTCTCCTCGCGCATCAGCCGCAGCGTGTCGTGCCAGGAGCGGTTGGTGCGCCAGGTCTCGGCGACGAACAGCTGCGCGAAGGACGGGTAGGTGCGGATGAACTCCAGGCCCGCGCGCGCCATCGCGTCCAGCGCGGCCAGGCCGCGCAGCCCCGCCCCGGCCTCCCGCAGCGCCGTGGTGAGCAGGCCCACGCCGTGCCGGAGCAGTTCCTCGAACAGATCGGACTTGCTGGCGAAGTTGTAGTAGACGGTGCCCTTGGCGACCCCGGCCCGCTCGGCGATCTCCTCCACGGTCGTGGCCGAGTAGCCCTGTTCGGCGATCAGCGTCACCGCTGCCTCGTAGAGCTTCTGCCGGGTCGCCGAACGGCGGGAACTGGTGGCCATGAGCGCATTGTCCCCCGTCACGGGGCCGGTCACAGCGTCAGCTCCGGGTGCAGCCGGGTGACCGTCCACAGCTGGCGGCGACGGGCCGTCAGCGTGGTGAGGGCCAGGGCGCCGAGGGTGAAGGCGAGCAGCACCGCGCTGCCGGTCCACACCGCCGTCGGGTCGCCGCCGCTGATCAGCCGCCGCAGTCCGGCCACCACATAGCTCATCGGCAGGTACGGGTGGATCGCGCCGAAGAAGTCCGGGCTGGTCTCCACCGGGTAGGTGCCGCCGGCCGAGGTGAGCTGGAGCATCAGCAGCGCCAGCGCCAGCAGTCGCCCGGCCGGGCCGAAGCGGGCGTTCAGCCACTGGACCACGGCGGAGAAGCACAGCACGGTCAGCGCCAGGAACCCGCACACCCCGGCGGCATGGCTGAGCCGCAGGCCCAGGCCCCCGCAGAGCACCGCCAGCAGTGCCGCCGCCTGCAGCAGTCCCACCCCGGCCACCGGCAGCCAGCCGGCCAGCGCCGCCCGCCAGGCGGGGGTGTTCGCGGACAGCACCCGGTTGCTGAGCGGGCGCAGCAGCATGTAGCCGACCATCGCGCCGACCCACAGCGCCAGCGGGATGAAGTACGGGGCCAGGCCGGTGCCGTAGCCGGGCGCGGCGTTGAGGGTGTCCTTGGCGAGCTGCACCGGGTCGCTCATCGCGGTGGCACGCGCGTCCCGCTGGGCCGCGTCGTAGTCGGGTATCCCCGCCGCCCCGGTGTGCAGTCCGCCGGCCAGCTGCCCCGAACCGTCGGCGAGGGTGCCGAGGCCGGAGTCGAGCTGCTGGGCGCCGTCGGAGAGCCGGTACAGGCCGCCGGAGAGGGAATGGGCGCCGGTGTCCAGCGTGGCCAGGCCGTTGCTCAGGGTGCCGGCGCTGGAGACCGCCTGGCCGGTGCCCTGCCGCAGCGCGTCCGCGCCGCCGGCCAGCTGCCGTACGCCGCGGTTCAGCTGGTTGACCTGGGCCACCGCGGCGTCGAAGCTCTGCGCCAGACCCGGCCGTTCCAGCGGCCTGGCCAGCGCGGCCACCCGTCCGGCGTCCGCGGCGAGCGCGGTGAGCTGGGGCGACAGCTGCTGCACCGTGGCGTCCAGCTGGGTGGCCACGGTGACGACCTGGTGCGCCGCCTGGTCCGCGGCGTGCAGCCGGGCGCAGTCCGGGCCGGCCGGGTCGGTGCCGCACTGCTGGGCGTCGAGGGTGTCCAACTGCCCGGCGGCGTCCTTGGCGGCGGCGAGGGCCTGCCGGCTCGCGGCCGGGAGCCTGCCCAGGTTGTCGGCGATCTGCTGGGCGCCGGTGGCGACCAGTGTCGCGGACTGGCTGATCAGTTCGGGGTGCTCGTGCAGCAGCGGGGACAGGTCGGCCGCCACCGGGTTGACGGCGTCCGCGAGTTGCTGGGTGCCGACGGCGGCCTGCCGGGCGCCGGACGCGAGTTGTCCGGCGCCCTGGTCGAGCGTGCCCAGGCCGTGGGCCAGCGCGCTGCTGCCCCGGGTCGCCTGGTCCAGTCCGGCGGCGAGCTGCTGGGCTCCGCTCCGGGCACCGGCCGCGCCGTCGGCCAGCTGCCCGGCGCCCTGCGCGGACTGCCGGGCGCCGGAGGTGAGCCGGTCGGCGCCCTCGGCCGCCCGCAGGGTCTGGTCGTGCAGGTCGGAGAAGCCGACGAAGACCTGGTCGTAGAAGCCGTTCGAGGCCTTGGCCGAGGTGGCGGCCCGGATCTCGTCGAACACCGAGCGGGAGATCTGGCCGACGATGTAGTTGTTCGAGTCGTTCGTCTGCACCTGCAGCTCCCCGGCGGCCGGCCGGTCGCTGTCGCTGCTGGCGATGTCCGCGCTGAAGTCGGCGGGGATGGTGAGCGACAGGTAGTAGCGGCCGGAGGCGACGCCCGCGGCGGCCTGCTCCGGGCCGACCACGTCCCAGCCGAAGATCTGGCGCTTCCTCAGCTCGTCGCTGAGGTCCTTGCCGGCGTCGATCCGCTGTCCCTTGACGGTGACCGCGCGGTCCTGGTTCACCAGGGCCACCGGCAGCCGGTCCAGGTGGCCGTAGGGGTTCCAGAACGACCACAGGTAGAGCGCGCCGTAGAGCAGCGGCAGCAGCAGCAGCGCGACCAGGGCGGCGCGCGGCAGCCGGCCCCGGGAGAAGCGGCGCAGTTCCAGCCGGGCCAGGCCCGGTCCGCGCAGTCGGAGCAGCTCAGGCGTGCGCATCGGCGGACTCCAGACGGACGGTCGTGTCGGCGGATTCGGGGGCGTCGGCGGCGCCGGCCACCACGGTGGTGCCGGAGTCGGCGACGGCGCGGAGCATCGCCCAGGCGGCCGCGCGCTCCGTGGCGGACAGTCGCTCGTCGGCGTCGTCCACCAGCAGCAGGCGCGGCCGGCCGAGCAGGGCGAGCGCGGTGGACAGCCGCAGCGACTGCACCGGGTCCAGCTCGCGGACCTGGGTGCGCAGCCCGCCGGGCAGGCTCTCGACCGCCAGTCCGACCAGTCCGAGGGCCTGTTCGGTGCTGCGGCGCGGGGCGCGCCGGGGGAAGTGCAGCAGCCGGCGCTCGCGCAGATGCTCGGCGACGGTCAGCGCGCCCTCCAGGTCGTTCACGCCGGGGACCGGGCCCAGGGCGGCCAGCCTGCGCACCGCGGCGGCCTGCCGGGGCAGGCGCAGTCCGGCGACCCCGGCCCGCCCTTCGGTCGGTCTCATCCGTCCGGCCAGGGTGAGCAGCAGCGACGTCCGTCCGGAGCCGGCCGGGCCGGTGACCACGGTGAGGGTGTCGGGTTCGAGGTCGAGGTCCACCCCTCGGTAGACCCAGCCGCGCGGACCGCGCAGCCCCAGCGCCTCGGCCGTCACTGCCGCACCGTCGGTACGCCGCACGGCGTCGGTGGCGTCCCCCATGGAGCCCGCCCCCTTCTTTTAAACTGACTGGTCAGTTCAAATTCTAGCCGGGGCAACGGCGGGAGGGATGCCGTCGGGAGTGCTCGGGAGTGTGAGGTGCGTAACCGCCGCCCGGTGTCCGCGCCGTGCATGGTCACGGAGCGTGACTGTCAGTGCCGGGGTGCAGCATGTCGATGAGGGTTCCGGTGGTCGTTGACGCGGGGTTGCGGCGGGAGGTTACTCTGAGATTGTTCGAACAAAAATTCGAACGTGGCGACGATGGCGGAGGTGATCGCGATGCGCAGTGACCTGATCGAGGTCCGGGGCGATCCGGGGCAGCCCACGCACTTCCTGTGGCGCGACCGGGTCTACGCCGTACGGGAGGTCCTGGGCCGCTCGAACGGCGCCGGACACGAGGTGTGGCGGGTGCAGGCCAGTCCGGGCCGCTGCTTCGACGCCGGTGTCTACGACCTCAGCTTCGACCGCGCCGCCGGGCGCTGGACCCTCACGAGCACGACCGACTGAACCGGCCGGATTCGAACGGGAGGACGAGAGTGATGGCCATCGGCTCAGGTATCAGCTCAGGCGCGGGCGCCGGCTCGACGGTGACATCGACGACGGTGACATCCACGGTGACACCGACGGCGCAGGTGCTGCAGCTGCCGCTGCAGACCCAGCCGCAGAGCCCGGCGCGGACAGCGGCCGCCGCCGCTGCGGGCAGTGCACGGCCCTATCGGCCGCCGTCCGACGTTCATCCGGTGCTGCGCCGGGCCGGGGCCCCGCCGGCCGCGCTCGACCTGCTTGCGCAGGCCTACCGCGGCCTCGACGAGGCCCGCGGCATGCAGGGGGCGTTGGAGCGCTACGCCGTGGCGCACCTGGCGGCGCTGCGTGCCTCGGCGTCGGTGCTCGCGGTCCGCGGGCGTCCGGAGGAGTCGCCGCGCCGGCGCGGCCGGATCCGCAGCGCCTGGGAGGTGCTGCCCGAAGTGGCGCCCGAACTCGCCGAGTGGGCCCTGTACTACGCCGCCGGTGCGCCGAAGCGGGCCGCCGCCGAGGCCGGGATCGCCTCGGCCGCCACCCTGCGCGAGGCCGACGACCTGATCCGCAACACCGCACTGTTCCTGCGCGTGGTGCAGCGGCTGATCGCGCTCAACCCGGCCCGCGCCGACCGGCCCGAGCAGGACGGCGAGCCGCCGATGCCGCGTACCGGCTGACCTATACCGTGACGGTATGACTGATCATCACGTCGGGACGACCGGTGGGCGGGTACGGCTGACCCGGCGCGGCAAGGCGGTGCTGGGCGTGTTCGCCCTGGTGCTCACGGCCGGGGCGAGCATGGTCTCCTGGCCGGCCTCGGGCGACCAGCGGGGTGCCCAGGCACTGTCGCAGGCGGCCACGATCGCCGGCCTCAGCGGCACGCTGCGCTCGCAGATACCGGCCGACTCCCGCCAGGTCGTCGTGGTGACCGGTACGGGCCAGGACTCCTCCGACTCGACCGCCACCCTCTACAGCCGCCCCTCCACCTCCAGCCCCTGGGTCCGGGGCGCCAGTTGGCCCGCCCACAACGCCCTGAAGGGCTGGACCGCGGACCACCACTTCAACGACCTGCGCTCGCCGGTCGGCGTGTTCACCCTCAGCGACGCCGGCGGCAGGCTCACCGCCCCGGCCGGCACCAGGTTCCCCTACGACCACAACCGGGAGTTCGTGGCCTCCGGGCGCGGTTCGCGGGGCGAGTCGCTGGCCCATGCCTTCGACTACGTCATCGCCATCGACTACAACCGGGTGCAGGGGGTGTCCCCCCTCGACCCGCAGCGCCCGGACGGCGCCGACAAGGGGGGCGGCGTCTGGATCCACGTCGACCACGGCGGCCCCACCCAGGCCTGCGTCAGCCTGCCCGCCGACGCCATGCGCACCCTGCTGACCACGCTCGATCCGGCCCGGCACCCGGTGATCGCGATGGGTCCGTCCTGACCCCGGGGTACAGGCCGAGGCCCTAGAGTGGGGCCGTACCGCCGCACCCCGCAGAGGAGCTCTTCCGTGTACCCGACACGTCCCCGCAGTTCCCTCCGGACCGCCGTGGTGTGGGAGGTTCTGCACGCCGCCCTCGACCGGCGCGCCGAGGAGCTCGGACGGCCCGTCCTGGACGTGCTCGACACCGGCGGTGGCACCGGGAACTTCGCGGTGCCGGTCGCCCGGCTCGGACACCGGGTCACCGTGGTCGACCCCAGCCCGGACGCGCTGTTCGCACTGGAGCGCCGGGCCGCGGAGGCCGGGGTCACCGGCCTGGTCCGGGCCCTCCAGGGGGACACCCAGAACCTGGCCGACCTGGTCGAGCCGGCCAGCGTCGACGCGGTGCTGTGCCACGGGGTACTGGAGGTCGTCGACGACCCCGCCGAGGCCCTCGGCCAGCTCACCACCGGGCTGCGCAAGGGCGGGCTGCTCAGCCTGCTCGCCGCCAACCGCAACGGCGCGGTGCTGGCCCGCGCGATAGCGGGACACTTCACCGAGGCCCGCACCGCCCTCCAGGACCCGGCCGGCCACTGGGGCGGCAACGACCCGATGCCGCACCGCTTCACCGTCGACGAGCTGCGCGGCCTGGCCGAGGCCGCGGGACTGCTGGTGTCCTCGGTGCACGGCGTGCGGATCTTCGCCGACCTGGTCCCCGGGGTGCTCGTCGACTCCGAACCGGGCGCCCTGGAGGCGCTGCTCGCGCTGGAGCAGGCGGCCGCCGAGCAGCCCGCCTTCCACGCCGTGGCCACCCAGCTGCACCTGCTCGCCGAGCTCCGCTGACGCCCGTTCCGGGTCGTTGGAACCTTCCCGGCCGCCCCGCCCGTTGTGGGGGTGGCAACCGCCACTTACCGCAGTCCGAAAACCCGCGATGACCGTATGATTCAGGTAAAGCGCGCAAGGCATGACTGCCCTGCGGCTGGGGCATACGGAACACAAGCAGGATCCGGCGGCGGTGTGCGGTGGGGTGGGTTTCGCGGAGGCGACTCCAGACCTATCCTGGCCAGACCGAAGGCGGAGAGGACTGTCTGTCCTGACGGGGACGGCGGTGGTCGCCAGGGCGACCAGAGTAGGAGGACGACGTGCCGCTCTCGGAGCACGAGCAGCGACTGCTCGAGCAGATGGAGCGAGCGCTGTACGCCGAGGACCCCAAGTTCGCGACAGCGCTTGAAGGGACGGGCCTGCGTGCCCGTACCCGCCGGACGGTGTACCTGGCCGCAGCCGGCTTCGTCGTTGGCGTCGCCCTGCTCATGGGAGGCATGGTCACCAAGCTGTGGTGGGTGGGTGTGGCCGGCTTCGTGGTGATGCTCGGCTGTGCCGTGGTCGCCGTCAACGGGTGGCGGCACGCGCCGAGGCTCGGTATCGCGGACCCCCGTACCGGCGCCCCGATGCGCCGGCGCAAGGCCGGCGTCGTCGACCGGATGGAACAGCGGTGGCAGCGCCGCCACGACCAGCAGCACGGCGCCTGACCCACGCGGGGCGCGCGCACACCGCACACGGACACTCTCCACAGGAACACTCCACACGGAGCAAGGGGCGGGGGGGGCCGAAGGTCCCCCCCCCCCCCAGGCGGGGGCGGGGTTGGGTGCCGGACCGGCCCCCGGGGGCCGCCCCCGCCCCCGCCGGCGCGGGGGGCGGGGGGGGCGGTCCGCGGGCGG